>DXEU01000207.1 GCA_019114845.1 Candidatus Lachnoclostridium stercoripullorum | reverse complement strand
CTGGGAATCTTCCTCATCGCCAAGCTGATCACCTACCTGTTTGAACAGTACGGCATCCAGACCTACTGCGCCATCTTCGGCCTGATCCTGGCATCCCCCTTTGCCATTTTCTACAATACGGGGCTGTTCGGTCAGCTGGCGTCTCTGGGCGCCGGCACCGTGATCCTGGGCGTGGTTCTGGCGCTGGCGGGGGGCGTCATCACCTATATTATGGGAGAAAAATAGCGATGAAAGCGGATTGCTGCGCGCTTCGCGCTCCCGCAATCCGGGACGGCATTCGGACTCCGGCCTACCGGCCTTCCTCCTCATTCCGTCCAGCCCGGACAATGCCGATATGGTCTTGCATGCAAGCATGCGCCCATATCGTCGCTGTCCGGGACTTTCATCGCAAAAAAAAGCAGTTCCGACGTTTTTCTTTCCACGTCAGAACTGCTATTCTCTTTCTTCTTCACACTTTCTCATACCGCTCTTGAATATCCTCCAAATAATGTCTGGAATCTTCCCTCTGCCTCCTGCTCGTCTGCCCCGTCAAACCGCAGCACGCAGATCTTGTTCACCGACTGCACGCCGCTCTGGCACTCGTCATAGTCCTTCATGTTGTACTGCTTCGATCCGATTTCCATATAGATTGTGCAGTGGAAACGGTTCGCCGCCTGTATCAGTGCCGAGATCGGAACCGGCTGTGTCTGTCCTCCGCTGAATACACGAAACTTCCTTTCAACCATAATCATCCCTCCTTCTAAATGTTGTGTGTTGTGGCGAGATCCAAATTTCCCTTTATAATTACTATACCACCTTTTTGATCTCTGTCAATATCTTCTGTATCCTTTTTTTGTATCTTAACATCGTTTTAACAGATATATATTTTTGAAATCAGCAGTGATTTCTACTATTTTATTGAATATTTGCTGAAAATATGTGTTTTATCAAACTTTCATCCCTTGTATTGTCATGCGTCAGGCAACTGTGCGCCATGGCCGCGCGGGCGCATTTCACCGCTCCCTAAGCAGCGCACAATTGGGCTGCCCGGAAATAAATCGTTCCAAACAGTTTCACAAAAAGAGAGGAAGATGGCTTACGCCATCCCCTCTCCTCATGTTCGTGCGGCTTATCTCTTTTTGCCTTTTCCTCGTTTTTCGCAGTCCTCGTCGATCCGGCACTTCCAATCTGCGCCGAGCGGGGCGCTGCCGCGAACCGCAGAGATCGCCTCGCTCGATCATCTGCTTCACCCGGTCGCTGCTGTAAAACCGGCTCGCATTCTCCATTCCGTCCGTGGTGATGATAAACAGCGTATGCTCCGGGACATCTGGCTGCCGGGCGTACTTGTGGACATTGCCGATGTGATGGATCGCTCCGCCGATGGCATCCAGAAGAGCCGTGCACCCCCGAACGGTATAGTCCCTGTCGGTCATAGGCTTGATGGCTCGGATGTTCACGCGGTCATGGAGTTGAAGCCGCCGAAGGGGCACGATACCACCCGCCTTTCTGTTCTTCGCATTTCATTTTCCGCCGGCTCCTCCCCCACTGTGAACACTTATCCCATGGAAGGCTCCTCATGCTCCAGGGCCCTCTCCCTCAGTTCCTCCGAGAGGGGAGAGTCCGGAATGTAAAACCGCAGCGTGTAATAGATTTCTCCCTGGTCCGTCCTGGTGTAATCTCCGTTCCCCCGGGACAGGGCTTCCTCCGCGCTCCCCGCGTAAAAATTCACATCCAGGTACGTATACCCATCCCACTCGCTGAGATTCTGGTACTCCCGGTAGGGGGCATAGATCATGCGCTCCGCCAGCCGGCGGATCACCTCCCGGTCTGTCTCCATATAGGTCTTGTAGCTGCTGACCAAAACCTGTTCCTCGTAGGTGTCCGCCCCGAGAACCGTCTCCGAGGATACCAGTTCCTCCACTTCCACCTCCACCTGCACGGAGCGGATGGAGTCCGGATCTATCTTCCGGTCCACGGGGATGCCGGCCGCGGCCAGCCAGCTCACAGTGCGGGAGCAGGCCGGGTAGATGGGATAATACTCCACATCGCTGCTATATCGCATCTGGCCGATCTCCACCGCCTTCAGCCTCTGCCCGTCCAGGAAACGGATCTCCGCCAGGGGGGCCTCCCCCGACTCCTCCAGGGTCAGCCCCCTCAAGTCCTCCTGGTACGCCTCCAGCAGAGCGCCCAGCTGCTCCCCGGAGACCGCCGCCTGTTTTTTCAGGAGCTGCCGCTCCCCCTTCACAGAGAGCTGGACCTCCTCCACCTCCCCGGGATCCATGGACAGCACCGGGTATCTCCCCGCCTTGTACCCAGGATCCTCATAGATCATCTGGAATGCTTCCTCCAGCGTCCCCTGGGGGAAACGGTACCGGCGCAGAACCTGGCGCCCGCTGTTCATCTGGAACTTGACGTACACATAGTCCCAGCTGTAATCATCCTCCTCCGGCTGCGGGAGACTCTGCCATCTCTCCGCCACCTCGCAGGCCAGGCCCGCATCCGCCAAGCTCATGTCCGCAAACACGCGGTCCTGGACCGACTGCCAGTTCCAGTGGCCGCCCTCGTACTCCTCGCCGGCTGCGCCGAAATACCCGTAATCCACCCAGCCATCCAGGTTGTTGCAGTAGACCGCCGCCGACTGCACCTTGTCCTCAGCGGGAATCCAGCCGTCATAGCCGGTGAGGTCCCAGCGGAACAGGGCAAAAAATCCAAACCCCAGAATCAGGGACAGGGCCAGCTGGCCTTTGCAGCAGAACAGCTTTTTAAAATCAAAATGGTAGATAATCTCGATCACGCAGTGGGACAACACGCCCCCCGCCAGGAGGCCGAACAGCGCCCAGCCCAGGCTCCCGCTTCCCAGAGACCAGAAAAATATCAATCCCGCCACGGAGAACTCCGTCACGAGCAGAACCCCAATCACTGGCTGGCTGATGGAGAAGGCCATCGCTTTCCCCGCTGCCTCAGACGGACGTTTTTTATGAAGCACCACGGCGATCAGCAGAAGAATGGCGCTCACTGCCAGCCGGGAAATCACTTTTCCCGCCGCCATATCCTCTGAAAATCCTGATATATAGAAAGCCAGGGGCGAAGTTCTCGGCACCCAGCCAGCCATCAGATCGTAATTGCAGAACGTGTCCAGGCAATTCTCCGCCAGACCGCTCCACATGCCCAGAAACAGGGGGAAGAACCCGTTGAACACACCGAAGCCCAGCAGGGCCACCACCGTATTTCCCGTCATCATCACAGCGATCACCGCCGTGGTGTACAGAACCAGGAAGGACAGCATCTCAAATCCCCAGCCTTTGAGCGCCGTGGAGAAGGCGTCCGCCGGGGAGACCCCGTAGGCCGAGGCGATCGCCGCCGCCGTCAGCACAAACACCAGATAGGGAACCGCCGCAATCAGGATCCCGGTGGTGTACTGCACCGCGAACAATTTCTCCCGCCGGACGGGAAGGCTGTGGTAAAAATCCACCTTTCTCCGGGAATTGAGGTAGGAGAAGCCGGAAATCCCCAGCACCACCGCCAGCACCGCCATCAGGAAGCCGGTCCATCCGTTCCTGTAGGAGAGGATGTTCAGGGCGTCGGAGGCGAGCCGCATCTTCCGGTTGATGTCCGTATCCACATACGCCACCGTGGTCAGGTAGACCATCACCACCGGAAAAGAGAAGAAAAAGATCACCGCCGACAGAGCAGCCGCCCACAGTCTGCGCTTGATTTCCTCTGTCATCCCCTTAAAAAACCAGTTTTTTGATGTCATAACCGGCCACCTCCGTTTCACTGATAAATATCTCCTCCAGGGACAGGGGGATCAGCTCGTAAAATACGGTCCCCGCGGCCTGCATCGCCGCCTCCACCGCTTCCCTCTCCCCCCGCACCGTCAGGGTCAGCAGCCTTCCACGGCTCTCCCTGCGGATGATCTCCAGGCCGTTTAAGGCTGTCTCGTCCGTCCCCTCCGCCAGCACGCACTGCACCTTGTGGATGGTCGTCTTCATCTCGTCCAAATCCCTGGAGAGCAGGATTCCCCCCTTGTGGAGCAGACCCACATGGTCACAGATATCCTCCAGCTCCCGCAGGTTGTGGGAGGCGATGATGGGGGTCATATTCCGCTCCTCCATGTCCGCGGCGAAGAGGCTCTTCACCGTCTGGCGCATCACCGGGTCCAGCCCGTCAAAGGTCTCGTCGCAGAACAGATAGTCCGTCCCGGAGCAGAGGCCGCACAGCACCGACAGCTGTTTTTTCATTCCCTTGGAGAACGTGCTGATCTTGCGGCTGGCCGGAAGGCCGAAACTGTCCAGCAGTTTCCGGTAGCGCCCGCAGTCGAACCCGGGATAGCATTTCCGGTAAAATTCCATCATATCCCTCGGCGTGCCGTTGCCCAAAAAATGCTGGTCGTCGGAGATGTAGAAGAATCGCGCCTTCACAGCCTCCCTCTCGTACACCGGCTCCCCGTCGATGGAAATCGTCCCCTCATCAGGCTTTAAGATGCCGGAGAGCAGGCGCAGGAATGTGCTCTTTCCCGCCCCGTTGGTTCCCACCAGGCCGAACACGCTCCCATCCCGGATCTGGGCATTTATATGGTCCACCGCCACAATATCATCAAATCGCTTTGTCAGATTCACCGTCTCAATCACGTCTTCTCCCCTGCCTTTCCATATGCGTCTCCCGCCATTTTGAGGAAATCCTCCGGGCCCACGCCCAACTGCACAGCCCTGGCCGCCAGATCTCCCAGCTCCGCCTTCAGCTCCCCCAGCCTGGCCTCCCTGGCGGCGCTCACATCCGCCACAAAGCTCCCCTTCCCCTTGACAGAGTAAATGTATCCCTGCCGCTCCAGTTCCATATAGGCTCTCTGGATGGTATTGGGGTTGATGGACAGCTCCACCGCCAGCCCTCGCACAGACGGCAGCTTCTCATCCTGCTCCAGAATCCCCAGGAGCATCAGCTCCTGGAGCCGCTCCGCCACCTGCTCATAGATGGGCCGCCGGTCCTTATAATCCAGGACAATCATCCGCTTCCCTCCCAACTGTACTAATACTATTAATACACTTATACACCAATTCGCCCCAAAAGACAAGGAAAAAATATTTACAATATTCTTAAAGCGCTGCCCCCGCAGCGGCGCTTCCCGTTCAGAATTGAAAAAGTGTGCGCTTCTGCGCACACTCGCGCCGGAGCGCGGTTGCGTCAGCAACCAATTTCCTTAAGCGCGGAGTGCGCATCCACAGCGGAGCGTTTTTATTTAATAGGGAACGAAGTTTCCTATTAAACAAAAAGCGCTGCAGAACACGCTCTCCGCATTCTGCAGCACTCTCGCAGCAAACATATATCAAACTTCTCAAGCCATCAGGTGATGGGCGCCGGGTTGAAGATGCACAGGTCGTTGTGGAGCTTATACTTCTCCGCAAAGCTCTGCTTTCTGCCGCTGGCCACGTCGATGATCTCGTTGAAGAGTTCCGTTCCGATCTCCGGGATGGTGGACTCTCCTGTGGCGATGGGGCCGGCATTCACATCGATGAGGTCCGGCCACTGCTCCTTCATGTCATTTCTGGAGCAGACTTTGATCACCGGGGCGATGGCCAGGCCGTAGGGGGTTCCCCGCCCGGTCATAAACACCTGCAGGCCGATGCCGGAGGCCAGCTGGCAGGGGCCGCAGACGATGTCGCTGGCGGGGGTGGCGGCGTAGATCAGCCCGTGCTTCGTGGGCTTCTCCCCGGGGGAGAGCACCTCCACGATGGGTGAGGTCCCGGACTTGGCGATGGATCCCATGGCCTTCTCCACGATGTTGGCCAGGCCGCCCTTCTTATTGCCGGGGGTGGGGTTGGCGCTGCGGTCCACCTGGCCGTTCAGCAGGTAGTTGTCATACCACTTCATCTCCGCAGCCAGCTTCTTCTCCACCTCCTCGCTCACACAGCGGTGGGCCAGCAGGTAGACGCCGTCCCGCACCTCCGTCACCTCGGAGAACATCACCGTGGCGCCGCCCTTCACCAGCATGTCGGCGGCGTAGCCGGCGGACGGGTTGGCTGTCACACCGGAGAAGGCGTCGCTGCCGCCGCACTGCATGCCGACGAGCAGGTCCGACAAGGGCAGAGTCTCCCTCTTTCTCTCATTTAAAATCTTTAACTTCTTCTCCGCCATCCTCATGAGGGCGTCGATCATGGCGTCAAATCCCTTCTCCTCCTGGAGAACGATCACGTTCTCCGGGCTGATGTCCGCCTGGTCGATGAGCATATCCACCGTCATCTTCTCGCAGCCCAAGGACACCACCATCAGCTGTCCGCCGAAGTTGGGGTGCTTGGCCAGATTGCGGAGAATGCGGATGGGCACCTTGGCCTCCGGGGCGTTGATGGCCACGCCGCAGCCGTAGGGGTGATTCACCGGCACAATGTCGTCCACGTTGGGGTATTTGGGGAGGAGTTCCTTTTTCATTCTCTCCACCGCCACGTTCAGCACGCCGGTGACGCACTGGACGGTGGTGCTGATTCCCAGAATATTCCTGGTGCCCGCAGGGCCTCCCCAGGGATTCCGATACCCCTCCCAGGTGGTGACCGGCGGCTCCGGCAGGTCGGTCACAAGGTTGGTGCCGTACTCCATATTGTCCACATCTGGGGGTGTGGGGAGTTCCAGCATGTGCTCGTTGATCCAGCTGCCCTTTGGGATGTCCTCCAGGGCGTAGCCCAGCACCACCCCGTAGCGGATGATGGCTCCGCCCTTTTTGATGTCCTCCAGGGCAATCTTGTGGGCCTGGGGGATATCCTGGGCCGCCACGATCCCCTCCATCACCTCCGTGCCCGCCTTGATCTCATTGACGGCGATGGCCACGTTGTCCTGATCTTTGATTTTGATGTACAGTGGAATGCTCATACCTCTTCCTTTCCGAATGAATCATTCTTTCAGACTGTTTTTCCGGTCCGGGGAGCTTCCTCCCCGCCTCTCTGCCCCTATTATATCCCCGTCTATTCTATAAGTAAAATTATTATATTTTCTCGTTTTCTTAATTTTTTTAAGAGAATAGGGTGCAAAAAGAATCCTCAAGACGGCAGAAAACCCGGCTGCTCACACCGGGTTTTCTGCTGTCCTTATAAGGTTTTGTATGCCAAATCGAAAGATGAAACTATCGTCTTATCTCACCAGGCAGGGTCTCTTGGGATCGAACTTCCAGCCGGGGATCAGGTACTGCATGCCCACGGAGTCGTCTCTGCCGCCCAGGCAGTTGTCCAGATACAGCTGATGAGCCTTCTTCACCTGCTCCATATCCACCTCGATGCCCAGGCCCGGCTTCTTGGGAACCTCCACGCAGCCGTCCACAATCTGAAGGGGCTCCTTGGTCAGTCTCTCCAGTCCCTCCTGCCAGATCCAGTGGGTGTCCAGGGCATTGTACTCGCCGGGAACTGCCGCTCCCACCTGAGTGAACATCGCCAGGGAAATGTCAAAGTGGTTGTTGGAGTGGGAGCCCCATGTATATCCAAAGTCGTGGCACATCTGGGCAACCCGCACGGAACCGCTCATGGTCCAGAAGTGGGGGTCAGCCAGGATGATGTCCACAGACTGGGACTCTAAGGAATGTCCCACCTCTCTCCAGTCAGTGGCGATCATGTTGGTGGCGGTGGGGAAGCCGGTGCGGCGTCTGAACTCGCTCATGATCTCTCTTCCAGAGTAAACGCCCTCAGCTCCGCAGGGATCCTCGCAGTAGGTCAGGATGCCCTTCATGCCCTTCACATACTCGCAGGCCTGCTCCAGGGTCCATCCGCCGTTGGGATCCAGGTCGATTCTGGCGTCGGGGAAGGCCTTCTTTAACTCCCGGATCACTTCCATCTCCTGGTCGCCCGGAAGCACGCCGCCCTTCAGCTTGAAGTCCTGGAAGCCGTACTTCTCGTGGGTCGCCTTGGCGAAAGCCACGATCTTGTCCGCCGTGAGGGCCTCCTCGTGGCGGATCCGGTACCACTCGCAGTCGGCGTCCGGCTCAGAGTCGTAGGGAAGGTCCGTCTTGTTTCTGTCGCCCACGAAGAACAGGTAGCCCAGCATGCGCACCTTGTCCCTCTGCTGGCCGTCGCCCAGCAGCTCGCACACCGGAACATCCAGGTATTTGCCCATCAGATCCAGGCAGGGGGCCTCGATGGCGGTGATCACGTGCACGCCGGTGCGCAGGTCAAAGGTCTGGTTTCCTCTCACGTCCACCTCGCCCTTGCTGTCCAGGTGTGCCTTCACCTTCAAAAGGGTGCTCTTGTACTCTGCCAGTCTGGTTCCCTCCACAATCGGGATGCACTCCTCAAGGGCAGATGTGATCTTGGTTCCCCCGGGAACCTCTCCCACTCCCATCTCCCCATTGTCCGCGTGGAGAATCACGATATTTCTCGTGAAAAACGGGGAATGTGCGCCGCTTAAATTCAGCTCCATGCAGTCCTTGCCTGCTACCGGATACACTTCCATTTTGGTGATGATCGGTGATGCCATAACTACTTACCTTCCTCTCCTGAAAATTTGAGTGGATCACATGCCCCGCCGCCCGGCCGGGCATGTGACGTTCGCGGATATATGCCGCAGTTCTTTGAGTTGTTGACTTTATTATAGCGCCCCGATCACAACTTAGTCAAATTACTTTATATTCTAATAAAACTTACAAAAACTTAGAGATGTTCTCGTCCGTCCCCGCGCTCCCCAGCAGCGTGTCGATCACCCCCTGGATGCTCCTCTCCCGCACCGGGATCGTCAGCTCCGGCTCATGGATATCCCCCAGATAGTGGGCGTCCGAATCGCTGATGATCCGGCACTGTTCCAGGTACGGGTGCTCCCGCCTCAGCCCGTGGAGTTTGGTCAGATCCTTCACCTCCGCCGTCAGGAACTGACTGTCCGGGGGGATCATTCCCAGGTTTCCTATGAGGCTGTTGGCGGATTTGTCGATGTGGGCGGGAAACATCACCCCGTCCAGCCCCCGCACCAGCTCCCACAGCCCGTCAAAGGAGATCTGGCAGGCGTTGATGAGAAGCCACGGCTCCTCCCCGCAGATCCTGTCGTCGCAGCCGTAGATCTGCTGATCCCCGAAGATGTCCGGGCGGTTTTTCACCGGCGGCAGCTGGTCATGGACCAGCCTGTCAAATTCCATGGCCCGGGAAAGGTCCGGAAACAGGCAGACGGCGTGCACCTCCTCCGCCGTGCAGATCTCCATGCCGGGGACCACCAGCACCCCGTACTCCTCCCCCGCCGCCATGGCCGCCTCACAGTTCTTGCAGGAATTGTGGTCCGTGACGGCGATCACGTCCAGCCCCTTCACCGCCGCCATCCCCACAATGTTGGCGGGCGTCATGTCATTGTCCCCGCAGGGGGACAGGCAGGAATGAATGTGCAGGTCATAGTACAGCTCCACCGACTTCACCTCCTCTCATCCAGCGCGCCCCTTCGCTCACTGGGTCAGCCGGTAAATCTCCAGGGCGGTCTCAAAGATGGGCCTCTCCGAGGCCAGCACGGAAATCCCCTGCTCCTCTGCCTTTCTGACGGAGGCCTCGTCCAGAGCCGTCCCCTCCGCCAGCACCACGCAGGACACATCCGCCAGGGATGCCACCGCCAGCGTGTTCATGTTGCCCATGACCGTCACCCAGGCGCAGTCCGCCGGCGCCCGGCCCATGGCGATGCTCAGAAGGTCGCAGCAGAACACCTTCCCGATCTTCCTCTCGCCGTCCCCCAGATTGATCAACTGATAGTTTCCCGTATCCGCCAGTTCCCTCACCGTCATCGCTATCTCTTCTCCTCGTCCAGTTTTGCCATATCGTCAGAAATCTTCTGTATATACTGCTTCAGAAGCAGCAGGGTCTCCCGGCCGTCCCTGTCACCCGCTGCCATGTCGTCCGCCAGGTGGGAGACCTCCGTGGAGAGCTTGTGCAGGCTCTCCCGCAGGTAGTACACACAGTCCTCCTCCCTGGCCTCCCCGCGGACAATGTCCTCCGCCAGGGCCTTGCAGGTGGGCGCCCCGCAGGAGCCGCAGTCCAGGCCGGGCAGCTTCTTCATCAGCCGCTCCACCTGGTTGAGCCTGGAAAAGCTCTCCCGCATATTCTGCCCCAGAGAGAATACCGGCTCGTAGTCCACTTCCTTCGACCAGTTCATGAACTCCTCCCCGTGCTCCGTCTCCATGTGGCTTCTGGCCACGGGCAGATACCTGCGCAGCCGCTTTAGCTTCACCTCCGCCACGTAGGGATTCTCCACCGTCAGCACGCCGCCCACGCAGCCGCCGCTGCAGGCGTCCAATTCCACAAACTTCAGGTTGGAGAACTTCTGATCCTCCAGATCCTCCAGCACCCGGATCACATTCTCGATGCCGTCCGCCGCCAGGTAGCTCTCCGTGAAGAGGCCTCCGGCCTCCCCGCCGCTCCGCCCCCAGTTGACCCCGATCTTTCCCGCCGTGCCGATCTCCGCCGGGTCCGGGCCCACCGCCTTCATGCAGGAGAGCAGAATGGGGTACACGTCCTTGATGGCCAAAACCCGGTCGATCTGGCTCTTCTCCGTCCCTAAGGGGGACTTGGCGTAGGTCACCTTGGACGGGCAGGGGGAGATGAAGCAGATGCCGATGTCCTCCCTGGCCAGTCCCGTCCTCTCCATCGCCCGCTTCGCCGCCATGCAGGCCGCCACCTCCACCGGGGGATTTAGGGGCAGAAGGTGGGGGATCAGATTGGGAAACCGCACCCGGATCAGCCGCACCACCGACGGGCAGGCCGTGCTGATGAGGGGCAGATTTTCCTGGTGTTCCTCTATGTAAGCCCTGGTGGCCTCGCTCACCAGCTCCGCCGCCGCCCCCACCTCCATCACATCGTCAAAGCCCATGAGCAGGAGAGCGTTCAGCACAATGTTCACGTCCTCCAGGTTGTTGAACTGGCCGTAGAGGGACGGGGCCGGAAGGGCCACCGTATACTTGTATTTCTTGATCGTGTCCAGCTTGTCGTAGGTCGCCTGCTTGGCGTGATGGGGACATACCCGGATGCACTCCCCGCAGTCGATGCAGAACTTGCTGTTGATCCGCGCCTTTCCGTTTCTCACCCGGATGGCCTGGGTGGGGCAGCGCTTGATGCAGTTGATGCAGCCCCTGCACAGCGACTCCTCCAGATGGACGGAATGATAAAATTTATCCATTACAAATTCACCACCATCGTGATCGTCGTGCCCACGCCGACGGTCGTATCTATGTTCATCTCATCCGTATACTTTTTCATGTTGGGCAGTCCCATGCCGGCGCCGAAGCCCAAGGAGCGGATGGCGTCGGGAGCCGTGGAGTAGCCGGCCCGCATGGCCAGCTCCACATCCGGGATCCCCGGACCCACGTCCGCCAGCACCATGACAATCTTCTCCGGCGTGATGGAGACGGTGATCTCCCCGCCCTGGGCGTGGATCACCATGTTGATCTCCCCCTCGTACATGGCGATGGCCACCTTGCGCACCGCGTCCGGGGGCACTCCCATCTGCTTCAGCTTGCTCTTCACATCGCTGCTGGCCTCCCCCGCCCTGGTAAAATCGTCTGGAGAAACTTCATATTTTAATACAATCGCCTCCTCCATCAGATCGCACCTCCCCGCAGGCCGGCCTCGTAGAGCAGGCCGCAGGCCGTGAACATCCGGTGCCCGGTCTCCAGAATCACCAGATCTCTCTCCCTCGCCATCTGGAGAAGCTTCTCATCCGCCTTCTTGCCCCTGATAAAAATAATGCAGACAATATCCAGCATCTCCGCCGTCCGCACCACCTGGGGGTTCACCAGGCCGGTGAGCAGCACCCCGTGATCCTTGGAAAATGCCAGCACATCACTCATCATATCGGAACCGCAGGCGGTCCGCACTTCCCGGTCCAGGTGTTCCTCTCCCACCAGCACTCTGGCCCCCAGGGCCGCCCGCACATCTTCTACCGTCATCGCCAATCCATCCTTTCTGCAGTCAATCCATCATCCGCCGCTGCGGATTTTGCCATATTTGTCACATATCAATAGCTTTAGAATACCATCCGTATTGGCAATTATCAACAGAAAAAATTTGTTATTTTTATATCAAAACTGATTTTTTTAGTGGATTTTTACATCTGTTTGTGCTACTATACCTTTATGTACTGCATGATTTGACGACTGTAATGAGGAGGTTCTAAAATGGCTTGCAAAAAACAGACGGTTCCATTTTCCGGAACCAAAGAGCAGGAGATGGAGTTAAAGGAAGCCATCGCCCAGCTCAAGGACACCAAAGGGTGCCTGATGCCGATTATGCAGAAAGCTCAGGAAATCTACGGCTATCTTCCCATCGAAGTGCAGACCATGATTTCGGATGAGACCGGCATCCCCCTGGAAAAGATCTATGGAGTGTCCACATTCTATTCGCAATTCGCACTCCAGCCCAAAGGAAAGTATCAGATTTCCGTATGTCTGGGTACAGCCTGCTACGTAAAAGGATCCGGAGATATCTTTAAAAAATTGGAAGAGATTCTGGGCATCACCAACGGACAGTGCACGCCCGACGGCAAATTTTCTCTGGATTCCTGCCGCTGCGTCGGCGCCTGCGGTCTGGCCCCTGTCATGATGATCAACGAGGAAGTGTACGGACGGCTGACCCCCGACCAGATCCCCGGCATCCTGGCCAAGTACAAGTAGCCCCATGATGACGGAGATCGCCCTGAATATTCTGGATGTGGCGGAGAATTCCACCCGCGCAGACGCCTCCCTAGTGACGATCGCCGTGACGGCCGACACCCGAGGGGACCGGCTGACGGTGGTCATCGCGGACGACGGATGCGGCATGACCGAGGAGCAGGTCAGCCAGGTGACAGACCCGTTTTTCACCACTAGGACCACCCGCAGAGTTGGGCTTGGCGTTCCTTTTTTTAAGTACGCGGCGGAGAGCACCGGCGGCACCTTTGCCATCCGCTCTGCCCCCGGAAAGGGAACCACGGTGACGGCGGTGTTTGTGCTGTCCCACATCGACCGCATGCCCCTGGGGGACATCTCCGGCGTGATCCACGACCTGATCGTCTATCACCCGGACACAGATTTTTGCTACACCTACGAGTACGACGGGAAATCCTTCACTCTGGACACCCGGGAATTCCGGGAGATTCTGGGAGACATCCCCCTAAATTCTCCGGAGGTATCGTCCTACATCTCGGACTATCTGACAGAAAACAAATTAGAAACTGACGGCGGCGCAAGTCTGTAGGACTTGCAGGATAGGAGGAACGAATTATGAAATCTCTTGAAGAGCTGAGAGCAATCCGCAGCAAAATGCAGAATCAAGTGAGCATGAGAGCGGAAGATCATACACATACCCGTGTCGTGGTGGGCATGGCCACCTGCGGCATCGCCAGCGGGGCGCGCCCCGTACTCAACACTCTCTCCAACCTGGTGCAGGAGAGAGGGCTGACGGACAGAATTGCCGTCACACAGACCGGCTGCATCGGCCTGTGCCAGTATGAGCCCATCGTGGAAGTGATGGAGCCCGGCAAACCCAAAGTAACCTATATCAAAATGAATCCCCAGAAAGCGGCCGAGGTTGTGGACCGCCACCTGGTGGGAGGCCACGTGATTGAGGAGTACACCCTGGCTTCCGCAGATATCAAATAAGGAGGAAAGCGCTTATGTATCGTTCGCACGTACTGGTATGCGGAGGAACGGGCTGCACCTCCTCCGGAAGCCAGAAAATTATGGAAAAACTGAAAGAAGAGCTGGCCAAACAGGGGCTGACCGACGAGGTCGCCGTTGTGCAGACCGGCTGTCACGGTCTCTGCGCCCTGGGGCCCATCATGATCGTCTACCCGGACGCCGCCTTCTACTCCATGGTGAAGGAGGAGGACATCCCGGAGATCGTCTCTGAGCACCTGTTAAAGGGCCGCGTGGTGAAGCGTCTTCTGTACCAGGAGACTGTGACCCCCGCCGGCGTGAAGGCCCTCATTGACACCGACTTCTACAAGAAGCAGCACCGCATCGCTCTGCGCAACTGCGGCATCATCAATCCCGAATCCATCGAGGAGTACATCGGCACCGGCGGCTACGAGGCCCTGGGCAAGGTTCTGACGGAGATGACTCCCGACGACGTGATCCAGACGCTCTTAGACAGCGGACTCCGGGGCAGAGGCGGCGGCGGCTTCCCCACCGGCCTAAAGTGGAAGCTGGCCAAGCAGAATGACGCAGACCAGAAATACGTCTGCTGCAACGCCGACGAGGGTGACCCGGGAGCGTTCATGGACCGCTCCATCCTGGAGGGAGATCCCCACGCGGTGCTGGAGGCCATGGCCATCGCCGGATACGCCATCGGCGCAAGCCAGGGCTACATCTACGTCCGCGCCGAGTACCCCATCGCCGTGGAGCGCTTAAAGATCGCCATCCAGCAGGCCCGGGATATGGAGCTTTTGGGCAAGGATATTTTCGGAACTGGATTTAACTTTGACATTGACTTGAGACTGGGAGCAGGCGCCTTCGTCTGCGGCGAGGAGACCGCCCTCATGACCTCCATCGAGGGCAACCGCGGCGAGCCCAGGCCCAGACCGCCCTTCCCGGCTCAGAAGGGACTGTTCGGCAAGCCCACCATCTTAAACAACGTGGAGACCTACGCCAACATCCCCCAGATCATCTTAAACGGACCGGAGTGGTTCGCCTCCATGGGCACGGAGAAGTCCAAGGGCACCAAGGTGTTCGCCCTGGGCGGCAAGATCCACAACACCGGCCTGGTAGAGATCCCCATGGGAACCACCCTGCGGGAGGTCATCGAGGAGATCGGCGGCGGCATTCCCGGCGGCAAGAAGTTCAAGGCGGCCCAGACCGGCGGCCCCTCCGGCGGATGTATCCCGGCGGAGCACTTTGACATTCCCATCGACTATGACAACCTGATCTCCATCGGATCCATGATGGGCTCCGGCGGACTGATCGTCATGGACGAGACCGACTGTATGGTGGACATCGCCAAATTCTTCCTGGAGTTCACCGTGGAGGAGTCCTGCGGAAAGTGCACCCCCTGCCGCGTGGGAACCAAGCGCATGCTGGAGATTCTCACCAAGATCACCAAGGGTCAGGCCACCATGGAGGACCTGGATAAGCTGGAGGAGCTGTGCTACTACGTGAAGGAGAACTCCGCCTGCGGTCTGGGGCAGACGGCCCCCAATCCGGTGCTGTCCACCCTCCGCTACTTCCGGGACGAGTACGAGGCCCACATCAAGGAAAAGAGATGCCCGGCAGGTGTCTGCAAGGCGCTTCTCTCCTACCATATTGATCCGGACAAGTGCCGCGGCTGTACTCTGTGCGCCCGCACCTGCCCCAACAACGCCATCTCCGGCACCGTGAGAAATCCGCACGTCATCGATCAGGACAAATGTATCAAGTGCGGAGCCTGCATGGAGAAGTGTAAGTTCGGCGCTATCTACAAACAGTAATGGAGGGGATCACTATGGAGAATATCACAATCAAAATCAACGGCATGGAAGTCAGTGCTCCCAAGGGCTCTACCATTCTGGAGGCCGCAAGGCTGGCCCACATTGAGATTCCTACTCTGTGCTATTTAAAAGAAATCAACGAAATCGGAGCCTGCCGGATGTGCGTGGTGGAGGTCAAGGGCGCCAAGAGCCTGGTGGTCTCCTGCGTATATCCCATCAATGAAGGCATGGAAGTCTGGACCAACACCCCCAAGGTGCTGGAGTCCAGGAAAAAGACGCTTCAGCTCTTGCTCTCCAACCACAACCGCAGCTGCCTCTCCTGTGTCAGAAGCGGAAACTGTGAGCTGCAGCAGCTTTGCAAAGAGCTGGGCGTGGAAAATGAGGACTACTACGACGGGGAGAAGACGCCGTCCGAGATCGACGACAGTGCTCCCCACATGATCCGGGACAACAGCAAATGCATTCTCTGCCGCCGCTGCGTGGCGGTCTGCGAGAAGACCCAGGGCATCGGCGTCATCGGCGCCAACATGAGAGGGTTTGCCACCTTCATCGGCTCCCCCTTCGACATGGGACTGGGTGAGACCAGCTGCGTCTCCTGCGGACAGTGCATCGCTGTCTGCCCCACCGGCGCTCTCTATGAGAAGGACTGCACCGATGAGGTTCTGGCCGCCATCGCGGATCCCGAAAAGCATGTGATCGTCCAGACTGCTCCCTCCGTGCGGGCAGCCCTCGGCGAGGAGTTCGGCTATCCCATCGGCACCAACGTGGAGGGCAAGATGGTTGCCGCCCTCCGGCGGATCGGATTTGACAAGGTATTTGACACCGACTTTGCAGCTGACCTCACCATCATGGAGGAGGCCCACGAGTTCCTGGAGCGGGTGAAGAACGGCGGCGTGCTGCCCCTGATCACCTCCTGCTCCCCGGGCTGGGTGAAATACTGCGAGCACTATTTCCCAGATATGACGGAAAATCTGTCCTCCTGCAAGTCTCCCCAGCAGATGTTCGGCGCCATCGCCAAATCCTACTACGCGGAGAAGGCGGGCATCGATCCCAAGAATATCGTATCCGTGTCCGTCATGCCCTGCACCGCCAAGAAATTCGAGATTGGCCGTCCCGACGAGGACGCCAACGGGGTGCCGGATGTGGACTACGCCATGACCACCAGGGAGCTGGCGAGACTGATCCGCAAGTGCGGTCTGAAGTTCCAGAATCTTCCCGATGAGGACTTCGACGCTCCTCTGGGACTGAGCACCGGAGCCGGAACCATCTTCGGAGCCACCGGCGGCGTGATGGAGGCCGCTCTTCGGACCGCTGTGGAGACCCTCACCGGCGAGGAGCTGGAGAATGTGGACTTCACCGAAGTCCGCGGAACCAAGGGCATCAAGGAGGCCACCTACCATGTGGCCGGCATGGATGTGAACGTGGCCGTGGCTTCCGGCCTGGGCAACGCCAAGGAGCTCTTAAACCGCGTGAAGACCGGTCAGGCCCAGTACCACTTTATCGAGATCATGGGCTGCCCCGGCGGCTGTGTCAACGGCGGCGGACAGCCTCAGCAGCCTGGCTGGGTGCGCAATACCGTGGATATCCGGGCTCTCCGGGCCAAGGTTCTCTACGACGACGACAAGGCGGACGCCATCCGCAAATCCCACGAGAATCCGGCCATCAAGGAGCTGTACGCCACCTACCTGGGCGAGCCGGGAAGCGAGAAGGCGCACCACCTGCTTCACACCACCTATGTAAAACGGAAAATCAACGAGATTTAATCACACGCCAACTACTCTCACTGCCTTTCGGACGCCGGGGTCTCTCCCCGGCGTCCTTGCTTTTTCCCCCCTTTTCCTATATAATCTAACCATTCTTATGTCACCCGTTCACCCAGCTTAAAGGAGGTCTGCTTGAATTTACTGCTTCTTCTGGGCGCCGTCGTGATGGTCGCCTGCATCGCCGGCAACAAACTCTCCGGCCGCCTCGGTATCCCCACCCTGTTTTTCTTCATCGCCCTGGGCATGCTCTTCGGCTCCGACGGGCTGCTCCGCATCCACTTTGAGGACTACGCCTTCTCGGAGAAGGTCTGCTCCGCCGCCCTGATCATCATCATGTTCTACGGCGGTTTCGGAACCAAGTGGAAGACAGCCCGCCCGGTGGCCGTCCAGTCCGTACTTCTGAGCACCCTGGGGGTGCTGATCACCGCCGGCCTGACCGGCCTCTTCTGCCATCTGGTTTTAAAGACCAGCCTGCTGGAGGGCCTGCTCATCGGCTCCGTGCTGGGCTCCACGGACGCCGCCTCCGTATTCTCCATCCTGCGCTCCAGAAAGCTGAACCTCAAATATGGCACTGCCCCCATGCTGGAGATCGAGAGCGGCAGCAACGATCCCTGCGCCTACATGATGACCGTCACCGTGCTGTCGGCCATGAGCGGGGCAGTTTCCGCCGGCAGCATCTTGTGGTCCGTCCTGGCACAGCTGGCCTTCGGCATCGCCGGCGGAATCCTCGTGGCCCTGGGCGCGGGCTGGATTCTCCGCCGCGTGGACCTGGGTTCCGACGGCTTTGAGTCCATATTTCTGGTGGCTGCCGCCCTGGCCTCCTACGCCCTGCCGTCCCTGGCCGGCGGAAACGGCTACCTGAGCGCCTACATCGCCGGCATTCTCCTGGGCAATCAGGAGATTCCCGGCAAGAAATCCCTGGTGAACTTTTTTGACGCCTTCAACGGGATGATGCAGATGCTCATCTTCTTCCTGCTGGGACTCCTGGTGTTTCCCTCCAGGCTTCCCCAGGTGTTTCTCCCCTCCGTCCTGATCGCCCTCTTTCTCACCCTGGTGGCCAGGCCGGCGGCGGTGGCCCTCCTCCTCACCCCCTTCCGGGCTCCCGCCCGGCAGCAGCTCTTGGTGGCCTGGGCGGGGCTGCGGGGAGCCGCCTCCATCGTATTTTCCATCGTGGCGGTGGTGTCCCCCGGCTACGGGAGGGAGTCCATCTTTCAGATTGTCTTCTGCGTCGTCCTCCTGTCCCTGCTGTTCCAGGGCACGCTTCTACCCCTGGCCTCCAGGGTCCTGAACATGATCGACGACCGTGAAAACGTCATGAAAACCTTCAACGACTACTCGGAGGAGACCAATGTCCGCTTTCTCCGCCTGGAAATCGGGGAACATCACCCCTGGAGCGGCCGCCTGATTCGGGACATCACCTCCATCCCCGGCACCCTCATCGCCGCCGTCATCCGAAACGGCGTCCCGGTGATCCCCAGGGGCGACACCCTCATCCAGGCCGGCGACTCTGTGATCATCGGCGGGGAGGAGTATCAAGACCAGGACGGCATTGAGCTCAGCGAAATCCACGTGGAGGAGGAGAGCCGCCTGGTGGGAAAGCCCTTAAAAGCTGCGGGGCTGCGCCGGGACTGCCTTGTGGTGCTCATCCGAAGAGACGGGGCCGACATCATCCCCGACGGGGAGACTGTTCTCCAGAAGGACGATCTGCTGGTGATATTTACCCACCGCTGAGGCATCTCGGCGGAGCCCGTGCCTGTTATTTATTAGTATTTTTAATGAGTTTATCCTATTGTGATACAATATTAATATGTGGTACTATGGTAGCGAATCGTGTCCACCGGCGTGGACACTGCTGTTTACCACTGACTTTGTCTTGTAAAGGAGCGTTTACTCATGGGCGGAATATTTGGCGTTGTATCGAAACACAACTGCACACTGGATTTATTCTTCGGAATTGACTACCATTCCCACCTGGGCACCAGGCGGGGCGGTATGGCTGTTTACGGAAAAGACGGCTTCCACCGCGCCATTCACAATATTGAAAACTCACCCTTCCGCACAAAATTTGAAAATGACCTGGATGAGCTGGAGGGAAATCTGGGCATCGGCTGCATCTCCGACACGGACCCCCAGCCGCTGCTGATCCACTCCCACTTAGGCAGCTATGCCATCACCACCGTGGGCCATATCGTCAATGCGAAGGAACTGATCAAAGAGGCTTTTGAGAGCGGGCACATCCATTTTATGGAGATGAGCGGCGGGCGCATCAACTCCACCGAGCTGGTGGCGGCCCTCATCAACCAGAAGGGCACCCTGAAGGACGGGCTTCTCTTCGCCCAGGAGAAAATCCAGGGGTCCATGTCCATCCTGATCCTCACCCCCGAGGGGATCTACGCCTCCAGGGACCGGATGGGCCGCACCCCCATCACCATCGGCCAGAAGGAGGACGCCTTCTGCGTATCTTTCGAGAATTTTGCCTACCTGAACCTGGGCTACTCCCACTACTCCGAGCTGGGGCCGGGGGAGATCGATTTCCTCACCCCCGACAGCGTGGAGGTGGTCAGCGCCCCCAGAAAGGAGATGAAGATCTGCTCCTTCCTCTGGACCTACTACGGATACCCCACCTCCAGCTATGAGGGTGTGAACGTGGAGCAGATGCGGTACAACTGCGGGCGGCTTCTGGCGAAGCGGGACGACGGCGTCACCGCCGACAGCGTGGCCGGCGTTCCGGACTCCGGCACCGCCCACGCAGTGGGATACGCCAACGAGTCGGGAATTCCCTTCTCGCGCCCCTTTATCAAATACACCCCCACCTGGCCCCGGTCCTTTATGCCGCAGCACCAGAATCAGAGAAATCTCATCGCCAAGATGAAGCTGATCCCCGTGGACTGCCTGATCCGGGACAAGCGCCTGCTGCTCATCGACGACTCCATCGTCCGCGGCACGCAGCTGGGGGAGACCACGGAATTCCTCTACAAGAGCGGCGCCAAGGAGGTGCATGTCCGCCCCGCCTGCCCGCCCATCACCTTTGCCTGCCCATACTTAAATTTCTCCAGGTCCACCTCTGACCTGGATCTGATCACCCGCCGCATCATCCGCGACCGGGAGGGCGACAACGTCTCCCAGGAGACTCTGGCCGACTACACGGATCCCGACAGCCAGAATTATAAGGAGATGGTGGAGGAGATCCGCAGACGCTTGGGCTTCACCACCCTGCGCTTCCACCGCCTGGACGACTTGATCGAGTCCATCGGCATCGATCCCTGCAAGCTCTGCACCTACTGTTGGAACGGAAAAGGCTGAATATAAGAACGATAAGCCCCGGGCGGCTGCCCCGGCGGCCCTCACTCCAGCGGCACTGCCGAGTCGTGAGGTCCCGCCGGACAGCCGCCCGGGGCTATGTTTTAAATGGTGCTATGTTCAAATAAGGCGTCACATCCCATCGGATTTCAGCCAGGGTACTCCAGGCCCAGACGGGTGTACTGCTCCATGGGGGCGTCATTTTCCTTCATGAGAAGTGCCATGTGCTTCTTCATCCGCTCCTCCACCTCGGCGTCCTGGATGGGGTGCTCCTGCGCCGGATCTTCCTCGAGATCGTACAGCAGCGTCCCAAATTCCAGCAGAGTTTTCGGGGGGAAGCCCAGGGAGCTGATCCCGTATCCGCCCTTCATCTTCCACACCGGCATTCCCTTGGTGAAGTTGAATCCGTGGAAGGCCTCCACAGTTCTCATCTCATTCTCCCGGATCGCCCCCGGATAGCTGGAGGGCTCCAGGACATAGTTGTAGAGTTCCCCCTCTTTCCCCGGCTGCGGGCAGCGCATATATACGTACCGGCCGTCCGTGATGTTGACGTGAACGCCATGCTGTCCGAACAGGGCGTACTCCCTGATCTTATCATCCCGCAGGATTGTCCCGCAGAGGGAATGGCCCTGCATGTTCTCGGGAATCTCCTGGCCAAAATACTCCAGAATCGTGGGGGCAAGATCGATGGTCTGCACAAGGGCCTGCCTTCTCTCCCCGCGCACGCCGGTCCTGGGATCCCAGATAAACAGCGGAATGTGGGCGATCTCATTGAAATAGGGCATCATCACCTTTCCCCACCATCCGTGCTCGCTGAGGATATTTCCCTTTGTCCTCTTTCCCATTTTTCTCTCCCAGGCCCCGCGGCTCATCTCCCCGCCAGCCTCAAAAAGCGCTCCAGGCTGTACTCATAAAACATCCGGTATGCCTGGCAGAAATAATTTCTCCGCCGTCCATCCCCCAGATCCATCCTGTTTCTGCGGCATCCCCCCCGGCAGATGCCGAAGTACCGGCAGTCCCTGCACTCCTCCAGAGACTCCGCCGATTCGCGGATGAATCGCTCCGTCACCGGGTTGGACTGCAGGTAGAAGAAGTTGTCCTCGTGCACATTTCCCAGGCGGTACTCGTCCAGGGCGTAAAAATCGCAGGGATACACGGAGCCGTCCGCCTCGATCACATTCTGCACGGAGCAGATTCCCCTCTGCTCGCAGGACTCCGGCTCACACCCCGCCAGCACCCCCACCACATTTTCAAACTGGCGGATATAGGGCTGCTCGCCCCGCTGCACGTCGTCATACCAGCGGTCGAACAGCTCCATGAGGAAACGGCCGTACACCTCCGGCGTCAGGGAGTAGGGCTGTTTTCCCGGCTCCGCCCCTATGGGATCCAGGCAGGCGATGAACTGCAGATACTGAAAATGATTTTTCTTGTAAAAATCATAGATTTTCGCCGCCCGCAGCCCCGTCTTTCCGTTGACCACCGTGAGAATGTTGTACTCCACCCCCAGGCGGCCAAACATCTCCGCCGTCCGCATGACCTCCCCGAAGCTGCCCTCCCCCTTCCGGTTCACCCGGTAGGCGTCGTGGGTCGATTTGATCCCGTCCAGGGAGAGCCCCACCAGGAATTTTTCCCGGGCAAAAAACTCGGCCCACTCCTCCGATAGGCCGCAGCCGTTGGTCTGGATGCTGTTGTCCACCCGGATGTGATTTCTGTTATATTTTTTCTGCAGATCTATGAGGCGCTGAAAAAACGGCAGCCCGGCCAGCGTGGGCTCCCCGCCCTGAAAGGCAAACCCGCAGAATCCGTCCGCGTACTCGAAGGCCTTCCGCACCAGAACCTCCAGGGTCTCCTCGCTCATAAACCCGTAGCTGAAATTCTCCCGGTTCTTCCCCTCATCGCAGTAGAAGCAGTAGCGGCAGTTCAGATTGCAGTTGGCGGACGCCGGCTTGATCAGCATCTGTAGTGGTCTCATATGTATACTCTCCTTTTTCCAGAAAATCATGGCTGATGTGGTCTATTATATCAGAAAAGTGCGCCTCCGGCTGCCTAATTTCGCCCCGGACGGAAATAAGTTTCAAAATCCCCTCTCGGCACCTGCTATACTGAGGCCAGAAAGAAAACAAACACACCAGAAAGGGGTATCAATTATGAAGAAAATGATGAAGAATATGGCCAGCCAGATGAAGAAAGTTTTAACCGCCTGTTTGATCGCTGTGGGCATCATCGCCGCATCCGCCGCCACCTCCCAGGCCGCCACGGAGACCACCATCTGCGAACTCTGCCAGGGAAGCGGCCAGAGCGTCTGCGGATGGTGCGACGGCAACGGGTACTGCACCGTCCTGGATTACAGCTACGAATGCGTCTCCTGCCACGGCACCGGCATCACCAACTGCCTTGGATGCCTGGGCAAGGGCAGCTTCACCACCGGAACCCCGGATCCCGCCCCCGCCGCCGTACCCGCAGCCGGAACGGTTCCCACCGCCATGGGCGTTCCCGGATTCTCCGTCTTCCCCACCACCGGCATGGGCATGGGTATGGACATGAACATGGGAATGGGCACCCACATGAACTGCCCGGTCTGCAACGGCACCGGACGGAAGGTCTGCACCTCCTGCAGCGGCTTCGGCTTCCGTGAGACGAGAAACTCCAGCATCAACCTGGGCACCGGCAGCTCCTACTACTGGACCAAGAGCGGCTGCGCCGCCTGCAGCGGATCCGGCCAGTCCATGTGCACTCACTGCGGAGGCGACGGAATGTTATAATAGAAATATAAATATCAGAGAAGGGCTGCCCACTTTTCCCGGCAGCCCTTTTTGCATTAATTGATTGATTAAATTTACAGATGTCCGTTCAGGTAGTCCGCCACTGAGGAGACGATCTCCGCCGCAGCCCCCTTTACCGCGGGGCTCCCGCTCTCCATGGCGGCTCCCCGGTATGCCTGGATCATCTCCAAATCGTTGACGCTGTCGCCGATCACCAAGATCTCCTCGAACGGCCCCTCTTTTTCCGCCAGAATCTCGATC
>DXEU01000206.1 GCA_019114845.1 Candidatus Lachnoclostridium stercoripullorum | reverse complement strand
GAAGGAGTTGGTCACCTCAAAATAGTAGCCGAACACCTTGTTGAATTTGATTTTCAGATTCTTGATGCCGGTCTTGTCCCGCTCCCTGGCTTCCAGCTCCGCCAGCCAGGTCTTCCCCTCCGTCTTGGCGTCCCTCAGCTGGTCCGCCTCCCCGTTGAAGCCCTCGCGGATCATATTTCCCTCCCGCACGGACAGGGGCGGCTCGTCCACGATGGCGGAGGCGATGAGATCCCTCAGATCCTCCAGGGGATCCAGATCCTCACAGATCTGCACCAGCACCGGGGATGTAAACTCCCTCAGGAGGTCCCGGATGTAGGGCAGCATGTCCAGGGAACTCTTGAAGGACAGCAGATCCCTGGCGTTGGCCGTCTTGTAGCTGATGCGGCCGATGAGGCGCTCCAGGTCGTAGATCGAATTCAGATATTCCCGGATCTCCTCCCGGGATATATAGTTTAAGTTCAGTTCCTCCACTCCGTTCTGCCGCTCCAGGATGGCTTCCTTCCGGATCAGGGGCTGCTCGATGAAACTGCGCAGGAGCCTGGCCCCCATGGCGGTGCGGGTCTTGTCCAGCACCCAGAGGAGCGTTCCCCTCTTCTGCTTCTCCCGGAGCGTCTCCAGAAGCTCCAGGTTCCGCCGGGTGGAGACGTCCAGGACCATGTACTGCCCTGTGGAGTAGGGGGTGATGGAGGTGATGTGGGACAGATCGCTCTTCTGGGTCTCGTACATGTACTGCATCACGGCCCCCGCGGCGATGACGCCGGTGGGACAGTCCCCCAGCCCCAGTCCGTCCAGGGAGGCAACGCGGTAGTGCTCCTTCAGGATTCGCCGGCAGCCATCATCAGAAAAGAACCGGGGGTCCAGGGCGGATATGTAAGCCTGGCACCGGTTCTTCAGCTCATCCATGTCTATGCCGGACATAAAGAACGCCTGGTTGCACACGATCTCTGAGGGGGTGAAATGGGCCAGCTCGTCCAAAAGCTCCCGCTCCGACTGCACCTCCGTGACGAAGAAATCCCCGGTGGTGATGTCGCAGGAGGCGATGCCGAAGCAGTCCCCCAGGTAGACAATGCCCATGAGGAAATTATTTTTCGTCTCGTCCAGGGCCTGGCTGCTGGTGAGGGTTCCGGGGGTCACCACCCGGATCACCTCCCGCCGCACCAGCCCCTTGGCCAGCTTGGGATCCTCCATCTGCTCGGCGATGGCCACCTTGTAGCCCTTCTGCACCAGCTTGGTCAGGTAGGATTCCACCGCATGGTAGGGGACGCCGCACATGGGCGCCCGCTCCTCGAGGCCGCACTCCTTCCCCGTGAGGGTGAGGCTTAACTCCCTGGATACGGTGACGGCATCCTCGAAAAACATCTCGTAGAAGTCCCCCAGGCGGTAGAACAGGATGCAGTCCGGGTACTGTTCTTTTGTCTTTTTATATTCAACCATCATTGGTGATAATTTTGCCACTGTCTCTTAAACCTCCTGACGGCCCATATAGTAAAAGCCCTTGGATTCCTCCAGATATACGTCCACGATGGCGCCGATGAGGGATTCATCCCCGGGGAAATGCACCAGGGTGTTGTTGCCCATGCGGCCGGTGACGTATCCGTCCATGTGGGAATTCTTCTCCTCCACCAGCACGGGCTGTACGGTGTGGAGATCCCGGCAGCAGACCTCGGAGGAGATCTGCTGCACCTCCTTTAACAGGCGGTCAAACCGCTCCTTCACCGCCGCCTCCGGAACCTGATTCTCCATGGCGGCGGCGGGGGTGCCGCTGCGCTTGGAGTAGATGAAGGTGAAGGCGCTGTCGTAGCGCACCTTCCGCACCACGTCCAGGGTGTCCTCGAAATCCTCCTCCGTCTCCCCGGGGAAGCCCACGATGATGTCGGTGGTGAGGGAGATATCCGGCATGGCGGCCCGAATCCGATCCACCAGATCCAGGTACTGCTCCTTCGTATAGCGGCGGTTCATCTTCTTTAAAATCTCCGTGCTGCCGGACTGCACCGGCAGGTGGAGATGGCGGCAGATCTTCTTGGACTCTTTCATCACCTGGATCAGCTCATCGGACAGATCCTTGGGGTGGGAGGTCATGAAGCGGATCCGCTCAATGCCGTCGATTTTCTCCACCCGGCGCAGCAGTTCGGCAAAGCTGATGGGGCTGTCAAGCGTCTTTCCGTAGGAATTGACGTTCTGTCCCAAAAGCATCACCTCCACAACCCCGTCGGCGGCCAGCTTCCTGATCTCCGCCACGATGTCCTCCGGCTCCCGGCTTCTCTCCCGCCCTCTCACGTAGGGGACGATGCAGTAGCTGCAGAAATTGTTGCAGCCGAACATGATGTTGACCCCCGATTTGAAGGGGTACTTTCTCTCAGCGGGGAGATCCTCCACCACCTCCGTGGTGCCCTCCCACACGTCCACCTCCATATGGCCGGTGGTGAGGCGGTCAAAGAGCAGCTCCGCCAGCTTGAAGATGTTGTGGGTGCCGAAGATGATGTCCACAAAGCGGTAGCTCTTCTTGATCTTCTCCACTTCCTCCGCCTCCTGCATCATACAGCCGCAGATGCCCACCAGCATGGACGGGCGCTTGTTCTTCAGGCTGTGGACGTAGCCCAAGTGCCCGTACACCTTCTGGTTGGCGTTCTCCCGGACCGTGCAGGTGTTGTACAGGACAAAATCCGCATTCTCCGTCTCCGCCTCCCGGAAACCGGCCTGGAGAAGGAGTCCGGCCAATTTCTCCGAATCCTTGGCGTTCATCTGGCAGCCGTAGGTCTCGATGTGGAAGGTGGCCTCCCCTCCGTATCTCTCCTTCACGATCTCCCGCACCCGTTCGCAGAAATAGAGCTGGCGCTCCGGCTCCGTCTCGGGGGCCTCCCTGAGGATTTTCTCTCTGTAATAGTTGGTATCGTCTGTCTTTATCGTCATGAAAACAACCGTCCTCTTTCTATTAAAATAAATGTCTCTGGGTATGGTATAAATATCGCTGCGCCAAGCACAGCCCATAGATTTCATAATTATATCTCATCAAATATATAAAAGCAAACAGAAATTGATTATGTATTTACAGAAGAGAAAAAATATCTTATATTTCTCTTATACCGGAAGGTGATTCAGAAGTTCCAAAATTTCAGACAAATCAGAGAAAGAAGGATGCAAGCCATGAAAACCATCTTGATAGTAATGCCCGTTCAGGAACCCCACAGGCAGTACCTGGAGTCCATCGCCGCCGGCTGCCGGTGCGTCTGCTCCACACCCCAGACTGTCACCCGGGAGGAGGTGGCGGAGGCGGAGATCATTCTGGGAAATGTGCCCCCCGCTCTCCTGGCCGGGGCTGAGAAACTGGAGTGGATCCAGCTCAATTCCGCCGGCTTCGACGCCTACGTAAAGCCGGGGATTCTCCGCCCGGACGTGCTCCTCACCTGCGCCACCGGCGCCTACGGCCTGGCGGTCGCCGAGGGGATGCTGGCCATGACCCTGGCTCTCTGCCGCAAGCTGGACCTGTACGCCAAAAACCAGGCGGAGCATTTGTGGCGGGCCGAGGGAGCCATCTCCTCCGTGTGGGGCTCCACCACCCTGGTGCTGGGGCTGGGGGACATCGGCAGGGAGTACGCCAGCCGCATGAAAGCTCTGGGCAGCTATACCATCGGCATCCGCAGAAATATCTCTGAAAAGCCGGACTATATGGACGAGCTCCACACCATGGATGACCTGGACGAGTTGCTGCCCAGGGCGGACTTTGTGGCCATGTCCCTGCCCAGCACCCCCGAGACCCGGCACCTCATGGACGAGAGGCGCCTGGGCTTGATGAAGAAGGGCAGCTACCTCATAAATGCCGGGCGTGGGGACGCCGTGGACTGCTGTGCCCTGGATCAGGCCCTCCGGCGGGGGGACTCCCTGGGCGGCTGCGCCCTGGACGTGACGGAGCCGGAACCCCTCCCCGCAGATCATCCCCTCTGGGACGCCCCCAGAGCCATCCTCACGCCCCACTGTGCCGGGGGCTTCCACCTGCCGGAGACCTTCCAGCGGGTGGTGGGCATCGCCGGGGAGAACCTGGGACACTACCTGGCAGGGCGCAGGGATGCGATGAAGAACATTGTAAAGCACGGATAAAAAATGCGTTAAGGAACGGAAATTTTCTTGACTCCCCAGGCAGGAGATTTTTATAATAATCTGATAGATAAAATTGGGGGATAAACGGGTATGAAAATGAATTTTAATAAAACGGGAATGCGCAGAGCAGTGATCATAAATATCGTCTATTTTGCCATGATCGCCGGGATCATCTACATCCTTCTGCGGAATTTTGTCCCTATGTTCGCGCCCTTCCTCATCGGGTTTGTCCTGGCGTCGGTGCTGGCGCCGCTCATCCGCAGGATCTGCGCCGAGTGGAAGGTGAAGCGCTCCCTGGTGGCCATCGCCTGCCTCATCGTCTGCTACTTTGTGATCTTCTCCGCCATCGGCTTCTTCGGCAGCCACGTCCTCTCCTTCATCCAGGATCAGGCGGTCCGGCTGCCCAGATACTACTACGAGTTTCTGTACCCGGGGCTGATGGCCATCTCCGACAAGATTCTGGCCAGCTCCGCGGAGTCCAGCCAGACCATCGCCAGGCTTCTGGAGAGCATAGAGACCCGCCTCCAGTCGGGGATCATGGATCTCTCCGGCGTGATCGTCAGCATGGTGGCCTCCTGGATCATGGGATTTCCCGGATTTCTCATCCAGCTGATCTTCACCGTCATCTCCTCCTTCTTCTTCACCCTGGACTACGAGACGGTGGTGGCCTTCATCCTGCGCCAGTTCCAGCCGGAGACCCAAGCCATGGTGGTGGAGGTGGTCTCCAGCGCCAAGATCGTCACCTGGAAGATCCTGCGGGTCTACGCCCTGCTGATGACCATCACCTTCCTGGAACTGTACGCCGGATTCACCATACTGAGGATCCCCATGGCGGCTCCCATGGCCTTTTTGGTGGCCGTGGTGGACATTCTGCCGGTGCTGGGGACAGGCACGGTGCTGATCCCCTGGGGACTTCTGATGCTGATCCTGGGAGACACTTCCCTGGGAGTGGGGATCCTGGTGCTGTACCTCATAATCACTGTGGTTCGCCAGTCCCTGGAGCCCAAGATCATCGGCAGCCAGGTGGGGCTTCACCCCATCATCACCCTGCTGTGCATTTTCGCCGGCGCACAGCTCATCGGGGTTGTGGGCATCTTCGCCTTCCCGGTGATGGCCACCATCATCAAGAAGATGAACGACGACGGCACCATCCATTTTTTCCGGTGACCGCCATTTCCTGATTTTGAAAATCCGTTGTGTTTTTTCGTCAGAGCAGCTATGTTTGATAGCAGGAGGTAGATAGCTATGAAACGAGCTGCTTTGATTTTAGCCCGGGGATTTGAGGAGAGCGAGTCTCTCACCATCGCGGACGTCCTGATCCGGGCAGGACTAACCTGCGAGCTGACAGGTCTGGAGGAAGAAATTGTGGAGGGAGCCCACGGCATCCAGGTGAAATGTGACCGCGTCCTGGGGGAAGATCTGACGGATTACGACATGATCATCCTGCCGGGCGGCTACGGCGGCGTGGATGCCATGAGCGGGAATGAGGTGCTCATCCGGATTCTCCAGGAGATGGACAGGAAAGGCAAATTCGTGTGCGCCATCTGCGCGGCTCCGGCGGTGCTGGAGAAGGCCGGCCTTTTGGAGGGCCGCAGGTACACGGCCTACGCGGGCTACGAGAACAAGATCGCCCAGGGAACCTACGTGAAACAGCAGGTGGTGGAGGACGGCAATCTCATCACCGGCATGGGACCGGCCATGGCCTATCTCTTCGGATATCACCTGGCGGCGGCCCTGGGGGGAGACGCCGAGACTGTGAAGAGCAAAATGCTCTACAATCATTCATTTAAGGAGGTGGAGTGACCATGAAAAAAGCGGCAGTGCTGATGGCGGAAGGATATGAGGAGGGGGAGACCCTGACTGTGGTGGATCTGCTCCGGAGAGCCGGTGTGGAGTGCCACACCTTCAGCTTCGGGGAGGATTTTGTGAAGAGCACCCACGGAATGTACATCAAGGCGGACAAGGTATTCTCCGACGAGGTGAAGGACTATGACCTCATCTTCCTCCCGGGGGGAAATCCCGGGGGCATCCACCTGCGGGAGAACCCGGCGGTGCTGGACATGGTCCGCTGGTTCGATGCCCAGGGAAAATATGTGGCCGCCATGTGCATGGGAACCACCGTCCTGGAGGAGGCCGGCATCATCCGGGGCAGAAACGTCACTGGCTACACCGGCTACGCGGAGAAATTAAAGAGCGGCGTGTTCTCGGAGGATGTGGTGGTGCAGGACGGCAATCTCATCACCAGCCAGGGACCGGCCACCCCGTGGCCTCTGGCCTTCCTTATGGCGGAGCTCTTGGGCGGCGACGCCGAGACCGTGAAGACAAGAACACTCTACTCTCAGGCAGGAGGAATTTAAACCGATCATGATCTATGGAAAACTCCCCGTTGTATTTTTGAGCACCATCGCCAGCGAAAAGAAGGACAACACCAACAGCCAGATCGCGGCCTATCTGCTGGATCACCTGGAGGAATCCCGCTCCATGGGGATCCGGGATTTGGCGGAGGTCTGCAGCGTCTCCGTCAGCTCCCTCTCCCGCTTCTGCCGGGAGATCGGCCTGCGGGATTTTGCAGAGCTAAAGGAGCTGCTGCTCACCAGCGACCTGCACTTTCAGACCTCCGGGGACAGGCAGTCCCCGGGGGACATGGCGAGGGAATACGGGGAGCTGGTCACAGCCAGCATCCGCCAGGCGCAGGAGACCGTGGACATACGGGCAATCTCCCGCCTCTGCGGGGAGCTGAAAAAATACCGGCGGACCGCCGTCTTCGGCCTTTTGAAGGCCGGCGCTGTGGCCTTAAACCTCCAGGGGGACCTGCTGATGCTGGGAAAACAGGTGTACACCAACATCTCCTACTCCCAGCAGATACAGTACCTGCTCTCCGCCTCGGAGGAGGATCTGATCCTGATCTTCTCCTACACCGGCTCCTACTTCGACTATCAGGAGCTGACATACAGCGAGAGGAAGCGCCTCTCGGCCCCCCGCATCTGGATGGTGTGCGGCTCAGACCGAACGCTTCCTCCCTTTGTGGATCAGGCGATCCGGTTCCGGTCACGCCAGGACCAGATCAGCCATCCCTATCAGCTTCAGTTTGTCGCCGGGCTGATCGCCCAAGAATATCAAGCGATTCAGTAAGTCCGCCCATCAGACAAAATACTCCAGCACCGTGTCGAAGGTCACCCCGTAGCCGATCTCCAGGGAATCCCGCTCCACATACTCCTCCCTGGTGTGGGCCCCGTTTCCGAAGTAGGCGCCGAAGCAGACGGCGGGAATGCCCAAGGACAGGGGAATGTTGCAGTCGGTGGAGCCGGGCTGGCGGGTTACCTCCCTGCCGGTGGCGGCCTTCAGTCTGGCCTCCGCCTTCTGGAGCAGAGCTTCTCTCTTCTCCTCCGCCTCCTGGCTCAAGTTCTCACAGGGCCTCTCCCCCACCAGTTCCACCGTCAGTTCCGGCCGGTCCAGAATCCGGTCGAACTGCTCTTTCATATAATCCAGCCCCGCCTTGTTGTCGGAGCGGAACTCGCAGAGCATCCTCGCCTCCTGGGCGATGGTGTTGACGGAAGTTCCGCCGGAGATGGTTCCCACATTGAAGGTGGTCTTCCCCTCGGCGGGCACCTGGATCCGGTAGATCTCCTCGATGACAGCCGCCAGCTTCTCGATGGCGTTCTCCCGGCCGAAATCCCCGTAGGAGTGGCCTCCCTGGGTTTTTGCGGTCACCAGGAAGCGGGAGGAGCCCACCGCCCGGTTGGTGACGGAGTCCAGCTTGCCGTCAAAGCTGTAAAATGCCTGGATCCGATCCCCGTAATCCTCGCAGATCTTCCGGCTGCCCTTCAAGTTGCCCAGTCCCTCCTCCCCAGAATTGCACACGAAGAGGATGCCGGCGCCCGCGGGCTGCAGTCCGGCCTGGGTCACGTATTTGGCGATCATCAGGATGTTCACCAGGTTGGCGGTGTCGTCCCCCACGCCGGGGCAGCAGAGCTTTCCGCCCTCCTCCTTCCATGGCAGGGGATCCGTGTCCGGAAATACCACGTCCGTGTGGGCCATGAACACCACCACCGGGCCGTTCTCCTTCACGCCCACCGGGTAGACCACGTTTAAGGCCTCGTCGGTGTACACGCCCTCGGCCCCCATGTCCTCCAGCCATTTTTTGCAGAACTCCATCCGCCTCTCCTCGTGGTTGGAGGGGGAGGGAATCTGGGCGATGGTTTTTAACAGCTCAAACGCCTCCTCCTTGTGGCTGTCGATAAACTGTTTTGCTTCCGCTGATAACATATGCTTGTCCTCCTTTTTCTCTTGAAATGGATGGGGCGGGAACGCCCCCAACACGCAGAAAGGCACCCCGCTGGCCCTCTCGCCTTTGGGATGCCTTCCGCCGTCACTCCGGAGCGCTGAGCATCCGGATATGAAATTAGTTCTTGTAGGTGTGGCTCAGGTATACGCTGCCCGTGGGATGGTAGATAAAGTTCTGCACATTGGACAGGTAAGCGGACAGGTTCTCCTGGTGGGAAATAGGCCGCCAGATGCACTCATCCGCCAGCTTCTGCTCCATCTCGGCGTAGAGAGCATTTCTCTCGTCGCCGTTGGGCAGGCTCACCGCCTCCGCCAGCATGGACTTGTACTCCTCGTCGTCGTAGTGGGCGACGTTGATGCCGATGTCCTCGTTGGCCAGCAGATTTAAGAAGTTGTCCGGGTCGCCGTTGTCGCCGGTCCATCCGAACAGGCACACGTCAAAGTCGCCGGTGTTGCACTTGTCGATGTAGGTGGTCCAGTCGTAGGCGTCGATGGTGCACTTTACGCCCACCTTGTCCCAGTAGCCCTGGATGGCCTCCGCCAGAGTCTGGCCGGTGGCGGTGTTGTAGGGTCTGGGATTGGTGTAGGCCACCATGTAGATCTCCGTCACGCCTTTCTCCGCCAGGGTAGCCGCAGCCGCCTCCGGGTCATAGGCTACCTGCTGCACGTCGCTGCTGTAGCCGGGAACAAAGCTGGGGAGAATGGTGGTCGCCTCGGAGGCGTAGCCTCTGTACAGGCTCTGCACCAGCTCCGGCACGTTGATGGCCTGGGAGAGAGCCTTTCTCACCTCAGGATCGGACAGCACGTCAGTGTTGTAAGCCAGATAGTTGATGTTCATGCCCTCCACCTGGTTGAGCACGCAGCCGGCGGCTGTGATCTGCTCCACCACGTTGGCGTCGATGCCGTCGATGATGTCCACCTCGCCGTTGGTGAGGGCCACCACGCGGGCAGAGTTGTCGGTGATGGTGCGGAACACGATCTCCTTGGCCACTCCGGGCTCGCCCCAGTAATCCTCATTTCTCTCCATCACCACGGCCTCGGACTTGTCCCATCTCACGAACTTGTAGGGGCCGGTGCCGCAGGGATGCTCGTTCAAGTTGTTGTCGTACTGCTCGCAGGCAGTGGGGCTCACAATGGGAGCGCCCAGGGACATGGCAAGGTTGTTTAAGAACGGCGTGCTGGCCTTCTTCATCTTAAATTCCACGGTGTACTCGTCCACCACGTTGCAGGACTCCACATCGCCGTACACGAAATCTCCGTAGTTCATGTTCTCTGTCTTGTTGATGGTCTGGCGATCCACGTTGAATTTCACCGCTTCGGCGTTGAAGTCGGTGCCGTCGTGGAACTTCACACCCTGTCTCAGGTGGAAGGTGTAGGTCAGACCGTCCTCGCTGATATCCCAGGACTCAGCCAGACAGGGCTCCACCTCAGTGGTGGAATCGCTGAACTTTAAAAGTCCCTCGTACATCTGGCACATGGGCTTGGCGGACTCTCCGTCGTCCACGATGGCCGGATCCAGTCCTCTCGGATCGGACCCCTGGGCGAAGGTGATGGTCTGCTCTCTGTCCACATCCTCCGGGATCTCTCCGAATTCCTTCAGGGCTGTGCCCGTCACCGGAGCTGCCTGACCTGCAGACTCCCCGCCGGCCGCCTCTCCCGCCGCCTCTGTCCCGGCGGCGCCTTCAGTCTCAGACTGACTCTGTCCGCCGCAGGCGGCCATGGACATGGCCATGGCTGTGCAGAGCAGGGCGCCCATCAGTTTCTTTCTCATAGTACCTGTTCCTCCTCTCATTCTCCGGCCGAAATCCGCGAAGCAATCCCGCGGCTCCTCCGTCCGCATATTTCCCGCAGACGCAAAAAATCCGTCGGAAATTGTAAAAAAATCCGGCCGTGTTAGGAAAAATTATAGTACAATTTTTCGAAAAACACAACCGGTTTTTACATTCTTTATTCAGATCTGCGGGAGTGGGCTCACTCCTCCGTCTTGCCGTCGTAGAGATGGCAGGCCACCAGATGGCCGCCGCCCACATCCTTCATCTCCGGCAGGATCTCGTCGCAGCCCTGGCACTTCTTGAAGCAGCGGGAGCTGAAACGGCAGCCCTTGGGGGGATTGATGGGGGTGGGAACATCCCCTGTGAGGATGATCCTCTCCTTCTTCTTCGTCACATCCGTGGACGGGATGGCGGACAGAAGGGCCTGGGTGTAGGGGTTTAAGGGATTGTCGTAAATCTCATGCTTTCCAGCCACCTCCATCAGCTTGCCCAGGTACATGACGCCCACGCGGTCGCTGATGTGCTTCACCACGTTTAAGCCGTGGGCGATGAAGAGGTAGGTCAGGCCGAACTGGTCCTTCAAATCGTCCAGCAGGTTTAACACCTGGGCCTGGATGGACACGTCCAGGGCGGAAACCGGCTCGTCGCAGACGATGAGCTTGGGTTCCACCGCCAGGGCCCTGGCGATGCCCACTCTCTGGCGCTGTCCGCCGGAGAACTCGTGGGGGTACCGGTTTCTCTGGTGATTGGCCAGGCCCACGCAGTTTAAGAGGTAGGTCACCCGGTCCTCAATCTCATTTTCCGGCAGCAGATGGTTGATGCGGATGGGCTCGGCGATGATGTCGCCGATGGTCATCCTGGGGTTTAAGGAGGCGTAGGGATCCTGGAAAATCAGCTGGATATCTTTGCAGTATTTTCTCCGCTCCTTGTGGGGCAGCTTGGTCAGATCCACGCCGTTGTAGAGGATCTGTCCCTCCGTGGGGGTGTACAGGTCCACCAGCATCTTTCCGATGGTGGATTTTCCGCAGCCGGACTCTCCCACCAGGCCGAAGGCCTCCCCCTTGTAGATCTTAAAGGAAACGTCGTCCACCGCCTTCAGGATGGAGGTGGGTTTCCCGAAAAAGTTGGTCTCCACCGTGAAGTATTTCTTCAGGTTCTTGACCTCCAAAAGAACTTCTCTCTTCTCTTCGCTCATTTACTCTTCCTCCGCTTCCTCTTCGTCGCTCACCAGGAAGCACCGAACCTGTCTTCCCTCTTCCGTCTCCACCAGTTTCGGCATGTGCTCCCGGCATTTGTCCATACAGTGATCACAGCGGTCCGCGAAGGGGCAGCCCTTGGGGAGGTTGGTGGGGTCCGGAACGATGCCCTTGATCATGTACAGGCGCTCCCGGTCCTCGTCCAGCCTGGGGATGGAGTCCATCAGGCCCCTGGTGTAGGGATGAAGGGGCTTGGTGAACAGCTGCATCACGCTGGCCTGCTCCACCACCCGTCCGCAGTACATGACCACCACCCGGTCCGCCGTCTCCGCCACCACGCCGAGGTCGTGGGTGATGAGGAGAACGGCCATGCCCAGCTCATTTCTCAGGCGGTTGATCAGGTCCAGGATCTGAGCCTGGATGGTCACGTCCAGGGCTGTGGTGGGCTCGTCGGCGATCAGAAGCTCCGGATGGCAGGACAAGGCCATGGCGATCATCACGCGCTGGCGCATACCGCCGGACATCTGATGGGGATAGTCGTGGGCCCGCTTCTCCGGGTCCGGGATGCCCACCAGCTCCAGCATCTTCACCGCCCGCTTGTAGGCCTCCTCCTTGGACACCTTCTCGTGGGTGAGGATGTTCTCCATGATCTGATCCTTGATGCGGTACACGGGATTTAAGGAGGTCATAGGCTCCTGGAAAATCATGGAAATCCTGTCGCCCCGGATCTTCTCCATCTCCTTGTGATTCTTTTTCAGCAGGTCCTCGCCGTTGAAGAGGATCTCGCCCCCGGACACGCGGCCCGGATCCCGGATCAGTCCCATGATGGAGAGGGAGGTCACGCTCTTTCCGGAGCCGGACTCTCCCACCACTGCCAGGATCTCGCCCTTGTCCACCTGGAAGCTGACGCCGTTTACGGCCTTTACCGTACCTCTTTTTACTTTAAATTCTGTCTCCAGATTCTTTACATCCAATAACATGGCGGCTCCTCCTTATACGCGTTCCTTCGGATCCAGGGCGTCTCTCAAGCCGTCTCCGAAGAGGTTGAATGCCAGAACGGCCAGGGTGATGGCCAGTCCCGGAAAAATCAGGGTATAGGGGGCGGAGAAAATGTAGGTTCTGGCACGTCCCAGCATATCTCCCCACTCCGCCATGGGCGGCTGTACGCCCATGCCCAGGAAGCCCAGGGCCGCCGTATCCAGGATGGCCGTGGAGATTCCCAGGGTGGCGCGGACCACGATGGAGGAGATGACGTTGGGCAGGATGTGCCGGAAAATAATCCGTCCGTCGGAGTTTCCGATCACCTTCGCCGCCGCCACATAGTCGTTCTCCTTCACGGAGAGGATGGAGCTTCGCACGATGCGGGCGTACTCCGGGATGGAGACGGTTCCGATGGCGATGATGGCCTTGTCCAGCCCCTTGCCCAGGGCCGCCATCAGGGTGATGGCTAAGAGGATGGAGGGGATGGAGAGCATGATGTCCATGCATCTCATGATAAATCCATCCACCTTTCCGCCGAAATACCCGGCGATGGAACCCAGGATGGTGCCGATGATCAGGGAGAATGCCACAGCGGACAGTCCCACCATCAGGGAGATCTTCGTGCCGGAGAGAACCCGGGAGAAGATGTCGCGCCCCAGCTGGTCCGTTCCGAACCAGTATTCTGCGCAGGGCTTCACAAAGGTGTGGGCCATGTCGGAGTACTCCGGGTCATAGGGGGCCAGAAGATCCCCGAAGAAGGCCAGGAATACCAGGATCAGGATGACCACCAGTCCGGCCAGGGCCGCTTTATTTTTCTTTAAGGTGTCCCACATGACTTTGAGCTGGGACTCCGGCTTCTCGATCAGCTCGCCGGCAACCATTTCTGTACGTCTTTTCTTAGCCATGGGTTACGCCTCCTTTCCGGAATATTTAATTCTGGGATCGAGGAAGGCGTAGACCACGTCCACGATCAGGTTCATCAACACGAAAATCACGGCAATCAAAAGCACCACTCCCTGCACCACCGGGAAGTCCGATTTCATGATGCACTGCACGGTGTAGTTGCCGATGCCGGGCCAGGAGTACACGGACTCCGTCAGCACGGCGCCTCCCAGAAGGGAGCCCAGCTGCAGGCCGATGACGGTGGCCACAGGCAGCATGGCATTTCTCAGGGCGTGCCGGCGGTTCACCTTGCCCTCGGGAACTCCCTTGGCCCTGGCGGTGCGGATGTAGTCCTGGTTTAAGGTCTCCAGCATGCTGGAGCGGGTCATCCTGGCGATGATGGCCATGGAGTAGAGGCTCAAGGTCACCGCCGGCAGCACCAGGTGCTGCAGCACGTCTTTGAGTGCCTCCATATCCCCCGCCAGAATGCTGTCGATGATCATGAAGCCCGTCACCGTGTCCGGCCTCAGCGCCGGGTTGACGCGGCCGGTGGACGGCAGCCAGTGCAGGGTGCCGGAGAACAGGATGATGAGCATGATGCCCAGCCAGAAGATGGGGATGGAGACGCCCACCAGGGACAGCAGCATCCCCCCGTTGTCAAAAATGGAGTTTTTGTGGACCGCCGAGACGACGCCCACGGCGATTCCCAGCACGGAGGCCAGGATGATGGCCACGATGGCCAGCTCCACCGTCGCCGGGAAACGGGACATGATCTCGTCCACCACCGGCGTCTTGGTGTAGTAGGAGGTTCCCAGGTCGCCGGTGAAGGCCCCCTTGATGAAATCCACATACTGGGTCACCACCGGGTCATTTAACCCGTTGGCCTCCCGCCAAGCGTCCATGCTCTCCTGGGTGGCGTGCTGACCCAGCACGATGGGAGCCGGGTCCGGCGCGCAGACGCGCATCAGGAAGAACACGATCAGCGACACCCCGAACAGCACCGGGATGAGCAGGAGCAGTCTCTTCACAATGTACTTTAACATGTTTTTACCTCTTCTCTTTCTATTTTTGCGGGGCGGAACAATCCATTTCTGAACCGGTCATCCCCATTCGGGCTCAGAAACGAACTGTTCCTCCATACATCCATAAAGGGCAGATTGCTCTGCCCTTATGGTGTGTATTCCGGACTTCCGGTCAGACTCAGTTCTTGTAGGTCTGGCTGAGGAAGGTGTTGCCGGTGGGATGGTAGATGAAGTTCTGCACGTTGCCCACATAGGCAGCCAAGTTCTCCTGGTGGGAGATGGGCAGCCATACGTTCTCATCCGCAACCTTCTGCTCCATGTCGGCGTAGGCGGCATTTCTCTCATCTCCGTTGGGAAGGGAAGCCGCGTCGGAGAGCATCTGGTTGAACTCCTCGTCGTGGTACTGAGCTACGTTCATCTCAATATCCTCGGAGGCGAGAAGGTTCAAGAAGTTGTCCGGGTCACCGTTGTCGCCGATCCAGCCGTACAGGCATACATCGTAGTCGCCGGTTCCGATCTTCTCCTTGTAGGTGGTCCAGTCGTAGGCGTCGATGGTGCACTTTACGCCAACCTTATCCCAATATCCCTGAATGGCCTCCGCCAGGGTCTGACCGGTGGCGGTGTTGTAGGGTCTGGGGTTGGTGTAGGTGAGCATGTGGATCTCCGTGATGCCTTTCTCCGCCAGAACCGCCTGTGCGTCCTCGGGATCGTACTGGGTCTGGGTCACGTCTGCGCTGTAGCCGGGCATGAAGGAGGGCAGGATGGAGGTCGCCTCGGAGGCGTAGCCTCTGTACAGGCTCTGTACCAGCTCCGGAACGTTGACAGCCTCAGAGAGGGCTCTTCTCACATCCGGGTCGGTGAGCTTCTGGGTGTTGTAGGCCAGGTAGTTGATGTTCATACCCTCGGTCTTGTTCAGCAGACAGCCGGCAGCGGTGATCTGATCCACCACGTTGGCGTCGATGCCGTCGATGATGTCAACCTCGCCGTTGGTGAGTGCCACCACGCGGGCGGAGTTGTCGGTGATGGTGCGGAATACGATCTCCTTGGATACGCCCTTCTCGCCCCAGTACTCTTCGTTTCTCTCCAGAACAACGGCCTCGTTCTTGTCCCATCTCACGAACTTGTAGGGGCCTGTGCCGCAGGGCGCCTCGTTTAAGTTGTTGCCGGCAGCCTCGCAGGCGGTGGGGCTCACCATGGGAGCGCCCAGGGACATGGCCAGGTTGTTCAAGAAGGGGGTGCTGGGCTTGCTCAGCACGACCTCCACGGTGTACTCGTCCACCACGTTGCATGCGGCCACATCGCCGAACACGAAGTCTGCATACAGCATGTCGGAGGTCTTGTTCACCGTCTGACGGTCGATGTTGTACTTGACGGCCTCGGCGTTGAAATCGGTGCCGTCGTGGAATTTCACATCCTGTCTCAGGTGGAAGGTGTAGGTCAGGCCGTCCTCGCTGATGTCCCAGGACTCTGCCAGGCAGGGCTCAACCTCTGTGTTGGAATCGCCGAACTTGGTCAGTCCCTCGTACATCTGCACGATGGGCTTGGAAGACTCGCCGTCGTCCACCAGAGCCGGATCCAGTCCTCTGGGATCTGCGCCCTGTGCGTAGGTCAGAGTCTGCTCTCTGTCCACATCCTCCGGAACCTCCGCGAACTCAGTCAGGTTGGCGGCAGCCTCAGCGGTCTGGGCCTCTGTGGTCTGAGCGTCGGTGGACTCTCCCTCCGCGCTGCTTCCCTCCTCAGAGGTCTGCGCAGCGGTGGTGTCCGTCTCGGAACTGCTTCCGCCGCAGCCTGCGAGAACAGCCGCAGTCATGGCGGTGCAAAGCAGCACGCTGGCTAATTTCTTTTTCATAATTGCTCCTCCTTTTTTGTTTCATTGCCGGTGCGGCGCAGGGACGCAGCAGAGGAAACGTATTTTCTCTGCTGCGCTAATGTGCCAAACCTTTAATGTTGAAGCCGATTATAGCCCGAATCGTGACAAATTACAACTCTTTTTTTGCTTTTTTTGCTTTTTTCGTATAAATATACAAGTATATTTTCTCTGCCGCCCGCAAATTGAGCGTTTTTGCGCACAGCTCAAATGTCCGCACGGCACGGACATCCCCTGTTCTACGGGCGCACCTGCCCGTCCCCGTAAATGATGTACTTGATGGTGGTCAGCTCCCGCAATCCCATGGGCCCCCTGGCGTGGAGCTTCTGGGTGCTGATACCGATCTCCGCCCCGAAGCCGAACTGGGCCCCGTCGGTGAAGCGGGTGGAGGCGTTGACGTACACCGCCGCCGCGTCCACCTCCTCCAGGAATCTCTGGGCATTCCCGTAGTCCCTGGTGACGATGGCCTCCGAGTGGCCGGTGCCGTAGCGGTTGATGTGGGCGATGGCCTCATCCAGGCTTCCCACCTGCTTTAAGGAGAGGATGTAGTCCAGGTACTCCCGCCCCCAGTCCTCCTCCGCCGCCGGCACGAAGCCGGGAACCAGGCGGCAGCTGGCCTCGTCCGCCCGGATCTCCACCTGCTTCTCGTCCAGCCGCTCCTTTAACAGGGGGAGAAATTTCTCCGCGATGCTCTGATGCACCAGCAGGGACTCGCAGGCGTTGCAGACGCCGATGCGCTGGGTCTTGGCGTTGTAGATGATGTCCAGAGCCATCTGAAAATCTGCGGTGGCGTCCACGTAGACGTGGCAGTTGCCGGTGCCGGTCTCGATGACGGGCACGGTGCTGTTCTCCACCACCGTGCGGATCAGGCCGGCGCTGCCCCTGGGAATCAGCACGTCCAGGTAGCCGTTTAAGCGCATCAGCTCCCTGGCGCTCTCCCGGCTGGTGTCCGCCACCAACTGCACCGCGTCCTCCGGCAGGCCGGCGGCCAGAAGGCCCCGGCGGATGGCCGCCACGATGGCCTCGTTGGAGCGGATGGCGTCGCTGCCGCCCCGCAGGATCACGGCGTTGCCGGACTTAAAGCAGAGCCCGAAGGCGTCGGCGGTCACGTTGGGCCGGGCCTCGTATATGATGCCGATGACCCCCAAGGGGACCCGCTTTCTGCCGATGAGCAGGCCGTTTGGCCGCTTCTTCATGGACTCCACCTCGCCCACCGGGTCCTCCAAGGCCGCCACGTCCCTCAGGCCGTCCGCCATGGCTTTTATGCGTCCGCCGTCCAGCCGCAGGCGGTCCACCAGACCGGCGTGCATCCCCCGCTTCACGGCGGCGTCCACGTCCTGCCCGTTGGCCTCCAGGATGGAGGAGGCCGCCGCCTCCAGCTCCCCAGCCGCCGCAAAAAGGCCGGCATTTTTCTCCGTCTGCCCCAGTTTTCCCAGGATCCTGGACACGTCCTTCGCCCTGGCTCCCATTTCTCTAAGATCCATAATCTTCTCCCCTTTCTGTGAGATTTCCCGGCGCTTCCCGCCGGCCGCCGCAGTTCACTGCCCAGCACCTGCCGCAGTTCACCGCCAGCACTTGCCGCAGTCTATCACACGGTTCTCCGTGACGATCCAGTTCATCCGCCGGTCATGGACGTCCAGGAGGATCTCCTCCTCCAGCACCTGCCGGTCAAAGCAGTATCCGATGGCCGGATGGTCCGGCTCCTGGGCAAAAAAGCGGTCGTAGTAGCCGCCGCCGTACCCGGCCCGTCCCCCGCTTCCGTCGAAGGCGAGCCCCGGCGTCACCGCCGGCGCGCCCGGCCAGCGCACGGGGTGTTCCCCGAAGGCCGGCTCCCTTATTCCCATGGCCCCCGGCGCCAGATCCGAGAACGCCCGCACCTCATAAAAATGCATCTCTCTCCCCTCCACCCGGGGCAGGGCCGTGCGGACGCCCCGGCTCCACAGCCCGCGAAGGAGGGCATCCGTCCCCAGCTCTAAGGGCAGGGAGGCGAAGCAGAGCACTCGGTCCGCCTCCCCCAGGAGGGAGATCAGCCGGCGGGCGGCAGAATCCCCGGCCCTCTGCCGCTCCCCGGCGGACATCCCTTCCCTGCCGGCTCGTCCCAGTTTCCTGGCCTCGTCTTTTTCCAGCAAGGCTACACTTCCTTTACTCCGCCGAACTTCTTACCCAGGTCGGTGATGGTGCCGTCCTTCTCCTTGATGGAGATGTTGTTCAGATTTCCCCGCAGGCTCTCCCGGATGGCCGCCACGTAGGCCTTCCTGAGCCGGTCCTGCTCCGCCTTCTCCTCCTCCGTGAGCCCCACGGACTGGGATTTGTGGTACAGGGTGTTGATGCGGTCGATGTCTTCCTGTCTCATAGCTTTCCTCCTCCAAACAGGCGCCCCGCCCGCAAACGGTTCGCGGCGCGCTGGCATTTCTCAGTATCAGTACTCGTTGGTGACATAGTGAATCAGGTCAAAGTCCAGGTTCTCGTGGGCCAGAAAGAGGGTTCCCCGCTCCTTCCCGGCCACGATCTCCTCCACGATCCCCACCTCCTCGCCGTTGGCGATGACCATGTGGGATCCAGCGTCCGTAGCGATGCGGGCGGCCGCCAGCTTGGCAGCCATGCCGCCGGTGCCCACGTCGCTGCCGGTGGTGGTCTTCCCCATGCCCATGAGCTCCGGCGTGATCTCCGGCACCAGGCTGATAAAGCGGGCGTCGGGGTGGGTCTTGGGATCGTCGGAGTAGAGGCCGTCGATGTCGGAGAGCAGGATCAGCAGATCTGCCCCGATCAGGGCCGCCACGATGGCGGACAGGCGGTCGTTATCCCCGAACTGGATCTCGTGGGTGGACACGGTGTCATTTTCGTTGACGATGGGGATGGCCCCCAGCTTTAGGAGCTCGTCGAAGGTGTTCTGAGCGTTGTAGCGGGAATCCTCCACGATGATGGTGTTCTTGGTCAGAAGCACCTGGGCCGCCGTCTGATTGTACTCCGAGAACAGCTTCTGGTAGACCATCATCAGCCGGGCCTGCCCCACGGCGGCGTAGGCCTGCTTCTCCGAGACGGTCTCCGGCCGCTTCCGGCCGCCCAGGGCCTGCCGCCCTGCGGCGATGGCCCCGGAGGACACCAGGACCACCTCACGCCCCTGCCCCTTCAAGTCGCTGATGACCCGCACCAGCTTCTCGATCTTCATCAGGTTCAAATCCCCCGTCTCCCTGTGGGTCAGGGAGGAGGAGCCGATCTTGATGACGATTCTCTTCTTGTTCTTTAAATATTCGCCCCTCGGGCATTTCTCCTCTGTATTCATAGCTTCTCCTTCCGGCCGCCCTCTGCAAACGGCGCGTAGCGGGAGGCGATCTCCTCCGCCACCCGGACGCCGTCCATGGCCGCCGATGTGATGCCGCCGGCGTAGCCGGCTCCCTCGCCGCAGGGGAAGAGTCCCCGGACGGCGCTCTCCAGATGCGCATCCCTGGGAATCCGCACCGGGGAGGAGGTGCGGCTCTCCACCCCGGCAAACAGGGCGTCCGGCCGGTTAAACCCATGGATCTTCCGGCCAAAATCCTCCACCCCCTCCACCAGGGCCAGGGAGAGTTCCTCTGGCAGGAGCTCCCGCAGGTTGGCGAAGGTCCAAGCCCCCCTCATCTGGGGCTTTACCTCCCCCGCCTCCCGGCTCTCCCGGTTCTCCTTAAAATCCCCGTAGAGCTGGACGGGGATGGCTCCCCGCCCCAGGCGGTAGGCCCTCTCCTCCAGCCGGCGCTGAAACTCCACCCCGGCCAAGGGGCCCTCCCCTCCAAAATCCTCGGGGGTCACGGTGACGATCAGGGCACTGTTGGCATTCTCTCCGTCCCGGGCGTGATAGCTCATGCCGTTCACCGCCAGCCGCCCCGGCTCCGAGGAGGCGTTGACCACGTAGCCCCCCGGGCACATGCAGAAGGAGTAGACTCCCCTGCCCCCCGGCGTCTGGTGGGTCAGCTTGTAGCTGGCCGCCCCCAGAATCTCCCCTCCGCCCGGCCCGTACTGGGACAAGTCGATCATGTCCTGGGGATGCTGGATGCGGAGCCCCACGGCGAAGGCCTTGGCCTCCATGGGAATCTTCCGCTCCAGAAGCATGCGGAAGGTATCCCTGGCGCTGTGCCCCACGGCCAGGACCACCGCCTGGGCGGGGATTCGCTCCCCGCCCCTCAGCACAACCCCCGTCACCTGTCCACCTTCCACGGACAGATCTGTCACCTGGCTCCGGAAGCGCACCTCCCCGCCCAGCCGGATGATCTCCCGGCGCATGGAGGTGACGATCTTCCCCAGCACATCGGTGCCGATGTGGGGCTTCGCTTCATATGTAATGGACGGGTCCGCGCCGAACTCTGCCAGGATGGACAGCACCAGGCCGTTTCGCCCACTCTTGTCCTTCACCAGGGTGTTGAGTTTGCCGTCGGAGAAGGTGCCCGCCCCTCCCTCGCCAAACTGGACGTTGGAGTCGGGATCCAGAGGACCTCCCTCCCAGAAGGCCTGAACCTTCCGCTCCCGCTCCTCCACCGGCTCCCCCCGCTCCAGAATCAGGGGGCGATACCCCGCTCGGGCCAGCATCAGCCCACAGAAGAGGCCGGCCGGCCCCTCGCCCACGATCACCGGGGGCGCAGACAGCTCTCCGTCCCCGGATTTGGGGAAGCGGTAGATCTGCTCCTGCACCAGCTCCACGTTGCGGTTTCTGGCGCGGCGGACCAATTTCTCCTCCCCCGCCGCCTTCACGTCGATGGAATAAATATATAAAAGCTGATCCTTCTTTCTGGCGTCCACCGACCGTCGGACAATCCTCCAGGATTCGGTGCGCGTCAGAGAGACGCCCAGCGTCTTCTCGATCTTCTTTTCCAGATCCTCCCAGCTGTGGGAAACCGGAAGCTTCAGCTGACTGATTCGAATCAATGTCCCACTCTCCTTTCCGCTGCAGCCGCGCTCCTCCCCGCCAGAATCCCCGTGGACCAGGCCCACTGGAGATTGTAGCCCCCGCAGATGCCGTCCACGTCCACCAGCTCGCCGGTGAGGTGGAGTCCGGGGTGCAGGCGGGATTCCATGGAGGCGGGATCAATCTCACCGGCGGACACGCCCCCGCAGCAGATCTGGGCGCTGTCGAAGGAGCGGGTGCCGGTGACCTCCACCCGAAATCCCTTCAGCTGCCCCGCCAGGCGGGAGAGCTTCCGCTCCGGGATCTGTCCCGCCGGATCCGTCAGGGAAATGCCGGCGGCGGACATGAGCACCCGCCCCAGTTTCTCCGGCAGCAGGCCGGAGAGAAACTTCTCCCCGGGGCGGTAATCCAGACGCCGCCTCCTGTCCGCCAAGAATTCCTCCGTCTCCTCCCCGCTCCAGTCCGGCAGGAAGTCCAGAACCGCCTCCACCGCCTCGCCCCGGTCCAGGGCCACGGACGCAAAGCGGCTCACCTGAAACACAGGGATGCCGGAGATGCCGTAATCCGTCAGCTGCAGCTCGCCCCGGTCCTCGCCCACGGGCCGGCCGCCGGCGAGGAGGACGACCCTCGCCTCCGCGCGGATGCCGGCCAGCTGCTTGAAGATTTTCCCGCGGCAGACCAGCTGCACCAGGGCCGGGAGAGGCTTCACGATCCGATGCCCCAGGCTCCGCGCCAGCTCATACCCGCTGCCGTCGGAGCCGGTGGAGGGAGCGGCCTTGCTCCCGGCGGCCAGGATCACCTTTCCCGCCCGCCAGACGCCGCCGTCCTCCGTCTCCACCGCGAAGCCGCCGTCCTCCTCCCGGATGGCCGTCACCCGGCAGCCGCAGAGAACGCTCACCCCCAGATGCTCTGCCTCCAGGGCCAGGGCCTCCGCCACCGACGACGCCTGGAGCGAGCGGGGGTACACGTATCCGTCCCTGTCCCGCACGGGAATCCCCAGATCCCCGAACCAGTCCAGAGTCTCCTCCACCGTCACTCTCCCCAACACCTGGGCGGCAAAACCGGGAGTCTCCCCCCGGTAGCACGCCTCCGGATCCATCCTCCGGTTGGTCAGGTTGCAGCGGCCATTTCCCGTGGCCAGGATCTTCTTCCCCGTCCGCTCCTTCTGCTCCAGCAGCGTCACGGCGCAGCCGCCCCGGGCCGCCTCTATGGCGGCCGCCAGGCCGGAAGCCCCGCCGCCAACAACAATCACATCCCTCATATTTCCTCCGTTTCCCGCCCTGCAGACGGCAGATCACCGGCACATTTTCTATACATCCGATTCTATTTTGCCTGTCACAGGCTGCACGGAATCAGTATAGACGATGTGATTGCATTAGTCAATAACAGGTCAGCTGGTGTAGGACTCCAGGTAGTTGAAAATGTCCAGCATGGAGGAGAACCAGATGCCCGCCCGCAGGCGCTCCTGCTCCGACTCGGGGAAATCCGTGATGGGCACGTGGGTGTACATGCACACCCGGTCCCCATCCCTGGGAAATACCAGCAAAAACCCGTCCTCCACCACCAGATAGTAGCGGTTCTCCAGGTCACTTCCCGCCTCCTCGGCGGCCTCCTCCCCGCTCTCCTCCCCGCTCTCCGGCGCGGCCTCGTCCTCCTCCGCCAGGTAGGGCTCCCGCACCGTCTCCGTGGCCAGCACCGTGTTGGGGACGGCCTCCTCCCGGGACTGCAGCCTCGTGGCCCCGTACCCCACCGCCAAGCAGACGGCGCTGGCCCCCAGAAACAGGAGCAGGAAGTACAGATACTGTTTCATAAAATGATTCCTCCTTCGGCGCCAGCATATGCGCTGCCAGAAGTATCTGCCGTTTTCTGGGAAAATATACCTGTTGTAGAAAAATTCCTAAAAAAAGAAGCCGCTGCTTTGCAGATGATCCATCATCTGTTTCACAGCGGCTCCAGGGCGGCCCAGAACGGCGTCGTCTGCGGCAAGCCGCAGGTCCCGTTCTTCTGGGCCTGTTCCCTTATCTTACATCAGAGATCTGTAGAGGGCGGCGATCTCCTCCACGCTGGTGTCCCTGGGGTTGCCGGGACGGCAGGCGTCGGCGTAGGCGGACTCAGCCAGGAACTGCACGTCCTCCTCCTTGGCGATCTCCTTTAAGCCGGCGGGGATTCCCACATCCTGGGACAGCTTCTTCACAGCCTCCACAGCGGCTCTGCGGTACTCCTCCTGGCTCATCTGGTCCACGCCTTCCACGCCCATGGCTCTGGCGATCTCGCGGTACTTCTCACCGGTGGCCGGAGCGTTGTACTCCATCACCGTGGGGAGAAGGATGGCGTTGGCCACCCCGTGGGGGGTGTCATACACGGCGCCCAGGGCGTGAGCCATGGAGTGGACGATGCCCAGGCCCACGTTGGAGAATCCCATTCCAGCCACGTACTGTCCGAGGGCCATTCCCTCTCTGCCCTCCTTGGTGTTGGCCACAGCCCCTCTCAGGTTCTTGGAGATGATCTCGATGGCCTTTAAGTGGAACATATCGGTCATCTCCCAGGCAGCCTTGGTGATGTAGCCCTCGATGGCGTGGGTCAGGGCGTCCATTCCGGTGGCCGCCGTCAGGCCCTTGGGCATGGAGGACATCATATCCGGGTCGATCACAGCCACCACCGGGATATCGTGGGTGTCCACGCACACAAATTTTCTCTTCTTCTCCACGTCGGTGATCACGTAGTTGATGGTCACCTCAGCTGCGGTGCCGGCGGTGGTGGGCACAGCGATGATGGGCACGCAGGGGTTCTTGGTGGGGGCGGTTCCCTCCAGGCTCCTCACGTCGGCAAACTCCGGGTTGGCGATGATGATGCCCACGGCCTTGGCCGTGTCCATGGAGGAACCTCCCCCGATGGCCACGATGTAGTCCGCGCCGGACGCCTGGAACGCCGCCACGCCCGTCTGCACGTTCTCGATGGTGGGGTTGGCTTTGATGTCAGAATATACCTCGTAGGCCAGTCCGGCGTCGTCCAGCACCTTCAGCACCTTGCCGGTGACGCCGAATTTGATCAGATCCGGGTCGGAACAGACAAATGCCTTGCGAAATCCTCTGGCCTTGGCCTCGCTTGCGATCTCCTGGATCGCGCCAGCTCCGTGGTAGGAAGTTTCATTCAGTACAATGCGGTTGCTCATGATCTTACCTCTCCTTTTCTCCGGGTGCGCTCCCGCGCCGTCTCCCTTGTTCTGACAAAATTTTAACACTCCCCGGAACAAAAAAACAAGTGACACTTCCGGTCCGGTGTCACAAATGTGACAGACCCCTGAAAGTGTCACTTTCCTCCTGGATGGGAAGGCGTTCCGCCGGGCGGGAGCATCGACCGCATTTCCCGTCCGCCGAAGCGCCCGGCTCCGGGTACTCCTACCCCGGAGCGCAGGGCGTCCCGGCCGTCCGCCCTACGCCCGCCGCCCCTTGCTCTTCACCGAGCGCAGCAGAAAGCGCCCGTCCTCGATCACCATGGCGGTGAGCTTCCCGCCGAACACGCAGCCGGTGTCGATGCAGATCATCCCCCTCTCCGGAAGGGGCCGCACCATCCCGTCCGTCAGGGGCTCCACCGGCCCGCCGCTCCCGTCCATGTAGGCGGCCACCGACAGAGGCGTGTGCCCCACGATCAGCAGCCGGTCCCCGTAGGTGTTGTTCAAGATGGCCTCCCGGTCCCAGAGCAGAATCTCAGGATCATTCTCCTCTCCCCGGCCGCTCCTGGCCCCGGCGTGGGCGCAGAAGATCTCCTCGTCCTGATACCAGAGCACCGTGTGCTCCTCCAGCCAGGCGGCCCATTCGTCCAGCTTCTGCCCCCACTCCCAGCAGGAGCGGATGGTCTTGCTGCCGCCGTTCAGGCTCCAGAGATCATTCTGCTCCGGATCCCGGGTGCACTCCATGAGGATCTGCTCGTGGTTGCCGCGAATCAGCACGCAGCGCTCCCCCATCTCCTCCTTGAACTCACGGAAGACATTGAGCACGCCGCAGGGGTCCGGCCCCCGGTCCACCATGTCCCCCATCTGGATCAGCATATCCTTCTTCCAGTCCGCCCGGACAGAGCCGAGGAGCTCCAAGACCTCCTCCCGGCACCCGTGGATATCCCCCACAATCACCTTTCGCATACCGTCACACCTCCTCTTCCAGGAACGATAAGAGCTCATTCAACTTCCCCGGCAGGGCCTCGATGAGAAGCTCCGCCATCTCCTCCGGCTCCCGCTCCATGCCGGTGAGCACCCAGTCCACGGTCATCCGGATGGAGCCGTGGCAGTACATCTGCAGGAGAAAGCGCACGTCCTCCTCCAGGGGGCGCCCCTGCTTCTTCTGCAGGATGTTCTCGTAGAATTTAAAAATGTAGTCATAGTCGTACTTCATCAGGGAGTTGTAGTCGTTGGAGCCGAAGGCGCAGGTGAAAAACACCCGCTCCTCCCGAATGAACTGGAATTTCCTTGTGAGCCCCTCCCGCAGGGTCAGACTCACCCCCATCTCCTCAAAGGACTGCTGCACCAGCTTCTCGAAATACCAGTTCACCAGGTCGTACTTGTCCCGAAAATTCCGGTAAAACGTCTGTCTGGTCAGCCCGCAGTCCGCCACAATATCCTTCACCGTGATTTTGTCCAGGGGCATCCGCCCCATCAGCCCCTTGATGGACTGGGCCATCCTGTATTTTGTTCTGTCCTGACGATCCATGTTGTCCTCCTTCGGATGTTCCAATCTAGCTGCTCAAACTCAGCCCGAACTGCACCGTGCAGATCAGGAAAAACAGGAGCATTCCCACATTGAGAAATGCCGTCTGAAACCTGCGGGAGGCGGGAATCTCGAAGATTCCCCGCTCCAGGCGGCGCCGGCTCCACAGGCAGATGAGGAGCACCACCCCGGCGATGGCCGATGCCATGAGGGCGAACACGTACAGTCCCAAGGCCAGGAGCGGCAGAATAAAATCCGCCGACAGCACATTTCCCGGGGCCGCAGAGTAAAACCACCGGAGGAGAACTGTCCCCACCACCCCGCCCAGGGAGTTGATGGCCATGTGGAGGCCGATGGTATTTCTCACCCTCCCCGTGCGCAGGTAGACGTAGGCGAACACCATCCCCAGGCCGCAGGCGTAGAAAAACTGGTAGAAATTCCCGTGGATCAGCCCGAACATCACCCCGGACACCAGGATGCAGGTGCGGTCCCCGAACACGCGGATGCGGTCGATGAGGAGCTTGCGAAACAGCAGCTCCTCAAAGATGGGGGCCAGGATGGCCGCGAAGAGGATCACCGGGATCAGCTCCCCAGCCAGCACCATGTCCACCACCGTGTTGTCGATCTGCCGGTCCAGAAAGAGGGAGGTGATCCCCATGAGTCCGTTGCCGATGAGGTTCCCCGCCTCCATGACGCCGATGCACACCACCAGGCACAGAAGCAGGCTCCAGAAGGACATGGGCTCCCTCTCCTCCCTGGGAAGGGGGCTGGAGGGGATCCGCCTTAACAGGGCCAGGCACACGGGGAAGGCCGCCAGGTACATGGCCGCCACGGACACCGCCATGGAGGCTGTACTCCCCAGGGCCGACACGTCCGTCCCCAGCAGCTGCAGGAGCAGCAGAATGACAAACTGCACCGCCAGGGACACCGCCACATAGACGAAGTACGCCATCCCCAGGGCAGAAAAATGTCTCCGCATCTCCCTCTGTTCCATATCCACCGCCTCCTGTTCTCCCGATGTAAAATGTCTCCTATCCAATGTCTGTGAAAAGGCGCCGCATCCGCGGTGAATGCAGCGCCTTGAAACAGCCGTGATAAAATCAAACCAATGCTTTAAGCCTCTCCGGACTCCATCTGGGCGGCTCTCGCCTCCACTTCCTTCTTCTGCACATCGCCGGGAGCCTGCTCGTAGCGGCTGAACTCGTACTCGTACACGCCGATGCCTCCGGTCATGGAGCGAAGGTCTGTGTTGTATCCGAACAGCTCGGACATGGGCACGTCGGCCTCAATGATCTGTTTGCCGTGATGGTCAGAATTCATGCCCAGTACGCGCCCTCTTCTCCGGTTCAGATCGCCCATGACATCGCCGGTGAACTTATCCGGCACCGTCACTTTCAGGGAGGCGATGGGTTCCAGGAGAACGGGGTTGGCGTCCATGAAGCCCTTCTTGAAGGCCATGGTGGCCGCCATCTTAAATGCCAGCTCGGAGGAGTCCACCGGATGGTAGGAGCCATCCACCAGGGTCGCCTTCAGTCCCACCACCGGATATCCGGCCAGCGGTCCCTTCTGGACGCACTCCTGAATGCCCTTCTCCACAGCCGGGAAGTAGTTCTTGGGAACGGCTCCGCCGAACACTCTCTCCTCGAAGATGTAGGGGGTCTCCAGATCGCCGGAGGGCTCGAACTCCATCTTCACGTCGCCGTACTGGCCGTGTCCGCCGGACTGCTTCTTGTACTTGCCCTGAACCTCCACCTTCTTGCGCAGGGTCTCGCGGAAGGCTACCTTGGGCTTGCTCAGCTCAACCGACACCTTGTAGCGGTTCTGCAGCTTGCTCACAACCACCTCCAGCTGCTGGTCGCCGATGCCGTAGAGCAGGAGCTGGCGGTTCTCCTTGTCGTTGACCGCCTTTAAGGTCAGATCCTCCTCCATCAGCTTGGACAGGGCGCTGGACACCTTGTCGTCGTCGCCCTTGTTCACCGTCTTGTATCTCATGTAGGTGTAGGGCTTGGAGATCTGCGGCTTGTGGTACAGGATGGGGGCGGAACGGACGGCGATGGTGTCGCCGGTCTGGGTCACCGCCAGCTTGGCCACAGCGCCGATGTCGCCGGCCTTCAGCTCCGGAACCTCGATGGCGTCCTTGCCTCTCAGCACATAGATCTTGCCCACCTTCTCCTCAGTCTCTTTATTTACATTGTAGATGGAGCTGTCCGGTCTCAGGGTTCCGGTACAGATCTTCATCAGGGAATATTTGCCGATGAACGGGTCCACGATGGTCTTGAACACTCTCGCGGACAGGGACACATCGTCGTTGTACTTGGCGGTGAAGCGCTCGCCGGTGGAGATGTCCACGCCCACGCACTCGTACTTGTCCGGGGACGGGAAGTAGCGCTCGATGGAGCGGAGCAGAATCCTGAGTCCCTGGCAGTTCAAGCCGGATCCCATCATGACGGGAACGATGGAGCCGTCGATGACGTGCTCGCGCAGCGCGTTGTAGATCTCCTCCTCGGTGAAATCCTCACCGGAGAAATAGCGCTCCATGTACTCCTCGCTGGTCTCCGCCACAGCCTCGATGAGGGCGTCTCTGGCGATGCCCAGGTTCTTCTGTACGTAATCCGGGATGGGGCACTCCTCGTAGGTGCCGACGCCGGTGAAACGGCGGCCGGCCATCTTCACCACGTTCACGAATCCCACAAACTTCTCATTCTCACGGATGGGCAGCTGGAAGGGAGCGATCTTTCTTCCGAACTGCTTCTCCAGCCGCAGCACTACCTCGCGGTAGCTGGCCTGGTCATCGTCCATGTTGGTGACGAAAATGATCCTGGGCAGGCGGTACTGCTCGCAGAGCTCCCACGCCTTCTCCGTGCCCACCTGGATGCCGGCCTTGCAGTTGATGACGATGACGGCGGCGTCCGCCACACTCATGGCCTCCTCCACCTCACCCACGAAGTCGAAGTATCCAGGGGTATCCAGGATGTTCACCTTCACCGTGCCGTTCTCGCCCTCGTACTCAAGGGGAATCAGGGACGTGGAGATGGAGAACTGTCTCTTGATCTCTTCTTTATCGTAATCGCTGATGGTGTTGCCGTCAGCAATCTTGCCCATCCTCTTTGTCACTCCGCAGATCAGCGCCATCGCTTCCGCCACGGTCGTCTTGCCTGCGCCGCCGTGTCCCAGCAGCACAACATTACGGATTTGCTGTGTTCCATATACGTTCATAAATAGTCCCTCCTGTTGAAGAATTTCGCCTATACCATATTGTACTAAAAATTCTGTAAATTTACAAGCTGAATATGCAGTTTTAACAAAAAATTTGTATTTGTATCCGGATGCATTTTAAAGCGTTACGCTTCAACGCAATAAATCATTGACATTTTTTCACGATTTCGCTACAATCGGAATGATTACACAATTTCCCCGGAAAGGAGATAACTACATATGATTATTATAATGAAGCCGGGCGCATCCAAGGACGCGGTGCAGCATGTGAAAGAACTCATCGAATCCAAGGGACTCACAGCCCATCTCTCTGAAGGAACCCAGGTGACCATCGTCGGCGTGGTGGGCGACAAGACTCTGCTGGCCCACTCCAACATCGAGCTGGCGGAGGGCGTGGACAAGATCGTGCCCGTCACCGAATCCTATAAACTGGTAAACCGCAAATTTCACCCGGAGCCCACCACCGTGGCCGTAGGCCCCACCTCCGTGGGCCCCGGCACCCTGACGGTCATGGCCGGGCCCTGCGCCGTGGAGAGCCGGGAGCAGCTGATGGAGACCGCCTTCGCCGTGAAGAAAGCCGGCGCTAATTTCCTCAGGGGCGGCGCCTACAAGCCCCGCACCTCCCCCTATGCCTTCCAGGGCCTGGAGGAGGAGGGCCTTCGGTACATGAAGGAGGCCAGGGAGGCCACTGGCCTGGCGGTGGTCTGCGAGGTCACCAGCCAGCGCGCCCTGGAGACGGCGGCCAAATACGTGGATATGATCCAGATCGGCGCCAGGAACATGCAGAATTTTGAGCTCCTC
>DXEU01000205.1 GCA_019114845.1 Candidatus Lachnoclostridium stercoripullorum | reverse complement strand
GGAGGGGCAGACGGGGACTTTCTGCGGGCCGCCTGGATGTACTCCCGCCAGGTGGAGCACTCGGACGCCAACCTAGAGCGGCTGGAGACCTATGTGAGGGAGAGCAGAAGCTGCGCCCTGCCCCAGATGCTGGCCTGCCTTCTGGGGGAATAAACCCGTTGTATTTTCTGTGCCGCCGGTATATAATAGGGTGGCTATGCAAGGTACCGCGGCGGCCGGCAGTCTGCCGTCCGCAGTCTGCGGTTTAAAAAGTAATATACAGGAGTGAAAAAGGAATGAATAAAATCAGAACAAGATATGCCCCCAGCCCCACCGGGCGGATGCATGTGGGAAATTTGAGAACGGCGCTCTACGCCTACCTGATCGCAAAGCATGAGGGGGGAGACTTCCTTCTGCGCATCGAGGATACGGACCAGGAGAGGTACGTGGAGGGGGCAGTGGAGATCATCTACCGCACCCTGGCGGAGACCGGCCTGATCCACGACGAGGGTCCGGACAAGGACGGCGGCGTGGGCCCCTACGTGCAGAGCGAGCGCCAGAAGGCGGGCATCTACATGAAGTACGCCCAGATGTTGGTGGAAAAAGGGGAGGCCTACTACTGCTTCTGCACTCCGGAGCGCCTGGAGAGCTTAAAGAAGGTGGTGAACGGCGAGGAGATCATGACCTACGACAAGCACTGCCTGCACCTGTCCAAGGAGGAGGTGGAGGCCAACTTGAAGGCGGGCAAGCCCTTCGTCATCCGCCAGAACAACCCCACAGAGGGAACCACCACCTTCCACGACGAGATTTACGGGGACATCACCGTGGACAACTTCGAGCTGGACGATATGATTCTGATCAAGTCTGACGGATATCCCACCTACAACTTCGCCAACGTGGTGGACGACCATCTCATGGGCATCACCCATGTGGTGCGGGGAAATGAGTACCTCTCCTCCTCCCCCAAGTACAACCGCCTCTACGACGCCTTCGGCTGGGAGGTGCCGGTGTACGTCCACTGCCCCCTGATCACCAACGAGGAGCACAAGAAGCTCTCCAAGAGAAGCGGACATTCCTCCTACGAGGATCTCATCGAGCAGGGCTTTATCTCCGAGGCGGTGGTCAACTATGTGGCCCTCTTGGGCTGGTCCCCGGAGAGCAACCGGGAGATCTTCTCCCTGGAGGAGATGGTAAAAGAATTTGACTATCGCCGGATGAGCAAGTCCCCGGCGGTGTTTGACATGACCAAGTTAAAATGGATGAACGGCGAGTACATGAAAGCCATGGATTTCGAGAAGTTCTACGAGAGGGCGGAGGGGTATATCCGCCAGGTGATCAAGAAGGATCTGGATCTGAGAAAGATCGCCGCCATGGTGAAGACCCGAATCGAGATCTTCCCGGACATCGCGGAGCACATCGATTTCTTTGAGGAGCTTCCGGAGTACGACGTCTCCATGTACACCCACAAGAAGATGAAGACGGACTCCGCCAAATCCCTGGCTGTCTTGAAGGAGACCCTGCCCATCCTGGAGGCCCAGGAGGATTTCACCAACGACGCCCTCTACGGAGCGCTCTCCCAGTATGTGTCTGAGAAGGGCTACAAGACCGGCTTTGTGATGTGGCCCCTGAGAACCGCCGTATCCGGCAAGCAGATGACGCCGGCGGGTGCCACGGAGATCATGGATGTGCTGGGCAAGGAGGAGAGCTTGAAGCGGATCCGCAAGGGCATCTCCATGCTGGAGGAGTCTCTGGCCCAGGCGTGAGGGAGAGTGGAACAGAGAGAAGATGGCATTTAACGAAGCGCAGAGAGAGGCGATCAGCCACAGGGAGGGGCCGATTCTGGTGCTGGCAGGCCCAGGCTCCGGCAAGACCACCGTGCTCACGGAGCGGGTGCGGTCCCTCATAGAGGAGAGTCAGGTGGCCCCGGGCAGCATTCTAGTCATCACCTTCACCCGGGCGGCCGCCAGGGAGATGCAGCAGCGGTTTGAGCGCCTGGTGGGCGGAGAGAAGCTGCCGGTCACCTTCGGAACCTTCCACAGCGTCTTCTTCCGCATCCTGAAGCTGGCCTACGGCTACCAGGGGAAGGACATCGTGCGGGAGGAGCAGCGGGTGCAGTTTCTGAAGGAACTCATCGCCCGGGAGGAGATCGAGACGGAGGACGAGGCGGATTTTGTGGCCTCAGTCCTGGGGGAGATCAGCGCCGTGAAGGGGGAGATGATGGATCTCTCCTGCTACTACTCCAAGAACTGCCCGGAGGAAGTGTTCAAGAAGCTGTACCGGGGGTACGAGGAGCGCCTGCGGGCGCTGGGACTCATCGACTTTGACGACATGCTGGTCATGTGCTATCAGCTGTTCTCCGAGAGGAAGGACATCCTCTCGGCGTGGCAGAGGAAATACACCTACATCCTCATCGACGAATTTCAGGACATCAACCGCATCCAGTATGAGATTGTGAGGATGCTGGCTCTCCCGGAGAACAATCTCTTCATCGTGGGGGACGACGATCAGTCCATCTACCGATTTCGGGGAGCCAGGCCGGAGATCATGCTGGGGTTTGAGAGGGACTACCCGGGCGCCAAAAAGGTGCTCTTAAATGTCAACTACCGCTCCACAAAGACCATTGTGGAGACGGCGGGCCGTCTCATCGAACACAACCGCACCCGTTTCCCCAAGGAGATACGGGCGGAGAAAGAAATGGGTGCGCCGGTGCGCACCTGTTTTTATCCCGACGCGAAGGATGAGGCCCTGGCGGTGGTGAAGGAGATTCTGGCCTGGCGGGACGCCGGCTACCCCCTCTCGGACATAGCGGTCCTCTACCGGACCAGCCTGGAGCCAAGACTCCTAGTGGAGCGGCTCATGGAGTACAATGTCCCCTTTAAGACCAGGGACAGCCTGCCCAACATCTACGAGCACTGGATATCCAGAAATATCCTGGCCTACATCCGGGCCGCCATGGGGGACCTGGACCGGGGAAATGTGCTGGAATTTATCAACCGGCCGAAGCGCTACATCAGCCGGGATGCCCTGGAGACCTCCCCGGTGTCCTGGGAGCGGGTGAAATCCTTCTACCAGGACAGGGAGTGGATGGAGGAGCGGATCGAGCAGCTGGAGTTCGATCTCGCCGCCATCGCCCGGCTGAAGCCGGCGGCGGCGGTGAACTATATCCGTAAGGCGGTGGGGTACAATGACTATCTGAAGGAGTATGCAAGCTTCCGCCGGATGAAGGAGGAGGAACTTTTGGAGGTGGCGGATCAGCTCCAGGAGAGCGCCGCCGGCTACTCCACCTTCCAGGCATGGTTCACCCACATGGAGGAGTACGGGAGAGAGCTGGCGGAGCAGGCGAGAAGACAGACGGAGCCCATGAAGGACCAGGATGGGGTGACCCTCATGACCATGCACGGCTCCAAGGGGCTGGAGTACCGGTTTGTCTACATCATCGACGCCAACGAGGGGATCACCCCCCACCGCAAGGCCGCCCTGGAGGCGGACTTGGAGGAGGAGCGGCGGATGTTCTACGTGGCCATGACCAGGGCGAAGGAGCGGCTCTGCATCTGCAGCGTGAGAGAGCGCTACGGAAGGAAGCAGGAGCCATCCCGGTTTATACGGGAATACTATGGAAGGGAGAACAGCTCATGGAGCGGGGATTGATACACATTTACTGCGGGGATGGGAAGGGAAAGACGACGGCGGCCATCGGCCTGGCGGTGCGGGCGGCCGGACGCGGGAAAAAAGTTCTCATCTCCCGATTCTTAAAGACGGAGGATTCCGGGGAGGTGGCGGTGCTGCGCTCCATCCCCGGCATAACGGTGCTCCCCTGCGAGAGGACCTTCGGCTTCCTCTTCCGCATGAGTCCGGAGGAAAAGAGGGAGGCGGCGGAGTATTTCCAGGGGCAGTTTGCCCGCACCGCCGCCATGGCGCCGGAGTATGACCTGGTGATTTTTGACGAGATCATGGCCTCCGTGAACGGCGGCGTCGTGTCCCAGGAGAGCGTCCTGGACTTCCTGGACGGAAAGCCGGAGAGCCTGGAGGTGGTTCTCACCGGGCGGGATCCGTCGGAGGCCATCCAGGAGAGGGCCGACTACATTTCCCAGATCCAGGCGGTGCGCCACCCCTACGAACAGGGGATCGGCGCCAGGGAGGGGATCGAGTACTGACGGCGATTCCTGACTCCGGCAGAGAAAACGGTTGCAATTTTTCATGGTCTCTGATACAGTGAGAGTATCAAGGGGAGGAATTCTCCCGGCAAAGAGAGGATAAAAGATGAGCGATAAGAACAATTATATGGAAGAGCCGTCCGAGGAGATGACGGTAACCCTGACACTGGACGACGGTTCCGAGCTGGAGTGCGTGGTTCTGACGGTGTTTGAGGCCGGCGGGAGAGATTATATCGCCCTGCTTCCCATGGAAGGGGAGGACGCCGACGAGGGAGAGGTGTACCTGTACCGCTACACGGAGATCGACGGCAACCCGGATCTCCAGAACATCGAGGACGACGAGGAGTACGAGATTGTGGCGGACGCCTTCGACGAGCTCCTGGACGAGCAGGAGTACGACGAACTCATCGGCGAGGACGAGTTGGACGACTGAGCCGTAAGGGATCGGAGATAAAGTGATATAGAATCAGAGATGAGACAGAAAATGCCCCGGCGGGAGATTGGTTCCCACCGGGGCTTCTATTTTCCCGATCATCCTGGGCTCAGCCGGAAATACTTACATCGGGAGCATTTACACCGAAAATATTTACACGTTGAAGCGGAACAGAACCACATCCCCGTCCTGCACCACGTAATCCTTTCCCTCCAGCCTCACAAGGCCCTTGTCCTTGGCGGCGCTGTAGCTGCCGCAGTCCAGCAGATCCCGGTAGTTGACCACCTCTGCCCGGATAAAGCCCCGCTCAAAATCGCTGTGGATTTTTCCGGCTGCCTGGGGCGCCTTGGTGCCCTTGGTGATGGTCCAGGCCCTGGTCTCCTTCTCGCCGGCGGTCAGATAGCTGAGAAGTCCCAGCAGGCTGTAGCTGGCGGCGATGAGCTTCTCCAGGCCGGACTCCTTGAGTCCCAGGTCGTCCAGGAACATCTTCTTCTCATTCTCATCCAGCTCAGAGATCTCCGCCTCGATCTCCGCGCAGATCACGAACACCTCGCAGCCGTTTTCAGCGGCGAACTGGCGGACCTTGGCCACGTAGGGATTGTTTGCCCCGTCGTCCGCCAGGTCGTCCTCGCTCACGTTGGCGGCGAAGATCACCGGCTTGTAGGTGAGCAGGTTCAAGGAGGCGATGAAGGGGATCATCTCCTCGTCATCCGGCACGTAGCTCTTTGCCAGCTTGCCGTCCTCCAGGTGGGCCTTGATGCCCTTTAAGACCTCCAGCTCCTTGGCCAGGGCCTTGTCGTTGAAGGCGGCGCGCCCCACCTTGGAAATCCTGCGCTCCAGGATCTCCAGGTCGGAGAAGATCAGCTCCAGGTTGATGGTCTCAATATCCCGCAGGGGATCGATGCTCCCGTCCACGTGGATCACGTTGGGGTCGTCGAAGCAGCGCACCACGTGGACGATGGCGTCCACCTCGCGGATGTTGGCCAGGAACTGGTTGCCCAGGCCCTCGCCCTTGGAAGCGCCCTTCACCAGGCCGGCGATATCCACAAATTCGATCACCGCCGGGGTGATCTTCTGGGAGTGATAGAGGTCAGCCAAGAGCTTCAGCCGCTCGTCCGGCACGGCCACCACGCCCACGTTGGGGTCGATGGTGCAGAAGGGATAGTTGGCGGACTCAGCCCCGGCCTTGGTCAGAGAGTTGAAGAGGGTACTCTTTCCCACGTTGGGAAGGCCTACGATTCCTAATTTCATTTTTATTCTTACCTGTCCAGAAAACCCTGAGTCTGCGGGCTTTCTGCCTTTCTCTTTATTTTGCTTACACCATTTTTACACCCTTTTTCTTAACTGGCGGGAGTAAAATTTTCAAACAGCGTTCTCATTGTACGGACTCCCTTCTCAACTCAAAAAAGAGTCCAACGCAACTACAAAGTATAGCACAAAGACACCATTTTTTCAATCATAACCGATAAATCTTCCGTGAGCATTTTCAATCACTATACCGTCCAGGCCGCCTTAAAAAATGGCGGGCGGGCCGGTGTCGAATAAGAGCACAGACTGTCGGGCGAATCTGTTTGATTTTTTCCCTTTTTCCGTTTAAAATGTAGATAGCGTCGAATTATATGTCTGCCGCTGGCGGGAGGCAGCGGACAGCGGCGCCGGCAGGCCAGGAAACGTGCGGCCATGCAAAGGAGAATATGTATGGGAACAGCGAAAGAGGAGCTGATTCAGGCGATTGAACAGGCCAGAAGAGCGCTGAATGAAAGCCTGGATTCTGATGCGGGGTACGACGAGATCTACCGCAACAGCGTGACTCTGGATAAATTGATAGAGGAATATATTGCCTGCGGATACTGAGATCTGCGGCGGCCGGCAGTCCGGAAAACGGGCTGCCTTTTCATTTTGGGGGGATGGACGGAACTTCGGCAGTGTATGTATGGAAAAAAATACGTTTAATATCGATAATTGTTACTGAAATTAAATTAAATAAATGAAAAATGGGAATAAACTTGATATACTGTCATAAATTGAGGAAGAGGAAAGGGAAACAGCAGTATGAAGATGAAGAAAATAGATATCGCCGAATATCTGTCCGAGGCGCTGCACCTCAGGGACAGACAGGTCGTAGATTTCTTAGAGGAGCGGGCCGTCGTCGAGCCGGTGAAAAAGAGGGACCAGATATTTGTGATCGGAAAACGGCCCGAATACGTGGCACTGGCGGTGGACGGCGTTTTCCGCGCCTTCTATGTCAATGAAGACGACATGGAAGTGACGGACTGTCTGGTGGGAACGCCGGGGGAATCCCTGATGCCTGGCTTTGACCTGGATGCCCCAGCCCCGGCCACGATGGAGGCTCTCACCAAGGGAGCGGTCTTTAAGATCCGCCTCGCAGATTTTCGCCAGCTGATGAGAATGAGCCCGGCGGTGGGCTCCATCTACCAGGACATGATCCAGCGGGCCGGTCAGTACCACCTGGAGAAGGGAAGGGTCATCTCCAGCTATATGGCGGAGAAGAAATACCGGTGGTTTCTGGAAACCCACGGGGACCTGGACAACAGAATCCCGGACAAGTACATCGCCTCCTACCTCCACATGTCCCCGGTGACCTTGAGCCAGATCAAAAAGCACCTGCGGGAGGCCGAAGGGGCGGAGGCGTAGAACAGGAGAAAGAGGATGTTTGATTTGACAGAGGAAGATTATGAGCTCATCGAGGCGGCCCGGGACGCGATCCGGAGAAACTACGACGGGGAGAAGTACAACCACACCGTCGGCGCCGCCGTCCGCTGCGGGGACGGCAGGATATACAGAGGCGTGAACGTGTATTCCATGCACGGGGCCTGCGCGGAGCAGATCGCCATGGGAGCGGCGATCACAGACGGGGAGAGGGAGTTTGCAGCCATCGTCGCCGTCCGCGGGGAGCAGGGGGAGGAGATCCTTCCGCCCTGCGGCAACTGCCGCCAGATCCTGTGCGACTACGCGCCGGACTGCCAGGTGATTCTCAGCGTGGACGGCGCGCCAAAGAAAATCCCGGCAAAAGAATTGCTGCCCTTCGCCTACTGTTTTGAGGGGTGAGGGCCTGAGGAGAAAATCCGCACCTATATCTTGATTGGACATTTATCAAAGTAAACCCAAAGTTCCCTCGTATATAAGCCGATTCTACTATGCGTCGAGTGACGAATTTGCCGTTTGGCTGTACAATAGCCTCAACCAAGAGAAAGGCGGCATGATGTATGGACAATCAAAAATTTGGACAATTCATTCTCTCACTTAGAAAAGAGAAAGGTTGGACGCAACTTGAACTAGCTGAAAAACTCAATGTAACCGATAAGGC
>DXEU01000024.1 GCA_019114845.1 Candidatus Lachnoclostridium stercoripullorum | reverse complement strand
CCCGGCCGGGAGGTAGTTTTATGGAGCAATTGTACGTATTCGGCACCGGAAATGCCGCTGTCACCCGGTGTTACAACACCTGTTTTGCCGTTCGGACTGGGGACTCCTATTTTATGGTGGACGCCGGCGGCGGCAACGGAATTTTGAGAATTTTAAAGGACATGGATATTTCCCTGGATCAGATCCACCACATGTTCGTCACCCACGAGCACTCGGACCACATTCTTGGCGTGGTGTGGATGATCCGCATGATCGCCTCCCGCATGATCGCCGGGAAGTACGAGGGAAATTTCTACATTTACTGCCATGACCAGCTGACGGACACCATCGCCGCCCTCTGCCGCCTCACCCAGCAGCAGAAGATCTGCCGCCTCATCGGCGACCGGATCTGGCTGATGCCCGTCACGGACGGACAGACGGAGCGGATTCTGGACTACGACGTGACATTCTTTGACATCCACTCCACCAAGGCCCGGCAGTTCGGCTTCACTATGAAATTGGAGAACGGGAAGAAATTCACCTGTGTGGGGGACGAGCCCTTCAACCCCGCCTGCCGCCCCTTCGTGGAGGGGAGCGACTGGCTGCTCCACGAGGCATTCTGTCTGTACGGGGAGAGGGAAAAATATAAGCCCTACGAGAAGCACCACAGCACCGTGAAGGATGCCTGTGAGCTGGCCGCAGAGCTTCACGTCCCCAACCTGGTGCTCTGGCACACGGAGGACGACCACATCGAGGAGCGCAAGGCCCTCTACACCGCAGAGGGAAAGAAATACTACTCCGGCAACCTGTTCGTCCCGGATGACGAGGAAATTATCGATCTCTGACACTTCTATCTGGAGAGCTGTCCGCATATGCTGTTGATAAACGGGCCGCGGCGGCCGGTACATCCGGACCGCCGCCCGGCCGGGATCCGGCAGAAGGAGGCTCTCCATGGTTTCACCCCGCAATTTTCTGAAAAATCGTATGCTCGGCTGCGGCCTGGGGAGCGCCCTGTGGGGCCTGTGGGGCCTGCTGGCCCTGTCCGCCGCATGTTTCCTGGTTCTTCCCGGCCTGGCCGGCCTCTCGGCGGGCAGCTTTCACGGCCTCCCCGCTCTCTCCGCCGGCCCCTTTGTGCCCGGCTCCGTCCCGGCCGCCGGGGACGGGGATTTCATCCGCTGGGTGGACTTTGACGTGCCCGAGGAGGTTCTGGAGCGGGCCTTCCGCTGGGATGTGGACACCTACCAGGAGGAGCTCCACATAAACTGGGTGGAGCTGCTGGCCTACCTGGGGGCGAAGTACGGCGGGGATTTTTCCCTCTACAGAGCGGCGGATATGGACGAGGCGGCAGCCCGCCTGCGGGGCGGGGAGTCCATGGACACCATCGCCTCCGGCATGAGATATTACCCCTACTATCTGGAAGCCTACGGGGCGGTGTTAAACGGCCTGCTGGGGCTCTACGAAACGGAGATCGCCCCGGAGGACGCCCCGGATTTTGCCCTCCCCACAGATGAAAACGGCCGCCCCATCCGGGACGGCCAGGCTGTCTGGGTCAGCAAGTACGGGCTGAAGGCATTTTCCCCCATCGCCTCCGGCTTCCCCTACAGCGAATACGACGACTTCGGCGTCTCCCGCAGCTATGGCTACCAGAGGCGGCACCTGGGCCACGACATGATGGGCCAGGTGGGCACCCCCGTCATCGCCGTGGAGTCCGGGCGGGTGGAGGCCCTGGGATGGAACCAGTACGGGGGCTGGCGCATCGGCATCCGCAGCCTGGACGGGAAGCGCTACTATTACTACGCCCACCTGCGGAAAAATTACCCCTACCAGTCCGGCCTTGCGGTTGGGAGCCTGGTGACCGCCGGCGATGTGATCGGCTATCTGGGCCGCACCGGCTACAGCGCCCAGGAAAATGTCAACAACATAGAAGAACCCCATCTCCACTTCGGGATTCAGCTGATTTTCGATGAATCCCAGAAGGAGGGAGATGGGGAGATCTGGATTGACTGCTATGATCTGGTCCGCTTCCTCTCCCTCCACCGCTCCGAGGTGCACAAGGTGGAGGGGACGAAGGAGTGGGCCAGGACCTATGAAATCCGGGATCCGGCGCTGGCCGGCCCGTAGGATCACCAGTCTTTTACGGAGTTGTCAAACATTCTCTTGGCGTTGATGCCGCCCCGGTCGTTTAAGGGGTAAAGCTCGGAGGCATTCTCGGAGAGCTCCACGCCGATGCCGGGGGCGTCGGGGATCAGCAGGCAGCCGTCCTCCACCTGGAAGGGCTTCTGCACCATGGCATCCTCGGCTCCGTTTAAGCAGAAGCCGGGCAGCTCCTGGATGCCGAAATTGGGCACGGAGGCGCAGATCTGCAGGCAGGCGGCGGTGGAGACCGGTCCCAGGGGATTGTGGGGGATCACCAGGACGTCGTTGGCCTCAGCGATGGCGCAGATCTTCTTGGAGGCGGTGATGCCGCCCACGGCGCACACGTCCGGGCGGACGTAGGAGGCCGCGTTTCTGCGGAACAGCATCTCAAACTCCTTGATGTTGATGAAGCGCTCGCCGGTGGCGATGGGCACCGCGATCTTGGAGGCCACCTCCGCCATGGAGTCTATGTTGTCGGGGGTGATGGGGTCCTCGAAGACCATGGGGCGGTATTTTTCCACCTCCCGCCCGAAGGCGATGGCCTCCGGCATGGTCATTCCCCGGTGGGCTTCCAGGATCAGGTCAAACTCTTTTCCCACGGCCTCCCGGATCATGGCCACCTTCTCCAGCTCGTCCTCCACCCGGCCGCAGTAGAACTCGTCCCGGCCGCCGTTCTCCGACTGGATGGGGCCGTTGACAAAGATCTTGGCGGCGGTGAATCCCTTCTCCTTCAGTTCCCGATAGCTCTGCTTCAGCGCCTCCGGGTCCGTCTCCTTGTGCATGGGGGAGGCGTACACCCGCACCTTGTCCCTGGTCTTTCCGCCCAGGAGCTCATAGACCGGCACCCCCAGCTTCTTGCCCTTGATGTCCCAGAGGGCGATGTCGATGGCGGAGATGGCGCTCATGATCACCGAACCCCGGAAGTACAGGGAGCGGTACAGGTTCTGGCCGATGTCGTCGATCCTGGACGGATCCTTTCCGATGAGGTAGGTGGAAAATTTCTTGATCGCCTCTGCGGTGGCCATGAGATGGCCCCAGTTGCCGGCCTCTCCCAGGCCCACGATGCCCTCGTCCGTGTAAATATGTACAAACAGGTAATGCTTCGCGTAAATCAGTTTCACATCCGTTATCTTCATTTAAAAGCCTCCTTGTCGCTTTCTCAATTATATCACGCATTCTCTCTCCGGAGTCATCTTCTCACAGTTCTATTTCCCCGCAGGGCTTTAGAACGGCGGCAGCACGGTCATGGTGTAGAAGATGTAGATCACCGGAATCACCAGGGAAATCACCCACGCGCCCTTGACAATGGTCTTTAAGTCGTAGCCGCCGTCCGCCATGGCCAGAGGCACCGCCGGTGTGGCCATGGGGGTCATGAATGCGGTCAGGGAGCCCGCCTGCACCAGGGCCATCAGGCCGATGGGGTTGGCGCCCAGAGCGCTGCAGGTCAGCAGGCAGATGGGGGTGAACACGGCGGACACCGCCCGGTTCAGCATAAACTGGGTGATCACGAAGGGGATCACGAAGAACAGCAGCCCCAGCACGTAGTTGTTGCGGGTGCCTCCCACCACGTTTGCCAGCCAGTTTCCGATCATATCTCCGGCGCCGGTGTTGGTCAGGGCTGTGCCCAGGGCCAGCGCGCCCACGTAGAGGAGAATCATATCCCAGGGGATATCCCGCAGGGCGCCCTTCTGATCCACGACGCCGCACACCACCATGAGCAGGGAACCCACCAGGGCCACGAACCAGGTCTCAAGTCCCAGCTGGGAGGAGAAGATCAGGCAGATGATGGTCAGGAAGAAGATGGCGATTCCCAGCTTGTCCTGCAGGGGGGATAACGCCTGCTGGTTCTGCTTCTTCGCCTCCTTGGCGGCGATGGGGAGCGGGGACTGCTCCGGCAGGAACTTCGGTCCGATCAGCAGGGCCCACAGGGGCACCACAATGAGCATGGGCCAGCCGGCGATGAAGAAGTTCACCGGATCGTAGGTCATCTCAAATCCGTAGGTCTCCAGAAATCCCGTAAACTGTCCCGCCTGCTGGATCGCCGTGGAGAGGGGCAGAATGCCGCAGCAGGACACGCACACCACCATCATGGGGAAGATGTACTTGGAGCGGCTCTTTCCCGTGGCGTCCAGGTACGCGCACAGCAGGGTGGAGACGATGGCGTACACCACCATGGGGCTGGCGATGAAGTTGGTCAGGATCACCGCGATGATCAGGTATCCCAGATACGCCATGTTGAAGGATCCCCTGGTCGCCTTCATGATGAAGTTGCAGAGGGCATCCACCAGGGACGTCCGTCTGAAGCCGGCGGCCACCACGAACATAGCCGCCATCAGGATGGTATTTACGTTGGCGAATCCCGCCAAAGCCCCCGACGCGTCGATGCAGCCGGTGATGAAGAGGGCGCACATGGAAATCATGGCCGTCACCCACATGGGGATTTTGTTCAGCATATAGCTGGCCAGAGTCAGCACAAAAATCACAATGCAGACTATCAGCTGAGTATTCATACTATTTTCCTCCTTGTCGTTTACTCATTCGCTGTTTTTCTCTGTCTTTCCCGGCCTGCGGATCCTTTCAGGCCTCCGATAGCCCGACTATATACTTTTTTCCCCGCCTCGTCGCTGCTTTTATTTATCAAAAATCCCTGCCTTC
>DXEU01000204.1 GCA_019114845.1 Candidatus Lachnoclostridium stercoripullorum | reverse complement strand
GGGAGCACAAGCTCCTCGTCCGGGTACGGCTCCTGGGGGGCGGTCTCCTCCCCGCCGGTCTCCTCCGCGGGCGTCTCCCCGGTCTCCTCCGACGTATTGTCCGTGATTCCCTCCTCCTGGGGAAGTCCGGTCTCCTCGCCGCTCTCCTGGGGGGCGGTCTCCGGAAATACATTCAGATAAGGAAGAATCTCCCCCATGATCTTGGCGAAAATCTCGCTGGCGTAGGTGGAATGGGGCTGATCCTCCACATGAGGCTGATCGACGACCACGTAGACCAGCACCTCCGGGTGATCCACCGGGGCAAAGCCGCAGAAGGACACCACGTAGTTGCGGCTTCCTCTGGGCAGCTTCTCCGCCGTGCCGGTCTTGCCCCCCAGCTCATAGCCCGCCACCTGGGCCGCTTTTCCCGTGCCCCTCTCCCCGTAGACGGTCTGGAACAGGGCATCCCTGATAAAGTCGCTGGTGGACTGGGAGACCGTCTCCCGCACCAGCACCGGTTCAACCTTTTTCACCACGGAACCCTGGGAATTTAAAATCTGCTTCACCACGTGGGGCTGATAGTAGGAGCCCCCGTTTAACACGGAGCAGTAGGCCGCCGCCATCTGCACCATGGTGCAGTTGTAGTTCTGTCCGAAGGAGTTGGTGGCCATGTCCACCGGCCCCGCCGTGTCCACCGTGTACCCCAGCCCGCTGGTGTCCGCCTCCCCGGGCAGATCGATGCCGGTTTTCTCCGTAAATCCGAACATATCCTGGTATTTATAGAAGATCTCCTTGCCCTCCCTGCTGACAATCTGCATGAGGACGTCGTTGCAGGACACCATCAGAGACTCCGCCACCGTCAGGTTTCCATGGCCGCCCACCCGGTTTACGCAGCGGATGTAGGTGCCGGCCACATCCTGGCCGCCGTCGCAGAAAAAGGTCTCATTTCCGCTGATAATCCCCTCCTCCAGGGCCGCGGCGATGGTGAAAATCTTGGAGGGGGAGCCGGGCTCGTAGGTATCGCTGACACAGTAATTTCTCCACAGCTGATACCAGGCCTCCATCTGCTCCTCGTCGCTCATGGCGTCAATCTCCGCCTGGGTATACCTCACGGTGAGGTCCCTGGGATTGTTCAAGTCGTACATCCGGTCCGTGGCCATGGCCAGAATCTCGCCGGTGTCCGGATCCATCACCACCACGCCGATGTTCTCGGAGCCGGTGGTGGTCATCCACTCGTCAATGTACTTCTCCACCACCTGCTGCACGTTCAGGTCGATGGTGGAGACCACGGTGTTGCCGTTGACCGCCGGCTTGATCACCGTCTCCAGATTGGAGTCGTCGTTCAGGTAGCCGTACTCCCTGCCGTTGGTCCCGGTGAGAACACTGTTGTAGGACTGCTCAATGCCCCCGTTGCCCGTGGTCCCGTCGCTGGAGGCGAAGCCCAAAACCGTGCTGGCCGAGTCGTTGTAGGGATAATACCTCTTATATTCCTCCTCAAACCAGACGCCGTGGACCTTTTTCTCCTTCTCCGACGCGATGTCGCTCTCGGAGAATGCCTCGTTCATCTCGTCCCTGGTGGCCTCAAACCCCTCCTTCTGATCCACCGTCAGCTGCCTGGCGTAGCGGATGTAGGGGCTGTCAGGATTTTCCAGGATCAGGTTGGTGAGCTCCGCCTTGTCGTAGCCGAAGGCTGTGGCCAAGGCCGTGGTGGTGGCGTCCAGATATTTATCCTTCCCGTTCTGGGGATCGTAACCGTCCATGATCTGCCTGGCGTCGATGATGAGGTTGTACACCTTATCGCTCACCGCCAGATAAGTCCCGTTCCGGTCCACAATGTCCCCCCGCTTGTAGGGGATCGTCCGGCTGTCATAGCTGGAGTGCTGATTCAGCACAATCTTGGAGTACTCCTGGTTATTTTCCTTGATGATATTGTACAGCACCAGAACCAATGCAAACAAAGCCAGCGTAATCACCAAAACGGTGACCGCCAGCTTCTCCTGCATATAATTTGTGAAAACACGTTTTTTATGGTTCCGGTGACTTCCGTCAGTTGTAGTTCGGGATGTCTTCATTTTGTCTTATATACTCACTTTCCGTCTGATCATATAAAAGCACCTGATCCTTGCCGGCATACACCATGCCCAGCTCTTCCGTCGCCACCTTGTAAATGTGATCCAGATTCACGGAGGTATTGATCCTGGTCTCCAGGGTATTGTTCTCCGCCCTCTGGTTCTCCACCTGCTGCTCCAGCGTCTCGATCCGGCTCAGCCTGGCCTGCATGGAGGACTGCTGGTGCAGATAATTGACGCAGATCACCAGGGCGCAGATGGCCGCCACCGACAGCATCAGCACGTACGGCAGATCAATGCTGAGAGCCCGGTCCTGATTTCTCCTCACCTGCTCCCGAATCCGGGGGCTGTGGGCAGGCGCCTGCCTTCTCTCCGGCCGGAACTCCGGTTCCACCCTGCGAACGGTGTTGCCGTCCACATATGTCATTGTCCTCTGCGGGGCTCTCCTTGCTGCCATACTGCTTCCCTCCCGTTTTATTCTTCACCGCGCTCAAACACGCGGAGCTTCGAGCTCTTCGCCCGGCTGTTCTCCTCGATCTCCTCCGGGGTGGGCACAATGGGTTTTCTCGTGATCACCCGCCCCCGGCTCTTTCTCCCGCACACGCACACCGGAAAATCCGGGGGGCAGATGCAGGGGTTCTCGTTGGTCTTAAACCTGGTCTTTACAATCCGATCCTCCAGGGAATGGAAGGTGATGATGCTCAATCGTCCGCCCGGCTTCAAAAGCTCGATCATGGTGTCGATGGACTGATTTAAAACCTCCAGTTCCCGATTCAGTTCTATGCGGATGGCCTGAAAGGTCTGCTTGGCCGGATGGCCGCCCACCGCGCGGATCTTCGCCGGTATGGCCGCCTTGATGATCTCCGTCAGCTGGCCGGTGGTCTCGATGGGCCTCTCCTCCCTGGCCTTCACAATGTGCTTGGCGATGTTCTTGGCGAAGCGGTCCTCCCCGTAATCCCGGATCATCCGATACAGCTCCATCTCGCTGTAGGTGTTGACGATGTCCGCCGCCGTCCTGGTCTCCCGCTGGTCCATCCGCATGTCCAGGGGAGCATCCTCCCGGTAGGTGAATCCCCTCTCCGCCGTGTCCAGCTGATAGGAGGAAACCCCCAGGTCCAGATATATGCCGTTCACTCTATGGATTCCCAGATTCTCCAGGATCTCCCTGATATTCTCATAGTTACTTCTCACGATGGTGACTCGGCTGCCGAATTCCTTCAGCCGCTCTCCCGCCGCCGCGATGGCGTCCGCGTCCTGGTCAATGCCGATGAGCCGTCCGCCCTCCCCCAGCCTGCGGCAAACCTCGTAGGCATGTCCGCCGCCGCCCAGGGTTCCGTCCACATAGATCCCGTCCTCCTGGATATTCAGGCTGTCAATGGTCTCCTGAAGCAGCACTGATTTGTGTTCAAACATCTACAGCAGTCCTCCCAAATCCTCCGCAATCTCCTCGATATCGCTGAAATCGTTCTTCGCCGTCCAGGCCTCCCGACTCCAGATCTCAATCCGGCTTCCCATTCCCACCAGCACAGCGTCCTTCTCGATTCCCGCATACTCCCGAAGGGCGGCTGGGAGAAGAATTCTCCCCTGCTTGTCCACTTCACAGGTGGCCGCGCTGGCCACAAGGAATCTCGTGAGTTTTCTGGCGGCAGGGTTGGTGTAGGGCAGGGCGTGCAGCTTTGCCTCCAGGACTGTCCACTCGTCATTGGCGTACACGGAAAGACAGCCGTCTAAGCCCCTCGTCACCACGAAGTCCTCGCCCAGCTGTTCCCTGAACTTGGAAGGCACGATAAGACGTCCCTTCGCGTCTACTGTGTGATTGTATTCGCCCATGAACATCTTTATCACCACCGTACTGCAAATCTGTCACTGGTCCACCACTTTGTCCCACTGTAAACCACTAACTACCACTTTCTACCACCATGTAACCTTATTCTAGTTCATTTGGGGGTAAATGGCAAGAATTTTTTTAGAAAATCTTAAAGAATTAGCCGCCCTCCGAGTTTCCCCGGACAGAC
>DXEU01000203.1 GCA_019114845.1 Candidatus Lachnoclostridium stercoripullorum | reverse complement strand
GCACACTAATATACCCCAAAGATAATAATTTATGTGCGTTTTCTTCTTTAATTGCATAATAAAAAGCCGGCCATCTAACCGACTTTCCATTCTTATTTTACTATCTATGTATGGACGCAAAGCTTTGAATGCCAGCTAACCCCACCCCCCCTGCCTTAAACTTTCACTTAAACTCCCAAACCTCGTACCCCTGCCGCCTCGCCGAATCGTAGACCGGCTTCATGTTCTCCTGCAGAATTCCGCAGAATCTATCCCTGCTGTTTCCCTCCCGGTACAGCTCCCGCATCGCCCAGATGGAGTGCAGGTTATCGCGGTAGCAGGCCTCAAATCGTCTATGCAGTCCCGGCCTTTCGTGGATCAGTCGGTACATCAGGTATTGATTTTCCGCAAACATGACGAAAAATAGATCCCATTGGGGAAGCCGGTTGCTCTTAGAAGAATTCACCGAGGCCCCCATGGGCGCCAGCTTGTACACCAGCCCCGGCACTTCTGGATTGTTGTTCTGCAGCCATCTCACCTTTTCGTATTGAATCCATCCCAGAATGCTGACGGTATTGTCCTGGATCATTTTTATCCACTCAGGATGAAAATAAACCTCTTTTTTCAGTCTGCTGCTCTCACCCAGGGTATAGGGAAGAACGACCACTGTCTGATTGATTCTGCGAATATATTCTGTCAGGCGGCGCACGCTCCCCCAATCAGCCTTCTCGCTGCTTTTGGAAAAAAAGCCCGCCAAAGCGCGATAGGGAACCATATTGGTCAGCTGCTCCTTGGCCTGCCTCAATTCTGCATCATACTCCCCAATGGCATTCATAATTTCCACTCTGGACGTATTGGCTGGAAGATTGCTGAGCTCAGCCAGCTGCAAGACTGCTCGCTCCAGGCCGTCCCGCACCAAACCATCCGCCTGCACACCGCTCAGGTGAATATGAAATTCCCGTACCGAATACCAGGCATTGGCTATCATTTCATTGATAAGTTCATCAAATGTCGTCTCTGTAATGCCCCGGGGAATCAGATCTACAATTGCCTCCAGCCAGTAAAATTTATAGTAATAGGATGGGTTTTTCATCAGTTCCGTACTTAAAAGATGTGTAAATAATGCCATCTCTCTTCAAAGCTGTGCACATCCTGGCCAATACATCGCCGAGCTCTGTCCGCGGCAAATGCAAAATCGAAGAGCAGGCCCAAATTCCATCATATTTTTCCTGTTCATCCAATTCCTGAAACAGCATCCGACGAACCGAAAGGCCTGTAAGAGCGGCGGCTGCCCGACACATTCTGACCGAACCGTCTGCCGCCTCCACCTTGAATCCTTCCCTTAAAAATTTCAGGGAGTCCCGCCCAGAGCCGCATCCAAAATCCAGAATTACAGCCTCTCTGGGAAGCAACCGCAGAAACGTTCCCTGTGTCTCTGAGAAATCCACTGACACAGTCTCCGACAAAAAGGCGTCCGCATTCTCATCGTAGTATTCCACTGTCCCATTCGTATCCCCCATCCCCCTACTTCCTTCCGCAGCACTTCTTATACTTCTTCCCGCTCCCGCAGGGACAGGGGTCGTTGGGGTATACCTTCTTCGTTCCCGCCGCGATCTTGCCGGAGATTCCATCCGGCATGGATATGGTCGGAATCTCGTCCGCGCTCTGATTGAGATCCACATCAAAGCCCATGTTTTCAGCTCCCCGGTGGCCTCCCCCAGCAGTCTGGCCGCCTCGCTGCTCATGGGCACGATGGTGGGGCGCTTTCCCCGCGGCAGAGGCGGCAGCTTCTCCATCATCTCCATCGGCGTCCATCCCCTGTTGATCATCATTCTCGTGTGATTGTTCACATCCATCAGAATGGAGACAAACTCCCGCAGATCCTCCTCCGTGGAAAATACAAACTCTTCCCTCTCTAAGATTTCCATGATATCCGCCGGTGCCGCTCCCATGCTGATATGGCTCCAGACCACAGGCATATACTCATCGGCTGTCTCTATGTCCATGTTCATCCCTCTCACGAGAAATGTCTTCAATCTGCGATAGTTGGGATCCGACACCGGGTACCCGTTTTCTGTGTATTCCAGGATCTCGTCCGGATCTGGGATATAAAATTCTCCCTTTCCCTGCATCTCCTCCACTCTCAGATACAGACTGTCCCGCAGAAGTTCTCTGCTGATCACCTTTTCCCCCCGCAGCACACACGGGTTCAACTCCTCCGGAAGGTTCGCCCAGAGTTCTTCCACGTTCTTCCGCTCCACTTTGCGCCCGAGGCACTTTTTCAGCATCCGGCAGACAACGCTCACCGGGGCGCTCCCGCAGATCATATCCACCATCTGCAGGCAGTGATACAGCCAGAATGTTTCCCGGCGCTTCTCCTGAAAGGCCGGGGTATTGAACTGGCAGTAAACCTCCTCCACTTCCTTTGGAACTTCCGCATAATCGTCGCTGTAGAGCAGCACATAGATCAGATCGTACAATTTTTCCAGATGTTCCATCTCCTCCCGGTCGGGATAAAACCCACCCTTCCTGGCCATCGCCTTCTCAAACACCTGGATCTCCTCATCGCCCAGGAGCAGCATTCTCCGCTGCATCACCTCCGGTTTCAGAAGTTCCTCCCGGATCTTCTCCGCCAGGCTGTCTTTGCTGAGGGATTTGCAGCGGGACAGCTTCAGGTCCGCAGCCATCTCCAGCAGAGTATTTTTCGTCTCGCCCATCAGGAACTCCTTGACGCCCGGATGCCTGGAATGTCCCTCCCTCATATCGCGGCCGAGCATCTTCTCCCTGATATCCCTTTTTATCTGCCACTCCGCCTTCTCCAGCAAATCCTGCAGGGCATCCGCGTCCATCATCTCCCCCTCGCCTGTGCCCTTGTGCTCCCCCATAATTTTCTCCGTTATGGCATCCACATACTCCTTCATCACCGTGTTGGCGAATGTCCGCATCTTGGACTCTGCGGACACTTGCCGCCGCTCCGTCCTGTCCTCCGGGCGGCAGGCCACGGTGATCCCATATTTGCCCTCTTTGCTCTCCTCCGCCAGCTCTGCAAACGTCCTGTAGTCCGGTTCCCCCACTGGAGAGGATAGCGCTGACTCAGCTCACCATTCACAGTCTCCAGGTCCAACCATCCTGGTCCCTGCGGGGCGGCCTTCTGCTGGATGACGACCGGGCAGCGGATGGGTTCCTCCCGCCGCTCCTCGATCTCAACTCGGTACTGGCGGCCGTCCCCCGGGCGAAACGTAAACCATTTTTCCTGATCCGCCAGGCCGTCGATAAAGGTGTCGGAGGCGCACAGACAGTCATAGTGAATCGACGCTGCCTGGCCCGTTTCCCCCCGCCACTCGCGCACCTGGATTCCCGCCTGGTAAAATTCGTATTCATAATCTGCACACGCGCCAGATTCTGTGATATGCTCCAAAATGAGGGCCAGCTGAGAAAAGGTTATCCCCGCCGGGATGCGGCACCGCCTCCACACCGGCGGCTTGGAATTTTTCAACAGGATCTTCAACTGATATGCTTTCATCTCTTTTCCCTCTCCACAAAACGATATTCTTTCTCTGATTATATCGTCCCCTCACCGGTTTGTACACCATTTCTGACGCCCGTCGGGCAGCATTTGGGCAGGCACAAAAAAGTGCCTGCTTTACACCTCGCCCCGGGATGGAGTATGATAAATCCAGAGCTGCCGCCCAGGAAAATGGCCGCAGCGGAGAGGAGATGGGACAGATGGACATGCATTTGACAGAGGAGCTTAGAGAACAGCTGCAGGAGGCTGAGACCGTGGTGATCGGAGCGGGAGCCGGCCTCTCCACGTCGGCGGGATTTTCCTACGCGGGGGAACGCTTTGAGAAGTATTTCTCGGATTTTATCGGGAAATACAGGTTCCGGGACATGTACTCCGGCGGTTTTTACCCGTTTCCCACCTTGGAGGAGCACTGGGCCTACTGGAGCCGGTATATTTTCATCAACCGCTATATGAACCCGCCGAAGCCGGTGTATGAGCGGCTGTTTGAGCTGGTGAAGGGGCGGGATTATTTCGTGCTCACCACCAACGTGGACCACATGTTTCAAAAGGCGGGCTTTGACAGGGAACGGCTGTTTTACACCCAGGGGGACTACGGCCTCTTCCAGTGCAGCAAGCCCTGCCATCCTAGGACCTACGACAACGAGGAATCTGTGCGGAAAATGGCGGAGGCGCAGGGATTTGTCATCGATTCCGCCGGCGCGCTGACGCTCCCGGAAGGAGCCAAGGTCAAAATGTCCGTTCCCTCAGATCTGGTGCCCCGCTGCCCGGTGTGCGGGCGCCCCATGTCCATGAACCTGCGGGCGGACGAGACGTTTGTGGAGGACGAGGGCTGGCACAGGGCCGCCGCCCGGTACGAGGATTTTCTGGAGAGACGCCGGGGCGGGAGAATCCTGTTTCTGGAGCTGGGCGTGGGCGGAAATACCCCCGGCATCATCAAATACCCCTTCTGGCGGATGACGTACCAGAATCCGGAGGCGTTTTACGCCTGCGTCAACCTGGGGGAGGCCTGGGCGCCGCGGGAGATCGCGGACCGGTCAATCTGTATTGATGGGGATATTGGCGAAGTATTAAAAAAATTAAAATGAAAAGCAGCAGATTCAGTATCTATTCGTTACCGGGGCACATTTTGAGCCAGTTGCTAAGGTATCAGGAGGTTTTTTCCTGGGAATCCTTTAGGGAAAGGGACAGGTATATTGCTTTTTTGTCCCGAATAATATATAATAAACGGGACAAAAGGAGGCGATACGCATGGCATACGGTTATGCGAAAGAGATTCAAAAACGCATTGGTGCGGCTCCTGACGGTACGATTTTTATTGTTTCCGATTTTTCGGATGT
>DXEU01000202.1 GCA_019114845.1 Candidatus Lachnoclostridium stercoripullorum | reverse complement strand
TTAATAGGAAACTTCGTTCCCTATTAAATAAAAACGCTCCGCTGTGGATGCGCACTCCGCGCTTAAGGAAATTGGTTGCTGACGCAACCGCGCTCCGGCGCGAGTGTGCGCAGGAGCGCACACTTTTTTGTCTGATACGCCCGGCCGGCGGCCGGCATACCCGGACGCCTCATTCTCTTCCCCCCGCCCCCATCCCCCACTGGTCCGGATTCTTCAGGGCCGACTGGGACTGAGCCATTCTCCCGATCAGCTCGATCACCATCTCCTCCCCGTATTTTCGGTTTTCCTGGAACGCGTAGTAGCCGCCGTAGATCCGGTAGGTGAGGACCGTGCGGAAGACGGGATTCTCCCTCTGATCCGGATATTTTTCCAGGACCATCTCCGTCAGGCCGGCGGCCAGCTTCTCCACCAGCAGCCCGCTGCGGTTCCCGGAAAATAGGATGTCCAGCAGGCGCTCGCAGGCCAGCCGGGAGGCAAACAGCTCCCGGACAAAGCCGGCCACGTCCGTCAGCACGTACTCCGGGTGGGCGATGTCCAGATAAGAGCGGATGGCCTCGTCCTCCAGCTGCTCCGCCAGGTCGTAGACGTCCCGGTAATGGTCATAAAATGTAGATTTGTTGATCTGCGCCTTCTCGCAGAGTTCCCGAACCCGGATCTTTTCCAGGGGCTTCCTGGCCCTAAGCTCCAGAAATCCGTTGATGATGCTCCTCCTCGTCTTCTCCACTCTCAGATCCATAGCAATCTCCTTCCCGACAATTTTTCCGTTTTGTCGGTTATCCGACCATCGGCCAAAACCGGCGGTGGTCAGAGCCGACGGAATCTCTATAATCAATTATAGTAGGAAAAACGACTTATGTCTATTTTCAGGAGGTAATTTCATGGACTTTTACGGATTCTATACAGGGCAGGAATTTGAGGCCTACAAATACCTGGGAGCGCACCCGGCAAAGGCCGGCACCGCATTCCGCACCTTCGCCCCCAAAGCCTCTAAAATATCTGTCATCGGTGACTTCAGCCAGTGGCAGGAGCTGGAGATGAAGCGCATCTATGACGGAAATTTCTGGGAGGCCGTCATCCCCGAGGCCCAGCCCGGCATGCGCTACAAGTTCCGCATCTACCGGGCGGACGGCACCTTTCTGGACCACTGCGATCCCTACGGCTTCTCCGCCGAGCTCAGGCCCGGCACCGCCTCCGTCATCGCCGCCCCCTGCCACGTCTTCGGGGACCGGAAATGGATGCGCGGCCGGAGGGACAGCTCCCAGCGGCCGGTTAATATCTACGAGCTCCATTTCGGCTCCTGGCGGAAAAAGGGGGACGGGGAGACGGACTGGTACTCCTACGGGGAGCTGGGCCCTATCCTGATTCCCTGGCTGAAAGAGAACGGCTACAACTATGTGGAGCTGATGCCCCTGGGGGAGTATCCCCACGACGGCTCCTGGGGATACCAGGCCACCGGCTTCTTCGCCCCCACCTCCCGCTACGGCACCCCGGAACAGCTCCAGGAGTTCGTGGATCTCTGCCACCAGAACGGCATCGGCGTGCTGCTGGACTTCGTCCCTGTCCACTTCGCCGTCAACGACTACGCCCTGTGGAATTATGACGGCACCGCCCTCTACGAATATCCCAGCCAGGATGTGGGGCGCAACCAGTGGGGCAGCTGCAATTTCATGCACTCCCGGGGGGAGGTGCGCAGCTTTCTCCAGTCCGCCGCCTTCTACTGGCTGTCCGAGTACCATTTCGACGGCCTGCGCATGGACGCCGTGAACAATCTGATCTACTGGCAGGGGCAGCCGGACCGGGGCGTGTGCCAGCCCGGCGTCCGCTTTCTCCAGAACATGAACGCCGGCCTCAAGAAGCGCATCCCCGACGCCATGCTCATCGCCGAGGACTCCTCCGCCTTCCCGGGCGTCACCCGCCCCGCCGACCAGGATGGGCTGGGGTTCGACTACAAGTGGGACATGGGGTGGATGAACGACACCCTGAATTATTTCCGCACAGAGCCGTCCAGGCGGCCGGATCACTCCGGACTCCTCACCTTCTCCATGGCCTACTTCTACAATGAGCGCTACCTCCTGCCCTTCTCCCACGACGAGTCCGTCCACGGGAAGGCCACCATTCTCCAGAAAATGTGGGGGGATTACGAGGGAAAATTTCCCCAGGCCAGGGCTCTGTATCTGTACATGGCGGCCCACCCGGGGAAAAAGCTGAACTTCATGGGAAATGAGTTCGGGCAGCTGCGGGAGTGGGATGAGGCCCGGGAGCAGGACTGGAATCTCCTCTCCTACCCCAAACACAGCTCCTTCCTCCTCTTCATGCGGGAGTTAAACAAGCTCTACCTCTGCCAGCCGGCCTTCTACGAGGAGGATTACGGGGACGGCGGTTTCCTCTGGGTCCGCCCCTCCGGCGGTCCGGAGTGCGTCTTCGCCTTCGAGCGGCGCAGCCAGAAGCAGCGGCTCCTGTTCTGCTTCTGCTTCGGGGACAAGGCCCCCGAACCGGTATCCCTGAACCTGGAGGCGGAGGAGAATAGCCGCCTGTCCCTTCTCCTGGACACGGAGTGGCAGCGTTTCGGCGGCAGCCACCCGGAGACCCGCCTGGAAATCCCCATGAAAAAAGGGAGAGTTCTCCTCTCCCCCGCGCCGTTCTCCGGCCAGTGCTACCTGATCTGTTAGGGAACTACCCCCTTAAAAGCTGCATTCTTCAGGGCACGGGGCCGCGTCAGGGACGATCGCATGCGCTTTACGCATCCCTGGCGCGGCCCCAGCCTGTGCCTGCAAACCAGATCTCTTCCGTCATTTCTTCTGCTCTTCTTCTGCCCTCCGAACCTTCTCCATGATCTTGCGGAGATCTTCCTCCTTCTTCTCCGGTCCCCAGCCCTCATCCTTGTCGTACCGGGCCGCCAGTTCCGGGTAGCGCCCCCTCAGATCCATCAGGGAGTTGATGGCTCCCAGCATCCCAAGCTGCTGCATACACTTCCGGTACATCTCATAGGTCATAGGGATCTGCTCCTCGATGGCCTCCAGCACATCCTCCGAGCAGCATGCGGACACCTGTCCAAACTCCAATACCCTCTCCTTCTGCTCCTCTGTCAGGTTATCAAAATTGTGATCCATCTGCGCATACCTCCTCTTCTCATATTGTCATTATATGGCATTGTGGTTTTAACCACAATATTGAAAACAAAATTTTCTGTCTATACTTGATTCATCTGAAGGTGAAAGCAGGTGTTTACTATCATTGATTATACCCCACTCTGGTCAACTATGGAAGAAAAAGGTGTCTCCCAATATCAATTGTTGCGAGACGGCATTGTGGAGCATAAGACCCTGGACAGCCTGAAGAAGAATAAAAATCTCACCCTTCTGACTCTGGAGCGCATCTGCAAATATCTGGACTGCACCCTCGACGACGTGGTCCGCTTTCTGTAGTCCGCTCGCTTCCCGCAGCGGTGCCGCAGCGCAGCTCCCCAGAGGACTCCCGGTGAATTTTTCAGCAAAAATGAAGAGCCCCGGCCGACCCCCTCGCAGGTATCGGCTGAAGCTCTTTCACAGTGCATTTCACTGTCCTCAAGAGGATGCCATTGTCCCATGCCTCCATGATGTTTATACTTCATCTTTTCGATGGTGATTCCACCCATACGATTAATTTCATCTGCCTTTTTACAGCATTCATTATCTTTGAAGATAAATATACATCTGAAAGTTTCTTCTTCGAATATGACCATAGCGGATCGCCCTGTGTCCGGCTCACCAGCAGTGCTGTAAAAAATCTTTCCCAGCTTGCATACTCTCTACTGTCTAT
>DXEU01000201.1 GCA_019114845.1 Candidatus Lachnoclostridium stercoripullorum | reverse complement strand
ACGGGTTCCGTCTACTGTTTTTAATACGCCTTCTTTAGTACCTTTCCTTGTGAGAAGCGGGGGAACGTGCTAGAATAGGAGGCGAACAAAGCGGGCAGACTAGCAGAAAACACCGCGCTGACCCGGAAAAGGAGAATGACAGTGAAACGATTATTGGTAGTAGTGGATATGCAGAACGATTTTATAGACGGCGCTCTGGGGACGGAGGAGGCCCAGGCCATCGTGGGGCGGGTGGAGGAGAAGATCCGCGCCTATGAGGCAGACCGGGAGGGGGAGGTGGTGTTCACCCTGGACACCCACTTTGAGAACTACCTGGAGACTTTGGAGGGCAAGAAGCTTCCGGTTCCCCACTGTGTGAAGGACACCAACGGCTGGAAGCTCCACTCCTCCCTGGAGCAGTATCCGGGAAAACGGTACGAGAAATCCACCTTCGGCTGTGTGTCCATGGCCAGGGATCTGGAGAAATGTGAGTTTGAGAGCATTGAGGTGGTGGGGCTCTGCACGGACATCTGCGTCATCGCCAACGCCCTGATCCTGCGGACGGAATTTCCCGGCACCCCCGTCACGGTGGACGCCTCCTGCTGTGCCGGCGTGACGCCCCAGAGCCACAGGAACGCCCTGGAGGCCATGAAAATGTGCCAGATCGACGTGACGGGAGAGTGAGCCTGTCCCAAGTGAGCCTGACTTAAAGCCGCAGAGGGCGGGGGAAGACGCTCCTTCCCCGTCCCGCGGGCGGGCGAGTCATGAGAAAGCCCCCTCCCGGCAGAACTGCCGGACCATATCCAGAAACCGTTTTCCGGCCAGGGACAGGTAGGCGTCCTTGGGGGTGGCGATGCAGAGCTCCCAGTAGGCGCCGTAGGACTCCGGGATGGAGTAGTAGTCCGGCTTGGTGAGGAGGTAGGGGAGGGCGGCGTACTGCCTGGGCAGCAGGGTGAACCCCATTCCCTCAGCGCAGAGAAGCTGCACCGTCTCGAAACTCTTCAGAGTCATCAGAATGTCCGGCTGTGTGATGCCGGCGGCGGCCAGCAGGGAATCGGTGATCTGGCGGATTCTCTGGCTGCGGCGCACCATGAGAAAGGTCTGGTCCCGCAGGTGAACCAGGTCCAGCTCCGGAAGTTCCCCCTTCCCTGTGACCGCCAGGCGGCGGATGGGATGGCCGTGGGGAGCCACCACCAGAAAGGGATCCCTGGACAGCAGCTCGTAGGAGAGGTCGGAGGAGGTCGCCTTCTTGGGCGCGTGCATGATGGCAAAATCCAGCTCCCGGCGGGCCAGCTTTTCCTCCAGGTCATAGGAGGTCTCCTCGGTGACCACGCACTCGATGCCGGGGAACTGCCGGTGGAACGGGGGGAGAACCCGGCTCAGCACGCCGGTCCCCAGATGGCTGGTGATGCCCAGGTGAATTTTCCCCGTCTTCAGCCCGTTGATGTCGCTGATCTCCCGCTCCAGATCCTCATAGAGGGCGAGAATTTTCAGCGCGGTCCGATAGTATTGCTCCCCGGCGTAGGTGGGGATTAACCCCGCAGGCGTGCGCTTGAACAGCTCGGTGCCCAGCTCCGTCTCGATTCGCCGCACATACTGACTCAGGGAAGGCTGGGAGATGAACAGCTTTCTGGCGGCCTTGGAGATGCTCTTTTCTTCTGTGATTGTCTTTATGTAGTTCAGTTCTTTTTCCGTCACGATTTTCCCCTCCTGGAATAGATATATAATTTTACTTATATGGGACATCATAATTATAGTATTTGCGTTATATATACAATACCTGTATAATAAAGTCAACAAAAAAAGAGGGGAAAAGACCTGAAAACAGGGAAATTTTCCTGAAATCATAAAATGGAGGTATGAGAATGGTTCAACTGTATGACGGCGGAGCATATCTGGTAAATCAGACGGAGCTGGTACCGGAGGCGGAAGCGGCGAGAGTGGAGCAGCTGACGGGGAAGAGCGTGACCAAGGAGGAGGCGAAAAAGGGAACCATCGCCTACTCCATCCTGAAGGCCCACAACACGTCCGGGAACATGGAGAACCTGCAGATCAAATTTGACGCCCTGACCTCCCACGACATCACCTTCGTGGGAATTATACAGACGGCCAAGGCGTCCGGGATGGAGAGATTTCCCATTCCCTACGTGCTCACCAACTGCCACAACTCCCTGTGCGCCGTGGGCGGCACCATCAACGAGGACGACCACATGTTCGGATTGTCCGCAGCCAAAAAGTACGGCGGCATCTACGTTCCCCCCCACATCGCCGTCATCCACCAGTATATGAGGGAGATGATGGCCGGCGGCGGCAGAATGATCCTGGGCTCTGACAGCCATACCCGCTACGGCGCCCTGGGAACCATGGCCATCGGAGAGGGCGGCGGCGAGCTGGTGAAGCAGCTTTTGCAGGATACATACGACATCGCCTACCCGGGGGTGGTGGCCGTCTACCTGGACGGACAGCCCCAGCCGGGAGTGGGCCCCCAGGACATCGCCCTGGCGATCATCGGAGCGGTGTTCAAGAAGGGCTACGTGAAGAATAAGGTGATGGAGTTTGTGGGACCGGGCATCTCCCACATGACCACCGACTACCGCAACGGCGTGGACGTGATGACCACGGAGACCACCTGCCTCACCTCCGTGTGGAGAACGGACGAGGATACCAAAGCCTTCCTGACGGAGCACGGCAGAGCCGACGCTTACAGAGAGTTAAATCCGGCGGATGTGGCCTACTATGACGGGGTGGTGTACGTGGATCTGAACACGGTGAAGCCCATGATCGCCCTTCCCTTCCATCCCAGCAACACCTACGAGATCGACGAGCTGAACGCCAACCTGGAGGACATTCTCCACGGCGTGGAGGAGGAGGCCAAGAAGGTGGCCGGAGGCCGGGCGGAGTTCACCCTCATGGACAAGATCCGCGACGGCAGGCTGATGGTGCAGCAGGGCGTGATCGCCGGCTGTGCAGGCGGCAACTACACCAACGTGATCGAGGCTGCCCACGCCCTGAAGGGCAGAGACTGCGGCTGCGGAGAGTTCTCCCTGTCCGTGTACCCGTCCTCCCAGCCGGTGTTCTTAGACCTGGTGAAGAAGGGCGCCATCGCGGACCTGATGGAGGCGGGAGCCATCATCCGCACAGCCTTCTGCGGCCCCTGCTTCGGCGCGGGAGACACCCCCTGCAACAACGGACTCTCCATCCGCCACACCACCAGAAACTTCCCCAACAGAGAGGGATCCAAGCCCGGCAGCGGACAGATGTCGGCGGTGGCCCTCATGGACGCCCGTTCCATCGCGGCCACGGCTGCCAACGGCGGCGTGCTCACCTCCGCCCAGGAATTCGACTGCTGGGGCGATGTGCCGGCGTACCATTTTGACGATACCGTATATCAGAAGAGAGTATACTTTGGCTATGAAAAGGGCGACGAGGACGCCAGCCTGGTCTACGGCCCCAACATCAAGGACTGGCCGGAGATGACGGCGCTGACGGACAACATCCTCCTGAAGGTCTGCTCCAAGATCATGGATCCGGTGACCACCACCGACGAGCTGATCCCCTCCGGTGAGACCTCCTCCTACCGCTCCAACCCCCTGGGTCTGGCAGAATTTGCACTGTCCCGCCGGGATCCGGAGTACGTGGGGAGATCCAAAGCTGTGGACAAGATTGAGAAGGCCAGAGAGGCCGGAACCTGCCCCGTGGAGGCAGCTCCGGAGTTAAAGGGAATCTTTGAGAAGATCCGCACCATCCCGGGACAGCAGGAGGTAAAGGCCTCCGAGACGGAGATCGGCAGCATGATCTACGCGGTGAAGCCGGGGGACGGATCCGCCAGAGAGCAGGCGGCCAGCTGCCAGAGAGTCCTGGGCGGCCTGGCCAACATCTGCCGGGAGTACGCCACCAAGCGCTACCGCTCCAACGTGATGAACTGGGGCATGCTTCCCTTCCAGATGGAGGCGGAGCCGGAGTTTGAGGTGGGGGACTACATCTACGTGCCGGGCATCCGCAAGGTGCTGACGGAAGGCCCCACAGACCAGATCAAGGCCTATGTGATCGGGGACGAGGTGAGGGAGATCACCCTGTACCTGGCGGATATGACGGACAACGAGAAGGAAATCGTCATGGACGGCTGCCTCATCAACTTCAACCGGAAAAAGGCGAAAAAGCAGGCATAAATGAAATACAGCGAAAAACTCCTAAGATAGATAGGAAAAGGCGGACTGCGCAGTTTGCAGCCCGCCTTTTTCATTTAATAGGAAACTTCGTTCCCTATTAAATAAAAACGCTCCGCTGTGGATGCGCACTCCGCGCTTAAGGAAATTGGTTGCTGACGCAACCGCGCTCCGGCGCGAGTGTGC
>DXEU01000200.1 GCA_019114845.1 Candidatus Lachnoclostridium stercoripullorum | reverse complement strand
ATCATCTTGTCGGGGGCGTAGCCGCAGACCTCCAGCCCGGGGGCCAGATCCTTGATGGCCTGGTGATGCATGCTGTTCACCGCGATGGAGGCGTGGTCCTCGCCCAGGATGCGGGACAGCAGGGTGCCGGGGATCACGTCCACGGTGTGGGACGGAACCTTGTAGGCGAAGGGCTGGCGGTGGGCGATGGAGAGATCCGCCTCAAACTGGCTGGGGATATCCTGGTACAGGGTGCCGCCCATGGCCGTGTTGAGAAGCTGGATGCCGCGGCAGATGCCGAGGATGGGCTTTCCAAATTCCATGACCAGGGGAACCAGGGACATCTCCAGGGCGTCCCTCTGCTGGGAAATATTTCCGCATTTTGCGTTGGTCTCCTCCCCGTACAGGAAGGGGTGGATGTCATCCCCGCCGGTGAAGAGGACGCCGTCCACGCTGGCCGTCAGGTCCCGCAGCTCATCCTCGGACACCTCCATGGGGAAGATGACGGGGGTGGCGCCGGCGCTGCGGATGGCCCGCAGGTAGGTGGAGTTGATAAAAAGCCGGTCGTTTTCCGTGTCGTGGCTGGTGGTGACACCGATAAAAGGTCTTTTCATAGACATTCTCCTTTTGCTTACAATGTGATAATTTTACGATATATAATATGATAAAAGCCCCTTCCGCCGGAAGGGGCTTTTATGTAATGCCAATCACAATTAGCCTTCGATTGCTCCTGTCGGGCAGGTAGCTGCACAGGTACCGCAGTCAATGCAGGTATCAGCGTCGATTACGTACTTGCCATCACCCTCAGAGATAGCGCCTACGGGGCACTCAGCTGCACAAGAACCACAGGAAACGCAGGTATCAGTAATTACATATGCCATTGTAAATACCTCCTTTAATAATATTGTATAGATTACAATTTATTGTAAATCAAAACAAACAAATATTCAAGAGGAAATTACTGCTTCCCTTGTTCTATTTTAGAAGCACGAATGCCGGACAAAATCACCTGTCTGGCCCGCACGGCATCCTCTTTTGAGAGGGGAGGAGTGTCTTTCAGCGGATACTCCAGCCCCAGTTTTTCGTACTTGATTTTGCCCATGTCGTGGTAGGGGAGGACGTCCAGGGCTTTGACATTTTTCAGGGTGCCGATGAAGCGCCCGGTCTCATAGAGCCAGCGCTCGTCCTGGGTGATTCCAGGCACCACCACATGGCGGATCCAGACAGGCTTTCCCACCTCGCTCAGGTACCTGGCGAAGGCCAGGATGGGGCGGTTTGAGTGGGCGCAGAGCTTTTCATGCTCCTGGGGATCTATGTGCTTGATGTCCAGAAGAATCAGGTCAGTCAGGGCGAGCAGGGCGTTCAGTTTCTCCATGAAGGCCGGATCTTCGGGCCGGAAGACTGCCCCGCAGGTGTCGATGCAGGTGTGGATGCCCTTCTGCTTTGCCAGGGAGAACAGCTCCGTGAGAAATTCCATCTGCAGCAGGGGCTCGCCGCCGGAGACGGTGATGCCGCCGTTCCGGTAAAATCCCCTGGCAGATTCGTACTGGCGGATGATCTCCTCCGGCTCCGCCTCCTCGGCCCCGTCCATGGTCCAGGTGTCCGGATTGTGGCAGTAGAGGCAGCGCATGGGACAGCCCTTGACAAAGACCACCAGCCTCACGCCGGGGCCGTCGACGGTTCCGAAGCTCTCGATGGAATGAATGCGTCCTTTCATGCTCTGCCTCCTTGTCTGAGATTCTTAGATTGCCGTGTGGAAGGTGCGGGAGATGACCTCGTCCTGCTGTTCCTTCGTCAGCTTGTTGAAGTTCACGGCGTAGCCGGAAACCCGCACCGTCAGCTGAGGATATTTCTCAGGGTGGGCCTGGGCGTCCAGCAGAGTGTCCTTGGAAAATACATTTACGTTCAGGTGGTGTCCGCCCTGAGCGGCGTAGCCGTCCAGGAGAGCCACCAGGTTGTCGATCTGTGCGTCGTTGATGTTTGCCATGTTAAAATCCTCCTTCTGTTTTATTCTCTGTCCAGTCCCTCAAAAAGGGTGGGGCTGTCGCAGGCGCCGCCTTCGCAGCAGCCGTCAAATCCGGAAAGTTCCACCTCCAGATCCCCGGCGAAGATCTGACCGTCTTTTCCCAGGGCGTCGGGGATGATGGAGAAGGTGTTGGAGATTCCGTCCTGGGCGTCCTTGAAGGGGAGCTTGGAGACGGAGGCCAGGGAGGCCACCGCGCCGTGGGAATCTCTGTGGTGCATGGGGTTGGCGCCGGGGGCAAAGGGCTCTCCCGCCTTTCTGCCGTCCGGAGTGGATCCCGTGTTCTTGCCGTACACCACATTGGAGGTGATGGTCAGGATGGAGGTGGTGGGGATTCCGCCCCGGTAGGTGTGATTTCCCCTCACGTAGTTCATGAAGGTGTGCACCAGCTCCGCGGCGATGGAGTCCACCCGGTCGTCGTTGTTGCCGTATTTGGGGAAATCTCCCTCCACCTCATAGTCCACCACGATGCCGTTCTCGTCCCGCACGGTCTTCACCTTCGCGTACTTGATGGCGGACAGGGAGTCGGCCACCACGGACAGGCCGGCGATGCCGGTGGCGAACCACCGGGTCACCTTCTTGTCGTGGAGGGCCATCTGAATCCGCTCGTAGCAGTACTTGTCGTGCATATAGTGGATGATGTTTAAGGCGTTCACGTACACTCCCGCCAGCCATTTCATCATATCCTTGTAGGCGTCCATCACCTCATCGTAGTCCAGGTACTCGGAGGTGATGGGGCGGTACTTGGGCCCCACCTGCTTCTTGGAGACCTCGTCCACACCGCCGTTGATGGCGTAGAGGAGACATTTTGCCAGGTTGGCCCGGGCGCCGAAGAACTGCATTTCCTTGCCCACCCGCATGGAGGAGACGCAGCAGGCGATGGCGTAGTCGTCCCCGTGGGTCACCCGCATCAGGTCGTCGTTCTCATACTGGATGGAGGAGGACAGGATGGAGGTCTTGGCGCAGAAGCGCTTGAAGTTCATGGGGAGCTTCGTGGACCACAGAACCGTCAGGTTCGGCTCCGGGGCGGTGCCCAGGTTCTCCAGGGTGTGGAGATAGCGGTAGGACATCTTCGTCACCATGTGGCGGCCGTCGATGCCGATGCCGCCGATGGATTCCGTCACCCAGGTGGGGTCGCCGGAGAAGAGGGCGTTGTACTCCGGGGTTCTGGCAAATTTTACCAGGCGCAGCTTCATGATGAAGTGATCCACAAACTCCTGGATCTCCTCCTCGGTGTAGCGCCCTTCCGCCAGATCCCGCTCCGCGTAGATGTCTAAGAAGGTGGAGGTGCGTCCCAGGGACATGGCCGCTCCGTTCTGCTCCTTGACAGCCGCCAGATAGCCGAAATAGGTCCACTGGATGGCCTCCTTCACGTCGGCGGCCGGGCGGGAGATGTCAAATCCGTAGATCTCGCCCAGCTTCTTTAACTCCTTCAAGGCCCGGATCTGCTCAGAGAGCTCCTCCCGCTCCCGGATCACGTCGGAGTACATGATGGTGCGGGTGGTGGATTTCTGCTCTTCCTTGTCCTCGATCAGACGGTCCACGCCGTAGAGGGCCACCCGGCGGTAGTCGCCGATGATCCGTCCGCGCCCGTAGGCGTCGGGAAGGCCAGTGATGATGTGGCTGGAGCGGCAGGCCCGCATCTCAGGGGTGTAGGCGTCAAACACGCCGGCGTTGTGGGTCTTCCGGTGAACGGTGAAAAACTCGCTCACCTCCGGGTCCACCTGGTAGCCGTTGTCGGCGCAGGCCTTCTCCGCCATGCGGATGCCGCCGTAGGGCTGCAGGGAGCGCTTGAAGGGCTTGTCTGTCTGGAAGCCCACGATGGTCTCCTTCTCCTTGTCCAGATAGCCCGGTCCGTGGGAGGTGATGGTGGAGATGATCTTCGTGTCCATGTCCAGCACACCGCCCGCCTCCCGCTCCTGGCGGGAGAGATCCATGACCTGATCCCAGAGCTCCTTTGTATTTTCCGTGGGGCCGGCCAGGAACGACTCATCCCCGTCGTAGGGGTTGTAGTTTTTCTGGATGAAATCTCTCACGTTGATTTCCCGTTCCCAGACGCCGCCGTTAAACGAATGCCATTGTTCTCTCATGTTGGGGTTCCTCCTTGACTTAAATGCAGTAACAGTTGAAGCAGTTTGCAGTTGAAAAATCACTGCTGAGGGGTGGGGATCCGAGTGCCGGATCCTGAACCTCAAGAATGATGAGGTCATTATATAGAAATACTGTATACACGTCAAGGGGATTCCTTGTACTTTTTTACATACTTAATCGATAGGAAAACTTAAAAATAAGAAATAGCCTTGCCAATCCGAGGGAAAAGTATTATAGTAAACATATCACAAAAAGGAGGAATTGCGGTATGCAGATCAGCAAAGACATGTTGATCGGCGCTCTTGTCCAGATGGACGACTGCGTTGCGCCGATTTTAATGAGAGCAGGAATGCACTGCTTAGGATGCCCGGCATCCCAGGCTGAGTCTCTGGAGGAGGCTTGCATGGTTCACGGCATTGACTGTGATGTGCTGGTAAGCCAGCTCAATGAGATCCTGGCTGACAAATAAGACGGAAAAGGGCGGGCCGCAAAGTGTGGAGAACATTTTGCAGCCCGTCTTTTTTTATAGGGAGTTTTTTAAGATGAAAACGATTTCTGTGGTGGCTCTGGATCCCAGGGCAGCGGCGTTCTACGGGGAACAGATCGAGCGATTGTTTAGAGATTATTCAAAAGTGAGGGCCTACAGCGTGCGGGACGGTTCGGCGGCGGGAAAACTGCCGGCGGCGGATCTCTTCGTCATCTCCACCGATGCCTACGGCTCGGCGGAGGAGGTGGCCAGGCACGTCCCCATCGATTCGGAGATCATGGGGATCGAGGTCTCCTACACCTGGGATACCCTGGAAAAGCTGTGGGAGATTCCAGAGGGAACGCAGGCCCTGTTTGTGAATATGACGGAGGCCATGGGGCGGGAGGCGATTGCCCAGCTGGCGTCCCTGGGAGTGAACCACATCCATTTTATCCCCTTCTATCCGGGGGCGGTTCTGGAGAAACCGGTGGAGCTGGCGGTGACGCCGGACGAGGAGCGGTTTGTGCCGGATGGGGTGAAGACGGTGCTGAACATCGGACACCGCTCCTGCACATCCGGGATGATGATCGAGATTGCCATGCGGCTGGGGCTTGAGGGGCTGCCGGAGACGAAGGAGTTCCAGGAGTATTTCCAGTCCATGGCCACCAGCAACTACAGCTTCGACCTGATGTACGCCCGGTCCAGGAGGCTGGAGAGCCAATTTCACATCCTGATGGAGATCCTGGATGAGGGGCTGGTGGGCGTCAATGAGAAGGGGGAGATATTTGCCTGCAACAGCAAGGCCTGCCAGATCGCCGGGGTGGAGAAGGACCTGGCGGTGGGGCGGCGGGCGGAGGAAGTGTTCCCCTACATCCCATTTTACCAGGCCATGCGGAGCGGGGAGGAGGTTCCGGCCCGGGTGACCAAGCTGCTGGGGGTCAATGTGACCATAGCGGTGATGCCGGTGCTGAGGCAGAATCAGTGCATCGGCGCCTTTGCGGTGATGCAGCGGTTTAACGAGATGGAGTCCAGGCAGAATGAGCTGCGCAATCAGCTGCTGAAGAAGGGGCACATGGCAAAATACACCATAGACGACGTGCTGGGGGAGTCGGACTGCATCCGGCGCACCAGGAAAATATTGCTGAAGATGGCGGCTACGGAGAGCCCGGTGCTGATTGTGGGGGAGACGGGGACGGGAAAGGAGCTGCTGGCCCACTCCGTGCACAGCGCCTCCCGGCGGGCCGGCGGCCCGTTTATCGCCGTCAACGTGGCGGCCATGCCGGAAAATCTCCTGGAGAGCGAGCTGTTCGGCTACGAGGAGGGAGCCTTCACCGGGGCGAAGAAGGGGGGGCGCCCGGGGCTTTTTGAATTTGCCCACAAGGGAACCCTGTTTTTGGACGAGGTGGAGGGGATGAGTCCCGCCATGCAGGTGAAGCTGCTGAGAGTCCTCCAGGAGGGGGAAGTGATGCGGGTGGGCGGCGGCAGCATCGTCCACGTGGACGTGCGGATCGTGGCGGCCACCAACGAGTCCCTGGAGCAGATGGTGGAGGAGGGAAGCTTCCGCCGGGATCTCTACTACCGGCTGAACGCCCTGACGGTGGCGGTGCCGCCCCTCAGGGAGCGGGGGGAGGACATTCTGCTCCTGCTGGAGCATTTTCGCCGGCAGCTGGGCAGGGAATTTCGCCTGTCCCAGGCGGTGAGAGATTACCTGCTGTCCTACTCCTGGCCGGGAAATATCCGGGAGCTGCGCAATGCCGCGGAGTATTTTAACTACACGGGGAGCCAGGTCATAGAGATGGGAGATCTGCCCCCAACCATGGCGGGCGCAGGCGGACAGAGGCGGAGAGCAGATTCGCCGTCTAGCGGAGCGGTCGGCGGGGAACACGCAGAGGCGGACACCGGCTGGAGGGAGAAGGCCAGGGAGTTTGTCTTCCGGGAGCTGTGCCTGGCGGAGGAGAGAGGGGAGGCCGCGGGCCGGGAGAAGATCCTGGAGGCGGCCAGAAGAGAGCACATGCCCCTCTCCCAGAAGGAAGTGCGGGATATTTTGAGAGAATTGTCCCTGGCCGGCCTGGCCAAGGTGGGCCGGGGCCGGGGAGGCAGCCGGGTGACCCCGGCCGGCTGGGAGAGGTGGAGAGAGGGTTCGAGATGACTATATTGGAGAAATTGGAGGCGATGGAGGATTTCACGTATGTGGAGAGGAAAATCGCCAGGTACATTCTGGAACATAAGGACGATGTGGGGGAGATGACCATCTCCGGCTTGGCGGCCGCCGCCTATTCTTCCAACGCGGCCATCATCCGACTGTGCCGGAAGCTGGGGGCGGGCGGATACAGGGAGTTCAGGATTCAATTGGTCCGGGATATCGAGCGGCGCCAGAGAGAGCAGCTCCCGGTGGACATGAATCAGCCGTTCTACAAAAAGGACAGCGCCTCCGATATTGTGAAGCAGATCTCAGATCTGATGACGGAGACCATCCATACCTGCCATGAGTCGATGCCGGTGAGGCAGCTGGAGCGGGCGGCGGAATGGCTGATGAAGGCCAACGCCATCTACATCTACGCCGTGGGGGATTCCATGATCAACGCCCTGGCCTTCGCCAACCGGCTGATCAAGCTGAAGAAGCGGGCGGTGATCATCAACCAGTACGGGGAGAGCGCCACCTATCTCCGCAACGTGGAAAAGGACGATGCGGTGCTGGTGATCTCCTACTCCGGCCATAATGTGCTGAAGCGGGGGGAACTGCTGGCGCTGAGAAAAAGGGGGTGCCGGACGATCCTCATCACCTCCCTGGAAGGGGTGAAGGAGTACGACGCGGTGATCCGGTTTCCCGCCAGGGAGTCCTATGAGACGCATGGGAAGAAGATGGCGACTTACTACTCCCAGACGGCCATCACTTACATACTGAACTGTGTGTACGGCATCGCCATCTCAAAGAGCACAGAATAGAAGGAAAAATGAGCAAAAGGTTCAGGGTTTTCTGCGAAAATGCGGGAAATTCTGAACCTTTTTTTCACAGTGGGCCGATGAGTTGAAACAGGCATTTTCCCGTGATATTTTGAAGACATAAAGAAGAGACGAAGGCAAAAGTCAGAAGGAGGGATGAGAAAAATGGAAGCAAAGACCGGGACAGCGGCGGCCGGAAAGCCGACAGCGGCCGCTCAGGAGGAGCGGCTGCGGTTTGAGGATTTTACCCACAGAGACGCCTGGAATCTGGCGGGAAAGATACTGGAAAAATACGGGAGAATGACAGCGGGCCAGGAACATCCAAAGGGAATCGGCGTCCACATCGTCGTGGACGGGGCGCTGGTGTTTCAGTACCTGATGGACGGGAAAAAGGACGACGCCTGGCTGATCCGCAAGGAGAACACGGTGGAGCGGTTCGGCCACAGCTCCATGTACCTGTGGGAGCTGAATGAGATGGACCACCGGTATGAGGAATTGAAGCAGGATCCCGCGCTTGCCGTCTGCGGCGGAGCGTTCCCCATCATTGTCCAGGGGGAGATCCGGGGGATGGCGGCGGTGTCCGGCTTGGCCCATTACGAGGATCACCAGCTGCTGACGGAAGCGCTGGAGGAGCTGC
>DXEU01000199.1 GCA_019114845.1 Candidatus Lachnoclostridium stercoripullorum | reverse complement strand
CTGGAGCGGGAGTGGAAAAAGCTGAAGCGGCGCCATTTTTTCTATCTGGTGCTGCCCATCTTTCTCACCATGCTCTCCGTGCGGATCATCCAGGTGTATTTTCATCTGAAAATGGAGCAGCTGAAACGGGCCGCTGCCTCCCAGAGCCCGGCGGAAGGCGGCCGCCAAGCGGTCCCGGAACCGGCCAGGGCGGAGGCCGCCGAGATGGAATTTTTCACGCCAGAGCCGGCTCCCGCTGAGAGGCTTCAGGCGGCCGCTCCAGAGCCGGCCGCAGACAAGGCGGCTGCCGCGGGCGAGAAAGCTGCCGCAGACGCCGGAGCTGCCGCGGGCGAGGAAGCCGCCGCAGACTCCGGAACTGCCGCAGACGAGAAAGGGGCTGGCTCCTGCACCGTCACGGAGGAGCTCTGATCCGCCGCAGCGCCGCAGACACGGAAGGGGCGCCGCAAAATCAGGTGATATCGGTCCTGATTTTGCGGCGCCCCGCCTTTTTGCAAAATATATGCATTTACAGATACTGCTCCAGATACGCCCAGATCTCCTCCCGGCCCTGCTTGGTCTCTGCGGAGAAGGGGATGATGACCCCCTCCTTCTCCATCCCCAGGGTATCCCGGATCAGCTTCACCTGCTTCGCCGTCTGGCTCCGCTTGATCTTGTCCAGCTTGGTGGCGATGATGACCGGGTGGTATCCGTTGGACACGATCCAGTCGTACATCAGCCGGTCGTTGGCGGACGGCTCGTGGCGGATGTCGATGAGCAGGAACACGCACTTTAACGCCTTGGAATTCTTCAGATAGCGCTCAATCATCTTCCCCCACTTGGCCTTCACCTCCACAGACACCTTCGCGTAGCCGTACCCCGGCAGGTCCACGTAGTACATGTCCTGGTTGATCCGGTAAAAATTGATGGTCTGAGTCTTTCCCGGCTGGGATGAAGTCCTGGCCAGGGATTTCCGGTTCATCAGCGCGTTGATGAGGGAGGATTTTCCCACATTGGATTTGCCCGCGAAGGCGAATTCCGGCAGGTCGTTCTCCGGCAGCTTGCTGGTGATCCCGCAGACCGTCTCCAGTTCCGCGCTCTTAATAATCATCGTCCTCTCTCCTCTCGCTCTCTATGCAAATGCCTCCCGGAGCACGTCCTCCATAGTCTTCACGTACACGATCTCCAGGCCGCCGGTGATCTCCTTGGACAGCTCAGAGATGTCCCTGCGGTTCTTGTCCGGAACCAGCACCTTCTTCAAGTGGGCCATCTTGGCCGCCAGCACCTTCTCCTTTAAGCCGCCGATGGGCAGCACGCGGCCCCGCAGGGTGATCTCCCCGGTCATGGCCACCTTGGCGGAAACCTTCCGCCCGGTGACGGCGGAGAGCATGGCGGTGGCCATGGTGATGCCGGCGGAGGGGCCGTCCTTGGGCACAGCCCCCTCGGGGATGTGGATGTGAATGTCGTGCTTCTCGTAGAATTCCTCATCCACGTCATAGCGCTCGCTGACGGAGCGGATGTAGCTGAGGGCCGTCTGGGCGGACTCCTTCATCACATCCCCCATCTGGCCGGTGAGCTTTAGTATGCCCTTGCCGGGCATCACGTTCACCTCGATCTGCAGGGTATCCCCGCCCACGCTGGTCCAGGCCAGGCCCCGGACGATGCCCACCGCATCCTCCTCGTTGGCATCCTCGTAGGTGACCCGCTCCTTGCCCAGGTACTTCTCCAGCCGGGACTCGGACACGTGGACGGACTTCTTTCCGTCCTCGATCACCTGTCTGGCCGCCTTCCTACACACGTCCCCGATGCGCCGCTCCAGGCTGCGCACCCCGGACTCCCTGGTGTAGTTGTGAATGATCTTGCGGATGGCCTTGTCGGAGATGGAGAACTGGTCCTCCTTCAGGCCATTTCTCTCCATCTGCTTGCGCACCAGGTAGTCCCTGGCGATGTGGAACTTCTCATTCTCCGTGTAGCTGTTGATCTCGATCAGCTCCATGCGGTCCAGGAGCGGATCGGGGATGGTGGCCGTGGTGTTGGCCGTGGCGATGAAAAATACCTTGGACAGGTCGATGGGCGTCTCCACATAGTGATCCCGGAACTTTACATTCTGCTCCCCGTCCAGGACCTCCAGCAGGGCGGAGGCCGTATCTCCCCGGTAATCTCCGCTCACCTTGTCGATCTCGTCCAGGAGCATCAGGGGGTTGCCCACCCCCGCCTGGCGCAGGCCGTCCACCAGGCGTCCCGGCATGGCGCCCACGTAGGTCTTTCTGTGGCCGCGGATCTCTGCCTCATCCCGGATGCCTCCCAGGCTGATGCGCACATATTTCTTGTTCAGAGCCCGGGCCACGGAGCGGGCGATGGAGGTCTTTCCCGTTCCGGGCGGCCCCACCAGGCAGAGGATGGTGCTCCCCTGCTTCTGGGTGAGCGTCCGCACCGCCAGGTACTCGATGATCCGCTCCTTCACCTTCTCCAGGCCATAGTGGTCCTGGTCCAGGATCTCCTCCGCCTGCTTTAAGTCCTGATTGTCCTTGGACACCTTGTTCCAGGGCAGATCCAGCAGGGTCTCAATGTAGGTGCGGAGCACGTTGGCCTCCTGGCTGCCCCCCGGCATGGTCTTGAACCGGTTGATCTCCTTCTGAATCTTATCCTTGGTCTCCTTGTCCGCGCTCAGCTTGGCCAGCTGCTTCTCAAACTCGTCCCCCTCCGTGTCCGGGCTGTCCTCGCCCAGCTCCTCCCGGATCACCCGCATCTGCTCCCGAAGGATGTAGTCCCGCTGGTTCTTGTCCACGGCCTCCTTCACCTTCATCTGGAACTCCCGCTTGATCCGCATGACGGAGATCTCGTCCATGAGGGCCTTGATCACCCGCTCGTACTTCTCCGTGACGTTCATGCTCTCCAGAATCGACTGGCGGGCCCGGTACTCAAAGGGCATCTGGGCCGCCACTCCGTCCAGCAGCTCGTTTAAATCTGAGAGGCCCAAAAGCCCGGGGATCATCTCCCTGGCCGCTCTCTGGTTCTCCCTGCCGTACTCCTCCAGCTTCTCCTTGATCACCCGCGCCATGGCCTCCGCCGTCAGGTAGTCCAGGTGATCCTCCTCCATGGGGGCAGGTTGGATCTCACCCATGAGCATGGGCTCCTCCGAGTCCAGGCAGAGCAGCTCTCCCCTGGAGATTCCCTCCACCATGACCCGCACGATGCCTCCCGGCATCTTCACCAGCTGTTTGACCATGGACACCGTTCCTATGGCGTAGAGCTGATCCGCCGCCGGCTGCTCCACATCCGGATCCTTCTGGGCTGTGAGGAACACCTGCTGGTCGCCCACCATGGCCTTCTCCACCGCCCGCACGGATTTCTCGCGGCTCACATCAAAATGTATGGTCATTCCCGGAAGAACCGTCAGGCCCCTCAGGGCCACGACAGGCATAACTACGTTCTTCTCTTCCACTCTGTCTCCTCCTCCTGTGTGCATCCTCAAACCGGGATCCGGCGGATCTCCGGCTTCTTCCAGTCATACGCAAAATGGGAGCCCCGCTCCCATTTCACATGAAAAATCTCTCTGATCTCTATTCTCTATCTTCGATCTCAGTTCTCTGTCCGCAAAACGCTCCAGTCTAGGCGATCTCCCGGTCTAGGCGATCTCCCCCGGCCGGTCCTTCTTGAGCCTCTGGCCCATGGATTTTCTGGGAACCGCCGTGTCCCGGTACACAATCTCCGGTTTTCCCGTTCCCTCCACCACCTCCTTGGTAATGGTGCAGATTCCCACGGTGCTGTCTGAGGGGATCTCGTACATCAGATCCATCATCACCGACTCCATGATGGAGCGCAGGCCTCTGGCCCCCGTCTTCCGCTCCACCGCCAGATCCGCGATCTTCTCAATGGCCTCCGCCGTGAACTCCAGCTTCACATCGTCCAGCTCAAACAGCCTCTGGTACTGCTTGGTGAGGGCGTTCTTCGGCTCCGTGAGGATGCGTACCAGGGACGCCCGGTCCAGAAGGTTTAAGGAGACGGTGATGGGCACACGGCCGATGAACTCGGGGATCAGTCCAAATTTCACCAGATCCTCCGGAAGCACCTGCTTTAAGAGCTGGTCGATGTCCAGAGTGCTCCTGTCCGCGATGTCCGCGTTGAATCCGATGGAGCTGGTGGAAATCCTCCGCTCCACAATCTTCTCCAGGCCGTCGAAGGCTCCGCCGCAGATGAACAGAATGTTGGTGGTGTCGATCTGCAGAAGCTCCTGATGGGGATGCTTTCTGCCCCCCTGGGGGGGAACACTGGCCACCGTGCCCTCCAGGATCTTTAACAGAGCCTGCTGCACGCCCTCCCCCGACACATCCCGGGTGATGGACACGTTCTCCGACTTCTTGGTGATCTTGTCGATCTCGTCGATATAGATGATTCCGTATTCTGCCCTGCTGATGTCATAGTCCGCAGCCTGAATCAGCTTCAGGAGGATATTCTCCACATCCTCGCCCACGTAGCCCGCCTCTGTGAGGGCCGTGGCGTCGGCGATGGCGAAGGGCACATTCAAAATCTTCGCCAGGGTCTGGGCCAGATAGGTCTTTCCCGATCCGGTGGGCCCCAGCATGAGGATATTGCTCTTCTGCACGTCCACGTCCATGTTCTTCCTGGATGTGACGCGCTTGTAATGGTTGTAAACCGCCACAGAGAGGACCTTCTTGGCCGCGTCCTGTCCGATGACGTACTCGTCCAGGAACTCCTTGATCTCCTTGGGCTTCATCAGGTTGATATCGCCCACATCGAATCCTTCCTCCTGGCCGGCCAGCTCCTCCTCCAGGATCTCCGCGCACAGCTCCACGCACTCGTCGCAGATGTACACGTTTCCGTTGCCGGCGATGAGCTTTCTCACCTGGTCCTGGGTCTTTCCGCAAAAGGAACAGCGTATCTTGTCGTCTGTCCTGACTGGCATAATTCTACCTCGCTTCTCTCTTTCAATGATAGGCCGCCCTCAGCCGGACGGTCAGCAGCCCTAGCGGCTGGTGATCACCCGGTCGATGATGCCGTAGTCCATGGCCTCCTGGGCTGTCATATAATAATCCCGCTCTGTATCCCGTGCCACCACATCGTAGGGCTTGCCCGTGTTGGCCGCCAGGATCTCGTTGAGCTTCTTCTTCGTCCGCAGGATATTCTCCGCCACGATCTGGATTTCCGTGGCCTGCCCTCTGGCGCCGCCGGAAGGCTGATGGATCATCACCTCCGCGTTGGGGAGGGCCAGGCGCTTGCCCTTGGCGCCGCCGGCCAGCAGGAACGCGCCCATGCTGGCTGCCATGCCGATGCAGATGGTGGACACGTCGCACTTGATGTAGTGCATGGTATCGTAGATGGCCATACCCGCTGTCACGGAACCGCCGGGGCTGTTGATGTAGAGGCTGATATCCTTGCCCGGATCCTCAGACTCCAGGAACAGCAGCTGGGCCACCACGAGGCTGGCGGACACATCCGTCACCTCCTCGCCCAGGAAAATGATCCTGTCCTTGAGAAGTCTGGAATAGATGTCATAGGACCTCTCCCCCCTGCTGGTGGACTCTATCACATAAGGTACTAAACTCATTTGCATTCCCTCCTGTCTAAGAGAAAGGGCTGCCACAACCCCATCTGTCTGCAGCAGCCCGTACAATACTTATGATAACTTTGCTTCTGCTACCAGGAAATCCACTGCTTCCTGAACGGCCAGATCCTCCTTCATGCTGGCGATCTCAGCCTCACCCATGTAGCCCTTTAATTTCTCCGGCTCCATCTTGTAAGCCTCCGCCATCTTGGCGATCTCCTCATCCACCTTCTCATCGGAAATCTGGATGTTCTCAGCCTTGGCAACAGCCTCCAGCACCAGTCTGGTCTGGATTCTCTTCATCGCCTGGGGACGCATCTGCTCCTTCAGCTTGTCTACGGTCATGCCGGTGTACTGCATGTACTGCTCCAGGGAAATTCCGTGGCTCTGCATGTTGCGCGCATACTCGCTCACCATGTTGTCCAGCTGGGAGTCCACCATGGGCTCCGGGATCTCCATGGAAGCGCCCGCCACAACGGCGTCCACCACGCGGTTCTCATTCTCCGTGGCAGCCTGCTTCTCCTTGCTCTCCGTCAGTTTCTTGCGGATGTCTGCCTTGTACTCATCCAGGGTCTCAAACTCGGAAACCTCGCCTGCGAACTCGTCGTTCAGCTCCGGAAGCTCCTTGTACTTGATCTCCTTGATCTTTACCTTGAACACAGCCGGCTTGCCTGCCAGCTCAGCGGCGTGATACTCCTGGGGGAAGTTCACGTTGACCTCGCACTCCTCGCCCAGATTCTTGCCGATCAGCTGATCCTCGAATGTATCGATAAAGGTGTGGGAGCCGATGGTCAGGGGATAGTCCTCGCTCTGTCCGCCGTCGAATCTCTTGCCATCCACATAGCCGTCGAAATCGATCACAACCTGATCGCCGTCCGCCACGGGTCTGTCCTCAACGGTCACCAGTCTGGAGTTCTGCTCCTGGGTCTTCTTTAACTCCTTCTCCACATCCTCGTCGGTCACCTCCGCGCTGGCCTTCTCCACCTCGACGCCCTTGTACTGGCCCAGGGTCACCTCCGGCTTCACAGCCACCTCAGCGGTGTAGATGAAATTCTTGCCCTTCTCGATCTGGACCAGATCCACTGCCGGTCTGGACACGATGTCCAGTCCGCTCTCCTTGGCGGCATCCCCGTAGGTGGCGCTGATCACCTCGTTGGCAGCCTCCTCGTAGAACACCTCCGGTCCGTACATCTTCTCGATCATGGCCTGGGGAACTTTGCCCTTTCTGAAGCCCGGCACATTGAATTTGCTTTTATTCTTATTATAGGCATGGCCGATCGCCTCGACAAACTGCTCTGCCGGCACCTCCACCGTCAGCTTTGCCATATTCTTCTCTAATTTTTCTACCTGTAAACTCATCGTATGGGTTCCTCCTTACAATATATGTGAACCGCCTTCCATCCGGGCGTTGCACCTCAAGTTAGCATTATATCATACCGCTTCCCTAAATATCAATAGGAAAATGCCGATTTTCCGTGAAAAAATTCCGGATCCACGGGGAAACGCCGCCCTTCTCATGGTATCCGGAATTTTCCATTTTATACCTTTTTATTTTGTCCCAGACTCATCACACCTGATCGTACTGGATGGACGCCTTGATCTTCGCGGCGTTCTCCCTGGAATCTAAGAGTCCCAGAAGCTCCAGCCCCAGATCCAGGGCGTAGCCCAGTCCTCTGGCCGTGGTCACAGTCCCGTCCGTCACCACTCCCTGTCTGGTGTAGTTTGCCCCCTTCAGCTGGTCCTCAAATCCCGGGAAGCAGGTGGCTGTCTTGCCCTCGAGGATTCCCAGCTGGCCCAGAACCGACGGGCCGGCGCAGATGGCAGCCAGTCTCTTGCCCGCCTGGAACGCCTCCAGAAGGCGGTCGCACAGAGCCTTGCAGGCGCCGAGGTTGGTGGTGCCGGGAAGTCCGCCCGGCAGGAAGAAGGCGTCCGCCCCCTCCCAGTCCACGTCCTTCAGCAGGCAGTCTGCCTTCACTGTCACCTGATGGGAACTGGTCACCTCCAGGCTGTCCGTGATGGACACCAGATTGACCTCCATGCCGCCGCGGATCAGCACGTCCGCCACCGCCAGGCACTCCACTTCCTCCATGCCCGGAGCCATAAACGCATATATCTTTGCCATATGATGATCTCCTTTCTCATCTCGCGCGGCGAGAAACTGTCCCCCGCCGCCGCGTCTCTGTCTGTGATTTTAGTATATAAAATGGGGCCGCAAAAGTCAACCGCGCCCGCCCCGCCTCCCCGGGGACGAATTGCAAAAAAATCATTTCCATGGTAAGATGCCCTCAGATACCTGGCGTCTTCCCACAGACGCCGGAAAGGAGATCGCCATGGAAATTGAGCGAAAATATCTGATCGACCATCCCCCTGCGGGCTACGACTCCCACCCCTCCCGCGCCATCGAGCAGGCCTACCTCTGCACGGAGCCGGTGGTGCGGGTGCGGAAGGAGGATGACTCCTACTATCTCACCTACAAGGGAAAGGGGCTGATGGCCCGGGAGGAATACAATCTGCCCCTCACCCGGGAGGCCTACCTCCACCTGCTGTCCAAGGCGGACGGAAATGTTCTGACCAAGCGCCGCTATCTGATTCCCCTGGAGGGGACAGAGCTCACCGTGGAGCTGGACGTCTTCTCCGGAAAATTCCAGGGGCTGGTGCTGGCGGAGGTGGAGTTTCCCGACCAGGCGTCGGCGGACGCCTTCCTCCCCCCCGCTTGGTTCGGCAGGGAGGTCACCTTCACCGGGGAGTACCAGAACAGCCGGCTCAGCCGCCTTTAACCCCAGAGAAGGCAGCCGGGGCGGATGGGGGAGTTTCCCTCCCCCATCCGCCCCGGGCATGCCACTGCAAAAGGAGTGCCGCGAAATCCGCAACACTCCTTTTATAATTTAACTATCTCCTGTTTCAATCAGGCGGATTACTCCTCCTCGGAGGTCTCCTCCTTCGGCTCGCGGTTCTCAAGAGCCTTCATGCTCAGGCTGATCTTCTTGTCCTCCTCGTTGAAGTCCACCACCTGGGCCTCGATCTCCTGTCCGATCTTCAGCACGTCAGAGGGCTTGTCAACGTGATTTCTGGAAATCTGGGATACGTGAAGCAGTGCGTCCACACCGGGCTCCAGCTCTACGAAGGCGCCGAAATCCGTCATGCGGGCTACGCGTCCGGTAACCACGTTGCCGGAAGCATACTTCTCAGCTGCATGTACCCAGGGATTGGTCTCCGGGAACTTTAAGCTCAGAGCGATCTTGTCGCCGTTGATGTCCTTGATCAGAACCTTCACCTTGTCGCCGGCCTTGAACGCCTTCTTCGGGCTCTCAACTCTGCCCCAGCTCATCTCGGAGATGTGCAGCAGGCCGTCGGCTCCGCCCAGGTCGATGAATGCGCCGAAGTCCGTCACATTCTTCACAACACCCTCCACGGTGTCGCCCACATGGATGCGCTCAAAGAGCTCCTTCTGCATCTCCGCCTTCTTGGCTGCCAGAAGCTGTCTGCGGTCACCGATGATTCTTCTTCTTCTGGGATTGAACTCGGTGATGACGAACTCAATCTCCTGATCTTTATATTTGCTCAGATCTCTCTCGTAAACGTCGGATACCAGGCTTGCGGGGATGAACACTCTGGTCTCCTCCACATTGACGCTCAGTCCGCCGTCCAGAACCTGAGTCACCTTGGCGGTGAGAACCTCATGGTTCTCGAAGGCCTCCTCCAGTCTGCGGTTGCCCTTCTCAGCCTGAAGTCTGCGGTAGGAGAGAGCTACCTGTCCCTCGCCGTCGTTGACCTTCACAACCTTTGCCTCCATGTCGTCGCCCACATGAACCACCGTTCTCAGATCCAGATTGGAATCTGTGGTGTACTCGCTGCGGGAGATAATGCCGTCGGACTTGTAACCGATATTTAAAACGATCTCATCTTCTTTGACGTCAATAACTTTACCGGTAACGACCTCTCCTGAGCGTATCGTCTTTAAGGACTCCTCCAACATTTGTTCAAAACTCATCTCTGCCATAACAGTATGAACCTCCTCGATTATATAATTTGGGGTAGACGCCCCCGCTGTTATACCTACGCTGCTCACAGAACGTACACATTCAGGATCTA
>DXEU01000023.1 GCA_019114845.1 Candidatus Lachnoclostridium stercoripullorum | reverse complement strand
TACCGGCAGGTGACCGCCCCGCGGACCGCCGGGCAATACTCAGCCCCGGTGCGCCGCCCCGCCTCCAGCCGCAGGCCGAAGTCTCTTCAGCCGGAGGACCTCTTAAAGGTTCTGGTTCCCGTGGCTGTGATTATCCTGCTGCTCATCATCATCAGCCGGCTCCGGCCAGAGCGGCAGAATCCGGCTGTGACGGAGACACCGGCCCAGACGGTGGAGGCGACCGTCCAGGAGACGACAGAGGCGGCCACAGAGACGGCGGAGGCCGAGACCACCGAGGCGCCCGAGACTACGGAAGCGCCGGAGACCACAGAGGCGCCCGAGACCACAGAGGCGCCCGCGACCACGGAAGCGCCGGAGACCACAGAGGCGCCCGAAACCACAGAGGCGCCCGAGACCACAGAGGCGCCCGAGACCACAGAGGCGCCCGAGACTACCGCACCTCCCGAGACCACCGCGGCGGGCGTCACCTATGTGACCACCACGGAGCTGTACGTCCGCTCCCAGCCGTCCGGCAGCAGCCGTTCCCTGGGCGTTCTGGGCGCCCATGTCCCCGTGGACTTTGTGCGGGCCTACGACGATACCTGGGCGGTGATCCTGTTTGAGGGGCAGGAGGCCTATGTCTCCTTCCGCTACCTGACGCAGCAGTAGACCTTCCCTACAGCTGTTCAATCTAAATGGCTGTCCGATCTAAGCGACTGTCCGATCCAATGACTTTATGGAGGGCACCGCAGGCCAGATTTTCCCCGCAATTGCCGGGAAAATCTGGTTTGCGGCGCCCTTTTTCATGCCTTTTTTCATTCAATTGAGGGGCTTCCTTTCTCGTCAAATAAAACACCCCGACGTTTTCCATTTCAAAAACCATCCAAATTTTCAAACACTTCCCTTTATATTTTGTGGCCAATTTACCATAGAATTTTAAGAATAATGGGAGTATTATGAGTGGCGTGATAATTGTATCTGATTTTATACAAATAAACCGGCAGGAGGATCATATGAACAACATCATAAGCAAAATCTCCGAAATTGAAGCTTCCGCCGCATCGATCATGGAGGCGGCGGCCCAGCGGAAAAAGGACTATGCCCGGGAGACGGAGGAGAAAAAAGCCGCTTTTGACCGGGAACTGGAAGCCCAGACCGACGCTGAGCTGGGCAGGCTTCGGGCGGCCATGGAGGAGGAGGCCCAAAAGCAGCTGGACGCCCAGCGGCGGGAGGCGGACGACACCATCCGGCGCATGGAGGAAAATTATCAAAGACGCCATGTCCAGTACGTGGAAAACTTGTTTCAATCAATGACAAAGGGGTGATTATATGGGAAATCTCCTGACCTACAGCGGTCTAACCACCAAAGTCCGGGCCATGGAAAGCCGCTTCTTCACAGAGCGGCAGTATGAAGAGCTGGCCTCCCTCGCCACCGTGGGGGACGCGCTGGAATTTATCAAATCCCAGCCGGCCTACGGGGAGGTTCTCGCCTCCGCCGACAGCTCCACCCATCGCTCCGAGCTGGAAAAACTGCTGCTCCTCTCCCGCTACCGGGATTTTGAGAAGCTGTACCGCTTTGCCGGACCGGGACCCCGGAAATTTCTGAGCCTGTATTTTTCCGGCTTTGAGATCGCCCTGTTGAAGAGATGTCTGCGAAGCATCGCCGGACCGGAAAAACGCCCCGTAAAGCTGGAGCTGTTCCAGGACTTTTTCTCCCGGCACTCCCGGCTGGATGTGGCAAAGCTCTCGGCCTGCGCCACCGTGGCCGACCTGACCGCGGCGCTGAAGGGAACTCCCTACTATGAGCTCTTTTCCCGGCTGGACAATCTGGAGAGCGCTTCGCTCTTCGACTACGAAATCCAGCTGGATCTCTACCATTTCAAATGGGCTTGGAGAATCAAGGACAAGTTCACGGACAAGAGCGAGCGGGAAACCCTCACCCGGTGCTTCGGCTCCCGGCTGGATCTCCTGAACATTCAGTGGATCTACCGGTCAAAAAAGTATTACCATCTGTCCTCCTCCGATATCTACACGCTTCTGATCCCGGTAAATTACCGGCTGAAAAAGGAGGAAGTCACCCGCCTCGCGGAGGCGGGAAGCCTGGACGAATTTTTCAATGTTCTGAGCGGGACCCGCTACGGATCTCTCTCCCGGAGCGATCTGAGGATCGAGCCGGATCTGGAGGCGCTCTACGAGCAGGTGATGAACCAGATCTACGCAGTGACTGCGCGGAAGAATCCCTACTCTGCGGCGATCCTCAACTCTTATTTCTATTTTAAGAACCTGGAAATCAGCCGCCTGATCACCGCCATCGAGTGCATCCGGTACGGCATGGATTCCAGTGAAATTCTTTCCTGTATTATCAAAGACAGCAAAGGGGGCAACGGAAAGTGATTGAAAAGATGCAGTTTGTCAGCATCACAGGACCCAAGACCGACATCGACCGGATGGTGGACAAGTATCTCTCCCGATATGAAATCCAGCTGGAAAATGCGCTGTCGGAGCTGAGGTCCGTGAAGGATTTAAGGCCCATCACAGAGGTCAACCCTTATCGGGAGCTCTGCGGGGAGGCCGCCAGCCTGGCTGAGCCTTTGAAGGCCGGCAGCCCGGAGACCGGCTCTCTTCCCGAGGTTTCTCTGGACGAGGCCATGGACACTGTGACCAGGATTTCTTCTGATTTAAAAGCCTGGGACCAGGAAAAAAACACGTTGGAGCAGCGGGTGGAGTCACTCGAGGAGTCGAGAGCCAGGATTTCGCCGTTTACAGACCTGAATTACAATCTGAGCACGATCCTGCATTTTAAATACATCCGCTTCCGGTTTGGGCGGATTCCCAAAGAGTATTTCCAGAAATTTACCGACTACGTGTACGACACCATCGACACGGTCTACTACAAGTGCAGCGAGGACGAGGAGTACGTGTGGATCGTCTACTTTGTGCCGGAGTCCATCTCCAAAAAGATCGACGCCATCTACGCGTCCATGCACTTTGAGCGCTACCTGATTCCCGACGAGTACGAGGGGACGCCCCTGGAGGCGGGGGAGGCGCTGGATCAGAAGATCGGGGACATGAAGAACCGGATTGCTGACCTGGAAAACAAGCGCAGGGAATGCCTGGAGAAGAACAGGGACGCCATCCTGGCGGCTGCGGCCCGGCTGGAGCGCTACGACAAGAACTTCAACGTCCGCAAGATGGCCGCCTCCACCACCCACAAGTCCTCCACCTTCTACATCCTGTGCGGGTGGATGACCAAGAACCAGGCGGCGGCCTTCCGGGAGGAGATCAAAAACGACCCGGACGTCTTCCTCATCGTGGAGGAAAACCACGGGAACGTCATCAGCAAGCCCCCGACCAAGCTGAAAAATCCGGGGATTTTCCGGCCGTTCGAGCTGTTTATCCGGATGTACGGGCTTCCCTCCTACGAGGAGCTGGATCCCACCATCCTCATCGGCATCACCTACTCCTTCCTCTTCGGCTTCATGTTCGGGGATGCGGGACAGGGCTTATGCCTGCTGGCCGGCGGCTTTCTGCTGTACCGGTTGAAGAAGATGAGCCTGGCGGCCATCATCTCCTGCTGCGGCTTCTTCTCCACCATCTTCGGCCTGCTGTTCGGCAGCGTGTTCGGCTTCGAGGACGTGATCACGCCCCTGTGGCTGCGCCCGGCTGACGCCATGACCACCCTGCCCTTCATCGGCAAGCTGAACACGGTGTTTGTGGTGTCCATCTCCATCGGCATGGGGATCATCCTGCTGACCATGGTGCTCAACATCATCAACAGCCTGCGGGAGAAGGACGCGGAAAAGCTCTGGTTTGACACCAACGGCGTGGCCGGCCTCGTCTTCTACGGAAGCCTGGTTCTGGCCGTGGTTCTGTTCATGACCGGCCATGTGCTGCCGGGAAGCGCCGTGCTGGCGGTAATGTTCGGAGTTCCCCTGCTTCTCATGTTTTTCAAGGAACCCCTCACCGCCTTCCTCGAAAAGAAGGCCAGGACAGCCGCTCCCGGGGGCAAGGCCATGTTTGTGATCCAGGGCTTCTTCGAGCTGTTTGAGGTCCTGCTCAGCTATTTCTCCAACACCCTGTCCTTCGTCCGTGTGGGAGCCTTCGCCGTCAGCCACGCCGCCATGATGGAGGTGGTCCTGATGCTGGCCGGCGCGGAGGCGGGAAGCCCCAACTGGCTTGTGGTTGTCCTGGGCAACCTCTTCGTCTGCGGGCTGGAAGGCCTGGTGGTTGGCATCCAGGTGCTTCGTCTGGAATACTATGAGCTGTTCAGCCGTTTCTACCGCGGAAGCGGCCGCGAATTCAAACCTTACGGAAAGGCCGGAGCCTGACGGCTGCGCGCCCTATCACCATAAATGTTTCATCAGAGAGGAGAATATACATTATGTCTTTATTAGTTAAAATCACACTGGCTGCCGCACTGATCTTGAGCATCGCCGTTCCCTTCGGCGCATTCGCCATGGGCGAGAAATCCAAGGGGCGCTACAAGAAGGCCCTCGCCTGCAACATGGTACTGTTCTTCGGAGTTATGGCCGTATCCGCCGGCCTGATGTTCACAGGAAATGCCTACGCCGCCGAGGAGGCCGCTTCCGCAGTTTCCTCCTCCGCCACCGGCTTCGGCTACCTGGCCGCAGCTCTCTCCACCGGCCTCTCCTGCGTGGGCGGCGGCATCGCCGTCTCCGCAGCTGCATCCGCCGCTCTGGGCGCCATCAGCGAGGACTCTTCCATTCTTGGTAAATCCCTCATCTTCGTTGGACTTGCCGAAGGTGTGTGCCTGTACGGACTGATCATCTCCTTCATGATCTTGGGACAGCTTTAATATGAAAATGTTTCTCATCAGCGACAACACCGACACCTACACCGGCATGCGATTGGCCGGCGTGGAGGGCGTGGTTGTCCACGAGAAGGATGAACTGCAGGCTGCCCTGGATAGAGTGCTGGCCGATAAGGAGATCGGGATCGTTCTGCTGACGGAAAAGTTCGGCAGAGATTTCCCCGAGGTGGTAAACCGGCTGAAGCTGGATTACAAAGTGCCTCTGTTTGTGGAAATCCCCGACCGCCACGGCACCGGCCGCAAGCCCAACTTTATCACGGACTATGTAAACGAGGCCATCGGCCTGAAATTATAAAAAGGCAGGTGTAAGGATTTGACAACCGACGAAAAATTACAGCATTTCCTGGATTTCTGCATGGAGGATTCCAGGGCACGCAGCGCCAAAATGCTGGACGACTGCTCCGCCGCCCTGGACAAGGATTTGGAAGACTACAAAGCGGACGCCAAAAGGCGGGCCGACATGCAGATCCAGATGGAGAAGGATAAAATCAAGCGGGACATCAACAAGCAGCTGGCTGTGGAGCAGCTGAAGATCCGCCGAGACCTGAGCAGAAAGCAGGAGGAGCTCAAAGACATGCTCTTCGTGGAGCTGAAAAACAAGCTGGTGAACTTCATGGAGACCTCCGCCTACCAGCAGATGCTGGAGCGGCAGATCCGCCATGCGAAGGAGGTGGCCGGCGAGGAGGCCCTCATGGTCTACCTGGACCCGGTGGACGAGGACAAGCTGCAGCGGATCGCCCTCCACATGGGCGGCGGCGCCGATATCCGCCTCAGCCAGTACTCTTTCGGCGGAGGCATGCGGGCGGTGATCCCCTCCAAGAACATTTTGATCGACAACTCCTTCGACTCCCTCATCCAGGAGGCGAAGCGCCACGTATCATTCCATCTGACAGAAAAAGGAGGACAGGGCCATGACTAAGACAGGCATCATTTACGGCATCAACGGCCCCATCGTGCACGTGAAGGGCGACGCCGGCTTCGAGATGCATGAAATGGTCACCGTGGGAGGCGACCATCTGGTGGGCGAGGTCATCGGCCTCTCCTCGGACTCCACCACCATCCAGGTGTACGAGGAGACCACCGGCATCAAGCCGGGAGAGATTGTGGAGGGGACGGGCGCTCCCGTGTCCGCCACCCTGGCCCCCGGCATCTTAAACAACATTTTCGACGGCATTGAGCGCCCCCTGGCGGAGATCGCCAAGTCCGGCGGCCCATACATTTCCAGGGGCGTAAACGTGGACTCCCTGGACACCAAAAAGCTGTGGAAGACCCACATCACTGTGAAAAAGGGGGACCGCCTCTACCCCGGCGCCATCATCGCCGAGGTCCCGGAGACTCCCGCCATCACCCACAAGGTGATGATTCCCCCCGATATGGAGGGCTACGTCTTGGACGTGGTCGCCGACGGGGAGTACACCATCAGCGACCGGCTGCTGACCCTTCAGCTGCCGGACGGCACTGAGAAGGACATCACCATGACCCAGAAATGGCCCATCCGCGTTCCCCGCCCGACGGCGAAGCGGTTTCCGCCCTCCGTGCCCCTGATCACCGGCCAGAGAATCCTGGACACCATGTTCCCCCTGGCCAAGGGCGGCACGGCAGCCATCCCCGGCGGATTCGGCACGGGGAAGACCATGACCCAGCACCAGATCGCCAAGTGGTCCGACGCCGACATCATCATCTACATCGGCTGCGGCGAGCGCGGCAACGAGATGACCCAGGTGCTGGAGGAGTTCTCTGAGCTGATCGACCCCAAGTCCGGCAATCCCCTGATGGATCGGACCACCCTGATCGCCAACACCTCCAACATGCCCGTGGCCGCCCGTGAGGCCAGCCTCTACTCTGGCCTGACCCTGGCGGAGTACTACCGGGATATGGGCTACCATGTGGCCATCATGGCCGACTCCACCTCCCGCTGGGCCGAGGCTTTGAGGGAGCTGTCCGGCCGCCTGGAGGAGATGCCCGCCGAGGAGGGCTTCCCGGCCTACCTGGCCTCCCGCCTGTCCGCCTTCTACGAGCGGGCCGGCATGATGCAGAACTTAAACGGCACGGAGGGCTCTGTGTCCATCATCGGAGCCGTATCCCCCCAGGGAGGAGACTTCTCCGAGCCGGTGACCATGAACACCAAGCGGTTTGTCCGCTGCTTCTGGGGCCTGGACAAGAACCTGTCCTACGCCAGACATTTCCCGGCCATCCAGTGGCTGACCAGCTACTCCGAGTACCTGACGGACCTGGCCCCCTGGTATGTGGACCATGTAGACAAGAAATTTGTGGACTACCGCAACCAGCTGATGCTGATCCTCACCCAGGAGAGCAGCCTGTTGGAGATCGTGAAGCTGATCGGAAGCGACGTGCTGCCGGACGACCAGAAGCTGACTCTGGAGATCGCCCGGGTGATCCGGGTGGGATTCCTGCAGCAGAACGCTTTCCACCCCGACGACACCTGCGTCCCCATGTCCAAGCAGTTTCTGATGATGGACGTGATCCTCTACCTCTACCAGAAGTCCCGGGCGCTGATCTCCATGGGCATGCCCATGTCGGTGCTCAAGGAGGACCACATTTTCGACAAGGTGATCGCCATGAAATACGACATCCCCAACAGCAAGCCGGAGATGTTTGAAGAATACAAGCAGATGATCGACAAGTTCTACGACGACGTCGTAGAGCGGAACGCATAAAAGGAGGTGCCTGCCATGGCAGTGGAATATTTAGGATTGAGCAACATAAACGGCCCTCTTGCCGTGCTGGAAGGCGTCCGGGGAGCCGCCTACGACGAGATCGTGGAGATGACCGTCAAGGGCTCCAAGGAGCCCCGGCTCGGCCGCATCATTGAGATCTACGACGACCGAGCGGTGATCCAGGTCTACGAGGGCACCGACGGCATGGCCCTGCGCAACACCCACACCCGCCTCACCGGCCATCCCATGGAGATCGGCGTCTCCGAGGAGATGCTGGGCCGCACCTTCAACGGCATCGGCGCACCCATCGACGGCCTGGGGGACATTGAGCCGGATATGACCCTGGATGTGAACGGGAAGCCCCTAAACCCGGTGACCCGGGAGTACCCCAGAAACTATATCCGCACCGGCATCTCCGCCATCGACGGCCTGACCACCCTGATCCGGGGACAGAAGCTGCCGATTTTCTCCGGAAACGGCCTTCCCCACGACCAGCTGGCGGCCCAGATCGTCCAGCAGGCGTCCCTGGGAGAGGACTCCGATGAGAAATTCGCCATCGTCTTCGCCGCCATGGGCGTGAAATACGACGTGGCCGATTTTTTCCGCCGCACCTTTGAGGAGAGCGGCGTGTCCGACCATGTGGCCATGTTCATCAACCTGGCCAACGACCCGGTGGTGGAGCGTCTGATCACCCCCAAGGTGGCCCTGACTCTGGCCGAGTACCTAGCTTTTGAGAAGGAGATGCACATCCTGGTGATTCTGACGGACATGACCTCCTTTGCCGAAGCCATGCGTGAGGTCTCCTCCTCCAAGGGGGAGATTCCCTCCAGAAAGGGCTACCCCGGCTACCTCTACAGCGAGCTGGCCACCATCTACGAGCGGGCCGGCATCGTGGCGGGCAAGAACGGCTCTGTGACCCAGATTCCCATTCTGACCATGCCCAACGACGATATCACCCACCCCATCCCCGACCTGACCGGCTACATCACCGAGGGGCAGATCGTTCTGGACCGCACCCTGCAGGGACAGTCCGTATATCCGCCCATCAACGTGCTGCCCAGCCTGTCCCGTCTGATGAAGGACGGCATCGGCGAGGGATACACCAGGAAGGACCACCAGGACGTGGCCAACCAGCTCTTCTCCTGCTACGCCAAGGTGGGGGACGCCAGAGCCCTGGCCTCCGTCATCGGAGAAGACGAGCTCTCCCCCCTGGACAAGAAGTACCTGGAGTTCGGACGGGCGTTCGAGAAACGCTTCATCGGCCAGGACACCCACGAGAACCGCACCATCATCGACACCTTAAACATCGGCTGGGAGCTTCTCGGCATGCTGCCGAGAGAGGAACTTGACCGGATCGACACCAAGATTCTGGACGAGTTCTACCGCCCCGCTTCTGAGGAGGCGACTGCATGAATCCGAACACATTCCCCACAAAGGGAAATCTGATTCTGGCCAAAAACTCCCTGGCCCTGGCCACCCAGGGCTACGGCCTGATGGACAAGAAGAGAAACATCCTTCTGCGGGAGCTGATGGAGCTCATCGACCAGGCCAGGGACATCCAGTCGGAGATCGACGCCACCTTCACAGAGGCCTACAAGGCGCTCCAGCGGGCGAACATCGAGCTGGGCATCAGCTTTGTCCAGGACATCGCCTCCTCCGTCCCTGTGGAAAACGGCATCCGCATCAAGGCCAGGAGCATCATGGGGACGGAGATCCCCCTGGTGCAGCACGAGGACGCTCCCCTGAACCTGACCTACGCCTACTACAGCACCCGGCAGTCCCTGGACGAGGCCAGAGCCAGATTTGAAAAGGTCAAGGAGCTGACCATCCGCCTGTCCATGGTGGAAAATTCCGCCTACCGGCTGGCAAACAACATCAAAAAGACACAGAAGCGGGCAAATGCCCTGAAAAATATCACCATCCCCATGTACCAGGAGCTGACGAAGGACATCACCGGCGCCCTGGAGGAGAAGGAGAGGGAGGAATTTACCCGGCTGAAGGTGATCAAACGGATGAAAGAAAAAGGCGCTTAACAGCGCTTTTTCTTTTTTTCGATTTATGTTAAAATAGGGGAAATGCCGCAGTGTGCGCGCTGCAAAGGAGGGTTTTCTCATGGAGATACACTGGTCGATCCTGTTTGCCCTGGAGGCGGTGGGCACCGTCGCCTTCGCCTCCTCCGGAGCCATGACCGCCATCGATAAAAATCTGGACCTGCTGGGCGTCATCGTGCTGGGCGTCACCACCGCCGTGGGCGGGGGAATGATCCGGGACATCATCATCGGGAAGGTGCCCCCCAGCCTGTTTGTGAACCCCATCTACGTCCTCATGGCCCTGGTGACGGTGCTGCTTCTGTTCGCCGTCATCCGCTTCCACAGCTATCTCATGTCCGGCTTCTACCGCCAGACCTACGACAAGATCATGAACCTTTTTGACGCCGTGGGGCTGGGCGCCTTCACCGTGGTGGGCATCGACACCGCCGTGAGCGCCGGCTTCGGGGACTACCGCTTTCTGGCCGTGTTCCTGGGGGTGATCACGGGAGTGGGGGGCGGCATCCTCCGGGACATCATGGCCGACCAGACCCCCTACGTCCTCTGCAAGCACGTGTACGCCTGCGCCTCCATCGCCGGCGCCCTGCTCTACATCGCCCTGATGGATCTGATCCCCGCCGACGCGGCCATGGTGATCTGCTCCGCCGTGGTGGTGCTGATCCGGCTTTTGGCCGCCAAATACCGCTGGAATCTGCCCAGGGCCACCGGAAAACATGACAAAGGAGATGACGAGACTTGAAGCTTCTGCAAAGACTTCCGGGGATCGTGTGCGCCTTCTGCCTGATGATCGTCTTTCTCATCACATCGGTGGAGGCCGTCACCTACTGGACCCCCGGCTACTATGAACACGAATATGAAAAATACAATGTCACCGCCGCCGTCCGCATGGAGATGGACGACCTGCTGCAGGTGACCGATGAGATGATGGATTATCTCCGGGGCGACCGGGACGACCTCCACGTCATGACCGTGGTGGACGGATCCCCCCGGGAGTTTTTCAACGCCAGGGAAATCGCCCACATGGAGGACGTGCGGGGACTGTTCCTGGGCGCCATCACCCTGCGGCGCGTCTGCCTTGCGGCAGCCGCCGTCTGCGTCCTCCTCATGACCGCCCTGAAGGCAGACTTGAAGCGGACGCTGCCCAGAATGCTCTGCGTGGGGACGGGACTCTTCTTCCTCCTCGCCGCCGGCATCGGGCTTCTGATCGCCTCGGACTTTTCCCGGTATTTCGTAGTGTTCCACCACATTTTCTTCGACAATGACCTGTGGATCTTAAACCCGGCCACCGACCTCCTGATCAACATCGTGCCCGAACCGTTTTTCGCCGACACGGCCTTGCGCATTGGCCTCACCTTCGGAGGGGCGGTCCTGGTGTTCTTCGCCGTCTGCCTGTACTTTTCCCTGCGGAAACCCGCCGGGGACTCCCGCCGGTGAGGAATTCCCCCTTCATTCTTTACTTGTCCGGGGAAATGGCATATACTTGTATCAGCCCGGGATCCATGGCGGTCCCGGCCGAAAGAATTGAAATCAGATGGAGTTCCCTATTTATGAAACGAATCCTCTCTTTATTATTGACCGTTATTCTCACCCTCAGCCTCTTCCCGGCGGCCGCCTACGCCGCCCCGGGCTGGCCCGCCGACGTGGCCATCGAGGCTGACGGGGGCATCGTCATGGACGCCGATTCCGGCGCCGTCCTTTTCGGAAAAAATCTGCATGAGACCTACTACCCCGCCAGCATCACCAAGGTGCTGACGGCTCTTATTGTGCTGGAGCACTGCAGTCTGGACGAGGAGGTCACCTTCTCCTACGACGCTGTGTACAACGTGGAGAGCGGCAGCAGCAACGCCGGCATCGACGAGGGGGATGTGCTCACCGTGCGGGACTGCCTCTACGCCCTGCTCCTCCAGTCCGCCAACGAGGCGGCCAACGCCCTGGCGGAGCACGTCTCCGGCTCCAGGGAGGCCTTCGCGGAGCTGATGAATGAGACCGCCGCCAGCCTGGGCTGCCAGGACAGCCATTTCGCCAACCCCAGCGGCTTAAACGACGAGAACCACTACACCTCCGCCTACGACATGGCCCTGATCTGCCGGGCGGCCATCCAGAACCCCATGTTCCTGGAGATCGACGGCGCCAGATACTACGACCTGCCCCCCACCCGGAACTATCCGGAGGGATCCACGGTCTACGCCCATCACGCCATGCTCCTGCCCAGCCGCTCCCAGTACTACGAGGGCGCCTTCGGCGGAAAGACCGGATATACATCCCTGGCCGGCAACACCCTTGTGACCTTCGCCACCAGAAATGACATGACCCTGGTGGCGGTGGTGCTGAACGGCCATCAGACCCACTACTCCGACACAAAGGCCATGCTGGATTTCGGCTTTGCCAATTTCCACACGGCCCCCATCTCCCAGCTGGACGACCGCTTTTCCACCCTGGACAGCGATCTCTCCATCGGCGGAATCTCTGTGGGCGATCTCTCCGACCTTTCCCTGGAGGAGGGGATGATCACTCTGCCCCTCTCCGCCTCCATCGGGGATGCGGACGTGTCCGTGACCTACCAGCTGGACGGGCTGGCGCCGGAAAATGCTATCGCCCAGGTACAGTACACCTACAATGACCGACTCATCGGATCCGCCTATCTGCTGAACCGCACCGGGGAGGAGGAGATTCCTCTGATCCCGCTGGAGTCCCCCGGCGCCGGTGCCTCGGATCCCGTGACCGATCCCGCCGCCGGCGCCTCGAACCCTGCGACTGATCCCGCCGCTGACGCCTCGGATCCCGCCGCGGGTTCCTCCGCCGATGCCGGCCCCCAGACCGCCCCCGGGGCCATCTCCCAGGGGAACCCTGAAACTCCCCCCGGGGAGGACGGATTCTCCGTCCCAGTTTTCGTCTGGGTGCTCGCGGCCGTCGCCGCACTGGCCGCCGCAGCCGCAGCCGTGACCGTCCACCTGAGACGGGAGCGCCAGCGCAGGGAGGAGGACCGCAGGCGCAGGGAGGAGCGCCGCCGCCAGAGGCTGCGGGAGATCGGCGTCTCCGACGAGGAATTTGAACAGATGATGGCCGCCAGAAGAGCCGCCCGGCAGAGCGGGCGCGGCGGCAGAAAAGACAGGAGCTGACGGGAGGTTGCCATGAAGCGCCAGATAAAATTTATGGACAGAAAGACTCTGCTTTGCAACATTCTGACTACCGCCCTGATCCTGGGCTTTTCCACCGCGGTGTCCTTCGCCTTCTACCGGATCTCCGGAAACGCGGAGAATGTACCGGCCTTCTATATGCTGGCGGTGGTGTTCATCGCCCGCTTTACCACCGGGTACGTGCCCGGCATCGCCGCAGCCCTGATCTCTGTGGTCTGCGTCAACTATGCCTTCACCTCCCCCTATTTCTCCCTGGCCTTCAACCTGGACGGCTACCCCGTCACCTTCGCCTCCATGCTGATCATCGCCTGCCTCACCAGCATGACCACCACCCATCTAAAGGAGAAAAACCGGATCCTGCGGGAGCAGGAGAAACTCCTCATGGAGGCGGAGAAGGAGAAGATGCGGGCCAACCTGCTGCGGGCCGTCTCCCACGACCTGCGCACCCCCCTCACCAGCATCATCGGGGCCAGCTCCACCTACCTGGAAAACGGAGCCTTCCTCTCCGAGGGGGAGAAACTGCAGATGGTGCAGACCATCTACGACGATTCCAACTGGCTTCTGCACATGGTGGAAAACCTGCTGTCCGTCACCAAGATCCGCCAGGACGGGGCCCGACTCACAAAGACCCTGGAACCTCTGGAGGAGGTGGTGTCGGAGGCCGTCTCCCGCCTAAAAAAGCGGATCCCGGACGCCAGCATCCGGGTGACCACCCCGGAAAATTTCATCATGGTGCCCATGGATGCCACCCTCATCGAGCAGGTGATCATCAACCTCCTGGAAAACGGCATCTACCACAGCGGCTCCACGGAACCCATGGAGCTGACTGTGATCGCTGCGGAGCGCCAGGTCTATTTCCGCATCCGGGACCACGGCCATGGAATCCGCGAGGACCTGCTGCCCCGCATTTTCGACGGCTACGCCGACACCCCCGCCAGCTCCGGGGACTCCCGCAAGGGCATGGGAATCGGCCTGTCCATATGCAAGACCATCATTATGGCCCACAACGGCCGCATCTGGGCCCAGAATCTTTCCGACGGAGCCCTGTTTACATTTACACTTCCACTAGGAGATGAGCCTTATGAATCATAAGCTGACTGTAGTTATTATTGAAGATGAAAAAAATATCTGTGCCTTTATAGAGACGACTCTGGCCAACCACGATTATAAGGCCATATCCGCCTACACGGCAAAAGACGGGATCTCCTGCATCGCCTCCAACTGCCCCGACGTGGTCCTGCTGGACCTGGGGCTTCCGGACATGGACGGGATCCAGGTCATCCGGGAGGTGCGGGAATTCTCCTCCGTGCCCATCCTGGTGATCTCCGCCCGCACGGAGGAGAGTGAGAAGGTGAACGCCCTGGACGCCGGGGCGGACGACTATATCACCAAGCCCTTCGGGACCTCCGAGCTCCTGGCCCGCATCCGCACGGCCCTGCGCCACAGCCAGACCTCCTCCTCCCGGGGCAGCGGCTCCGTCTACCGCAGCGGCGACCTGGAGATCGACTTTGACAAGCGGCTGGTGACCATCGGCGGGCAGGAGATCCACCTCACCCAGATTGAGTACAAGCTGGTCTCCCTGCTGGCCTTGAACGCCGGCCGGGTCCTCACCTACGATTTCATCATCAACCACATCTGGGGGCCCTACGCCGACAGCAACAACCAGATCCTGCGGGTGAACATGGCCCACATCCGGCGGAAGATGGAGGAAAATCCCGCCGATCCCAAATACATCAGCACGGAGATCGGCGTCGGCTACCGAATGCGGGAGCCGGACGCGTGAGATTCTTCCCGCGCTCAAAAGTCAGCTAATGGCTCTTGAACGCGGGTTTTTTTCTGATATTTTCTCACTTTCCTCTCGTTTTGTTAATATATTAACTATCGTTGAAGTCCTTATCTGACAGTGCTATGATGAAATTACCAGAACAGATGTGAAATCTTTAGAAAGGAGAGGACTTTATGGAACGTGTGAAACTGCAGGACAAATATCAGTTGTTTATCGGCGGTCAGTGGAAGGACGCCTCCGACGGCAAGACCTTTGTCACCACCTGTCCCGCCAACGGTGAGAAGCTGGCAGAATGTGCACAGGCGACCAGAGAGGACGTGGATGCGGCTGTACAAGCCGCCTGGAAAGCCTTTGCCACCTGGAAGAATACCACCGTCACCGAGCGCTCGGCTATCTTAAACCAGATCGCCGACATCATCGACGCCAACAAGGAACACCTGGCCATGGTGGAGACCATGGACAACGGCAAACCCATCCGCGAGACCATGGCGGTGGACATCCCCCTGGCCGCCCAGCATTTCCGCTATTTTGCCGGCTGCATCATGGCCGAGGAAGGCAGCGCCAACATGCTGGGAAATGAGACCCTGAGCCTCATTCTCCGGGAACCCATCGGCGTGGTGGGTCAGATCGTCCCCTGGAACTTCCCGTTCCTCATGGCCGCCTGGAAACTGGCCCCCGTGCTGGCCAGCGGCTGCTGCACCGTCTTCAAATCCTCCAGCTCGACTCCCCTGAGCGTGCTGGAGTTTGCAAAGCTGGTGCAGGATGTGATTCCCGCCGGCGTATTCAACGTGATCACCGGCTCCGGCTCCAAATCCGGGCAGTACATGCTGGAGCACAAGGGCTTCCGCAAGCTGGCCTTCACCGGCTCCACGGAGGTGGGCCGCAATGTGGCCCTGGCCGCGGCGGAGAAGCTGATTCCCTCCACCCTGGAACTGGGCGGAAAATCCGCGAACATTTTCTTTGAGGACTGCGACTGGGAGATGGCCATGGACGGCCTGCAGATGGGCATTCTGTTTAACCAGGGGCAGGTGTGCTGCGCCGGCTCCCGCGTCTTCGTCCAGGAGTCCATCTATGACCGGTTCGTGGAAGAGGCCGTGAAGCGCTTCAACCAGGTGAAGGTGGGCCTGCCCTGGGAGGCCGATACCCAGATGGGCAGCCAGATCAACAGAGGCCAAATGGAGAAGATCTTAAAGTACATAGAGATCGGCAAGGAGGAGGGCGCCACCGTCCTCTGCGGCGGCTGTCAGGTGACAGAAAACGGATTGGACCAGGGCAGTTTCCTGCGCCCCACCCTTCTGGGAAATGTCACCAACGACATGCGCGTGGCCCAGGAGGAGATCTTCGGGCCGGTCGCCTGCATTCTGAAGTTTAAGACGGAGGATGAAGCGATCGCCATGGCCAACGACAGCGAGTACGGCCTGGGCGGCGCTGTGTGGACCAGAGACATCAACCGGGCCATCCGGGTGGCCAGAGCCGTGGAGACCGGGCGCATGTGGGTCAACACCTACAACTCCATCCCCGAGGGAGCTCCCTTCGGCGGCTACAAGACCTCCGGCATCGGGCGGGAGACCCACAAGGTCATCCTGGAGCACTACACCCAGATGAAGAATATCATGATCAACCTGGGAGAGTCTCCCACCGGCTTCTACCCGGTGAAGTAGCGCGCATTCGCCTCCCACGAGGCGGAGGATTTTGATCTTCCGTAAATTTGATCTTCCATAAAATATAAGAGACAAGGGAGTACCGCAAAATCAGCTGTGATACTCCCTTATCTCTCTACTTTTTTCTGAACTTTCTTCTCTTGAAAAACGAGATCTTCGAGGCCGCCGCCTCCGCCCGCCCTTTACCCTCTTTCTGATATTCCCGTATGGTCTCATCCAGGCGCTTGAAGCGCTCCTCCGCCTTCTCGTCTCCCACCCGCATCAGATATTCCAGCTCCTTAGCCACCCGGTCGTTTACCAGGCTGCTGATGTCCTGGCTCAGCTGCTCGTTGTTGTGCTCCAGGGCGCGGCCGATGATATGGTTCATAATCTCCTGGAACTGCTCCATCTTCTCCTCCGCCGTGAGGGGGCCGGGCGCTCCGCCCTCCTCCACCACCTGCAGGCTCTGTCCGTCCCTGCAGACGGCGCTCTCCCTCAGGGCCGCAGCCCCCTGAACCAGCATCTCATCTGACAGCTCGTCCTTCCCCTCCTCCAGCATCTTTTCCAGAGCGCTCTTGATGGCCTTCAGCTGGTATCCCTTCTCCTTCAGCTTCTTGATCTGCTGAAACAGACGGATATGAAATTCTGTATAATACCGGTGGCCCATCTCGTTGCGGGGGATCTTTAACTCCAGCTCGTCCTCCCAGTAGCGGAGCACATGGGACTCCACATCCACCTTCTTCGATGCGTCGGAAATCAGATAATGTATTTCGTTCATCACAAATCCTCTCCTTTAGTCGGCAATATTTCAAAACCTACTTATATGTTATGTGAGAGAAATTTGGATTATGACAAAAATTCTCAGGGGATTCACCCTCAACTTCTGGCCATGTTGGCAAACTTGGTGTACTCCGGCATCCACACCAGGTTGATGGTGCCGATGGGGCCGTTTCGCTGTTTGGCGATGATCACCTCGGCCACGTTGGGGTTGTCCGTGTCCTTGTTGTAATAGTCGTCCCGGTACAGGAACATCACCACGTCCGCATCCTGCTCGATGGCTCCCGACTCGCGCAAATCCGACAGCATGGGGCGGTGGTCCGTCCTGGTCTCACAGGCTCGGCTCAGCTGGGAGAGGGCGATGACCGGGGCGTTCAACTCCCTGGCCAGGGCCTTTAAGGAGCGGGAGATCTCGGAGATCTCCTGCTGGCGGCTCTCGCTGCGCCGGCTGCTGCCGCTCATGAGCTGCAGGTAGTCGATGATCACCAGGTCCAGGCCGCTCTCCAGCTTCTTCTTCCTGCACTTGGAGCGCAGCTCCGAGATGGAGATACCCGGCGTGTCGTCGATGGTGAGGGTGGAGTTTCCGATGATGCCGATTCCCTCCACCACAGCGTCCCAGTCCTCGTCCGTCAGCGTTCCGGTCCGCAGCTTCTGGGAGTCCACGTTGGACTCCATGGAGAGCATTCGGTTCACCAGCTGCTCCTTGGACATCTCCAGGCTGAAGATCATGCAGGGCCGCCTCTTCTTCACCGCCACATAGTCCACCAGGTTCAGCACGAAGGCCGTCTTTCCCATGGACGGGCGGGCGGCGATCAGGATAAAATCCGAGGGCTGGAGACCGGAGGTCTTGTAGTCCAGATCGATGAACCCGGTGGGGATTCCCGTCACCGTGTCCTTGGTCTTGGACGCCATCTCGATCTTCTCCAGCACATTTAAGGCCACCTGGCGGATGGGCACAAAGTCTCCTCCCATCCGGGACTGCAGCAGATCAAAGACCGCCTTCTCCGTGTGGGAGAGGATGTCCTCCAGCTTCTCCTTGCCCGCGTAGCAGGTGTTGGCGATCTCCTCGTTGACCCGGATCAGCCGCCGAAGCATGGATTTCTCCCGCACGATGCCCGCATAGGCCCTCACGTTGGCCGAGGTGGGCACTGTGGTGATAATGTCTCTCAGGGTCTCCAGGCTGGCCACCTCCGGGGGCACATCCTTCTCCTTGAGACGGTTCTGCAGGTTCACCACATCCACCGCCTGGCCTTCATTGAACAATTCCACCATACACTGGAACATGACGCCGTACTGCCGCTGGTAGAAATCCTCCTCCGTGATGATCTCCGAAGCGGCGATGATCGCGTCCCGGTCCATGAGCATGGCTCCGATCACAGACTGCTCCGCCTCAATGCTGTGGGGGAGCACCCGCTTCAACAGGGCGTCATTTTCCTCTGCCATGGCTTTCTCTTACGCCTCCACAACCTTCACAGTCAGTTTTCCGGTTACGTCTTTGTGCAGCTTTACGGGGACCTCGTGGGTTCCGAAGGTCTTGATGGCCTCCGGGAGCACCAGCTTCTTCTTGTCGATCTCCAGGTTCAGCTGCTCCTTGGCCGCCGCTGCGATCTCCTTGCCGGACACAGAGCCGAAGGCCTTTCCGCCCTCCCCCGCCTTCATGGACAGGGTGACGCTCATTCCCTCCAGCTTCTCCGCCAGCTCCTTGGCCGCCGCCAGCTGCTCTGCGGCGATCTTCTCCGCGTTGGCCTTCTGCAGCTTCAAGTCGTTCAGGTTCTTCGCCGTGGCCTCCACGCCCAGGTTCTTCTTTAAGATAAAGTTTCTGGCGTAGCCGTCGTTCACATTTACAATCTGTCCCTTCTTGCCCAGGGACTTTACATCCTCCAATAATACTACCTGCATGTTATGAAATATCTCCTTTCTCCAGCATGGCGTCCAGGACCTCCTTCAGGCGGTCCTTGGCCTGCTCCATAGTCATATCCTTTAGCTGCGCCCCGGCGATGGTCCTGTGACCGCCGCCGCCCAATTTCTCCATCACCACCTGCACATTCACCTCGTCGATGGAGCGGGCGCTGACGTAGATCACCCCGTTGAAGGGGGTGAACACGAAGGTGGCCTTCATGCCGATGATGTTTAACAGCTCGTTGGCCGCCTGGGCCCCGATGATGGTGGGGCTCTCAATCCCCTCAGCCGGGCACACGGAGAGGGCAAAGCAGTCCCTGTAGATCTCCGCGTTGCTGATGGTGATTGCCCTGGCCTTGTAATCCGCCATGTTGTCCCGGAACATCTTGCGCACCCGGGTCACATCCGCCCCGTTCCGCCGCAGGTAGGCGGCGGCCTCGAAGGTTCTCACCCCCGCCTGGATGGTGAAATTGTTGGTGTCGATGACGATTCCCGCGTACATGGCGTCCGCCTCCGCCGACTTGATCTTGATGCCGTCGGCGATATACTGAAGCACTTCCGCCACCATCTCACAGGTGGAGGAGGCGTAGGGCTCCACATAGGAGAGCACCGCGTTGGTGACGATCTCGCTGCTCTGTCTGTGGTGATCCAGCACCACGATGGTCCGCACCGCCTGCAGAAGCTCCGGGGCGTCGGTGATGCTGGGACGGTTCACGTCCACCACCACCAGCATGGTGTTGGGGTCCGCCAGCTCCAGGGCCGTCTTCGTGCGGATGAACATGTCCTCCGGGTACTCGCTGTTCCCCGTAAAGCGCTCCATCATGGGGCGCACGGAGGAGGTGATGTCGTTGAATACAATATTGGCCTTCTTGTTCATGGCCATGGCGATGCGGTAGATGCCGATGGCCGCCCCCAGGGAGTCGATGTCCCCCATCTTGTGGCCCATGATCAGCAGCCGGTCCTTGGTCTCCATCAGCTCCCGGAGCGCGTGGGCCTTCACTCTGGCCTTCACCCGGGTGGCCTTCTCCGTCTGCTGGGACTTGCCGCCGTAATACTGGATATGGCTTCCATCCTTGATCACCGCCTGGTCGCCGCCCCGGCCCAGGGCCATGTCGATGGCCGTGCGGGAGAACTCGTAATTCTGCATGTAGCTCTCCCCGTTCATGCCCAGGCCGATGCTCAAGGTCACCGCCATCTCGTTGCCGATGTTGACGGTCTTCACCTCCTCCAGGATGGAGAAGCGGCTCTCCCGCAGGTTGTCCACGTATTTCTGCTTGATGGCGAAAAAGTACTTGTCCTTCTCCGTCTTCTTCACCACCCCGCACAGGCTGCCGATGTACTTGCTGATCTTCCGGTCGATGAGGGCCGTGAGCAGGGAGCGGCGAACCTCCTCCACGCTCTCCAGGGCCTCCTCGTAGTTGTCCAGATAGATGAGGCCGCAGACCATCTTCTGGTCGTTGATCTCCTGCTCGTACTGAAGAATGCGGGTCTCGTCAAACAGATAGACCGCCACCATCTTCTCCTGGGCCTCGGAGAGTTCCAGCTCCTGCTCCTCATCCTCCTCCAGCTTCAGACCCACCGGGCACAGATCCACCCGGAATTTGCGGTCCTCGCAGGTGATGTGGACCGTCCCCTTCTGCTCCGACGCCAGGACCTCCCTGGTGATATCCGGAAACAGCACCGTCAGATTCTTCTTCGGGCCCTTGAAGTCCCCTGTGATCTCCTGGAACTTCTGGTTGCGCCACAAAATCCGCCCCTTCTCATCCACCAGGGCGTAGGGGAGATTCATCTCCGACAGCAGGTGCTTCTGAACCCATGAATAGTCGGAGGAGAATTCCACAAGTCCCCCCAAAAGCCGTCTCTTTCTGTAGAAATACAGCCACAGGGCGATCCCCACATAGACCAGGGTAAATGCAAACATCACCAGGCCTGCCACCGCGTTCAGTATGCCCACGATCAGATTCATGGCCACCACGAGCACCGACAGCAGAAGCGGCCATTGGAGATAGATGCGCAGCTCGCCCCTCACCTTTCGCTTCTCTTTCATATACACCTCACTGAAATGTAAATGTATTTTTTCGCACAAAAATCCAATTTACCCCTTAGTATAGCATAAAAAGCCTCCGCCGTAAAGCAGGTTGAAGCGCCCTTTCCGCCTTTGCCAGTTGCCGGAATCCCCTGTCCTATTGTATAATTATTAGAAGTTTCCGCCACACTTTTACCATCCGTGCTGCGCGGAAGCAAAATTTACCACAAAGGAGGAAGCCTGACTATGGAATACATTAGGCTCATCGGAATCCTCATCGTCATCGTGGGCTTTGCCCTGAAGCTGGATTCCATTCTCATCATCTTCCTGGCCGCTGTCACCACAGCGCTGGCCGGAGGTCTGGGCATCAGCGGACTTCTGGACACCCTGGGAAGCAGCTTTGTCTCCAACCGGAGCATGGCAATTTTCATCATCATTCTGTTTGTAACCGGAACCCTGGAGAGAAACGGCCTGCGGGAAGCCGCCGCCGCCTTCATCCGCAAATTTAAAAACGTCACCGCGGGCAAGCTGGTGTGCATCTACGGCGTGATGCGGTCCTTCTTCGGGGCCTTCAACGTCAACTTCGGCGGCGTCACCGGCTTTGTGCGCCCGGTGATCATGCCCATGGCCGAGGGCGCCATCTCGGAGGAGGACGAGACCCCCGACGAGGACTATGTGGAGGAGATCAAGGGCATGACTTCCGCCATGGACAACATCGCCTGGTTCTTCTTCCAGGTGCTCTTCGTGGGCGGATCCGGCGGCATCCTGGTGCAGACCACCCTGAGCGGTCTGGGCTACGAGGTGGAGCTCATCGACCTGGCCCGGATTGAGATCCCCGTCGCTCTCATCGCCCTGGTGATCGCCTGCATCTACTTCACCCTCATGGACCGGAAGCTGAGGGCTAAATACTTAAAATCCGGGAAATCCGGTAAAATTTCATCCAAATCCACCGGAAAGGGGGCGGACCGCTCATGATGTTTTTTGCAGACCCGGCCATCTCCCTGAGCGATAAACTGCTGGAGTGCGTCTACATCCTCATCGGCCTCATCACCATCTACGCGGGCCTCAAGAACCTGTTCGACCGGGAAAATCCCTCCCGCTTCGGAACCTTCGTCTTCTGGACCTCCTTCGGCGTGGTGTGTGCCTTCGGCCACTGGCTCCCCGCCCGCGTATCCGGCGCCCTGGTGGTCCTTATGATCCTTCCGGCCATCTTCCGCCGGGTGAACAAGGGGCGGCAGGACGCCCCCGCAAAAGAATACACCCACAGCCAGTTCCAGAAAATCGGCATGAAGATCTTTCTCCCTGCCCTGACCATGGGAGTGTTCTCCCTGCTCTTCGCCCTGTTCACGGACATCAGCGCCCTGGTGGGGGTGGCTCTGGGCGTGCTTCTCTCCGTCATCCTGCTGATGTGCTATTCCAGGGACAATAAGCCGGTCACCTTCCTGAAGGACTCTGAGCGGCTTCTCTCCATGATGGGCCCCCTGTGCATGCTGCCCCAGCTCCTGGGCGCTCTGGGCGGCGTCTTCACCGCAGCCGGCGTGGGCGACATCATCGGCCGCCTGGTATCCGCCGTCGTGCCCGAGGGAAATGTGACGGTGGGCATCATCGTCTTCGCCGTGGGGATGGCCCTCTTCACCGCCATCATGGGCAACGCCTTCGGGGCCATCACGGTGATGACCATCGGCGTGGGCGCCCCCTGTGTCCTGGCCTACGGGGCTGACCCGGTGGTGGTGGGCATGGTGGCCCTCACCTGCGGCTACTGCGGCACGCTCCTCACCCCCATGGCGGCCAACTTCAACATTGTGCCCGTGGCGGTGCTGGACATGAAGGACCGGTTCGGGGTGATCAAAAAACAGGCCCCGGTGGCGGTGATCATGCTGGCGGTGCAGATCGTATATATGATTGTTCTCCATTGATTAGCCTTTATTGTTTTAGAGAACTCTTTATTTCAGAGAAAGGAGACAGGTACTTATGAAAATTTTAGTGACAGGTTTTGATCCCTTCGGCGGAGAGAGCGTCAACCCGGCCTACGAGGCCGTCAAGCTGCTCCCCGACGTCATCGGCGGGGCGGAGATCTTCAAGCTGGAGATTCCCACCGTGTTCTCCCTGAGCGGCCCGGCCGTGGAGGAGGGCATCCGAAAATATCAGCCCGACGTGGTCATCTGCGTCGGCCAGGCCGGAGGCCGCGCCAGCATCAGCGTGGAGAAGGTGGCCATCAACTTCGTGGACGCCCGCATTCCCGACAACAACGGGGAGCAGCCCTTGGACGAGCCGCTGCAGGCGGACGGTCCGGCGGCCTACTTTGCCACCCTGCCGGTGAAGGCCATGGTGCAGCACGTGAAGGAGGCGGGTCTTCCCTGCTACCTCTCCTTCACCGCCGGCACCTACGTGTGCAACAGCATCATGTACAACGTCCTCTACATGTGCGAGAAGCGCTACCCCGGCATCCGGGCCGGATTTATCCATGTGCCCTACGCCTGCGGCCAGGTGATCGACAAGGCAAACACCACCCCGTCCATGCCCCTGGAGACCATCGCCAAATCCCTGGAGTACGCCATCGAGGCGGTGGCCATCGACCGGGCGGACGGCGGCGAGAGCGCTGGAGAACTCCACTGAGCGGATGTCAGGCGCACCGCCCGCGGCATAAACGCCGGGTGTACAAAAGAGCCCCAAAGTCTCACAGCGGCTTTGGGGCTCTCTCTTTATATATCATTTTTAATTCTTCTTACCGGATCTCCGCTCCCGCCGGCATATCCTTCTCCGGCGTCATCAGGGACAGATTTCCCTCCGCGTCCTCGGCGCACAGCAGCATTCCCTCGGACACCATTCCCGCCAGCTTGGCAGGCTTCAAGTTGGTCACAACCATCACCTTCTTGCCCACCATCTCCTCGGGGGTATAGTGTGCCTTGATGCCGCTCAAAATCTGGCGCACCTGGCTGCCGATCTTCACCTGGCTGCAGAGAAGCTTTTTGGACTTGGGCACCGCCTCGCAGGCGATGATCTCCCCCACCTGGAACTGAAGCTTTGCAAAATCGTCGTAGGTGATCTCCGGCTTCGCCTCCACGTCGATCCCGTCAGAGGCTTCCTTCTCTCCGGCTTCGCCGCCGGCGCCCTCCTGACCGCCTGCAGCCTCCGCCTCCTTCTGTGCCTCCGCTCTCTGGGCGGCCTGCATCGCCTCCACCTTCTCCATGACTTCCTTCACGTCCACTCTGGCGAAGAGGATCTCCGGCTTGTCCGTCACCTTGTTGCCGGACGGATATTTTCCGAAGGTATCCATCTCGGATAGGGCCCTCTTCTCCGTGTTCAGCTGCTTTAAGATCTTCTCTGAGGTCTCAGGCATGAAGGACTCCAGCAGGGAGGCGCCGATGGTGATGGCCTCCGTCAGGTTGTACAGCACCGTGGCCAGGCGGTCCTTCTTGGCTTCGTCCTTGGCCAGGGTCCAGGGAGCCGTCTCGTCGATGTACTTGTTGCTTCTCCTGAAGATGCCGAAGATCTCCGTGATGGCGTCCGCCACCCGGAGCTGATCCATCTTGGCGTCCGCCTTCTTCACCGCCTCCAGAACCGTGGCCTTCAGATCCTCATCCACGGCCTCCGCAGCACCGGCATCCCTCACCACGCCGCCGAAGTACTTGTTGGTCATGGAGATGGTGCGGTTCACCAGGTTGCCCAGGATGTTGGCCAGGTCGGAGTTCATTCTCTCCACCATCAGCTCCCAGGTGATGACTCCGTCGTTGTCGAAGGGCATCTCGTGGAGCACAAAGTAGCGCACCGCGTCCACGCCGAAGAAATCCACCAGGGTGTCTGCGTAGATCACATTTCCCTTGGATTTGCTCATCTTGCCGTCCCCCTGGAGGAGCCACGGATGGCCGAACACCTGCTTGGGCAGGGGCAGGCCCAGGGCCATGAGGAAGATGGGCCAGTAGATGGTGTGGAAGCGGATGATGTCCTTGCCGATCAGGTGCAGGTCCGCCGGCCAGTATTTCTCAAACAGCTGGTCATTGTCCCCGTCGCAGTCGTAGCCCAGGCCGGTGATGTAGTTGGTCAGGGCGTCCAGCCACACGTAGGTCACGTGCTTGGGATCGAAGTCCACGGGGATTCCCCACGTGAAGGAGGTTCTGGACACGCACAGATCCTGCAGGCCCGGGAGCAGGAAGTTGTTCATCATCTCGTTCTTCCTGGACACCGGCTGGATGAACTCCGGATGCTTGTTGATGTGGTCGATCAGCCGGTCGGCGTACTTGCTCATCTTGAAGAAATACGCCTCCTCCCTGGCGGGCTGCACCGGGCGGCCGCAGTCCGGGCACTTGCCGTCCACCACCTGGGACGGGGTCCAGAAGGACTCGCAGGGGGTGCAGTAAAGTCCCTCGTAGTAGCCCTTATAGATATCCCCCTGGTCGTAGAGCTTCTTGAAGATCTTCTGCACCTGCTTCTCATGGTACTCGTCGGTGGTGCGGATGAATTTGTCGTAGGACGTGTTCATCAGGTCCCAGATTCTCTTGATCTCCGCGGCGACGCCGTCCACGAACTCCTTGGGGGATACCCCCGCCTCCTCCGCCTTCAGCTCGATCTTCTGGCCGTGCTCGTCCGTTCCCGTCTGAAAGCGCACGTCATAGCCCTGCTCTCTCTTGTAGCGGGCGATGCTGTCGGCCAGCACGATCTCGTAGGTGTTGCCGATGTGGGGCTTGCCCGATGTGTAGGCGATGGCCGTCGTAATATAGTAGGGTTTTTTACAATTCTGACACATTTCCATTCCTCCTTCTCTCTGCCGGTCCCGGCGCTTTAAATGAAAAAGTGTGCGCTTCTGCGCACACTCGCGCCGGAGCGCGGTTGCTTCAGCAACCAATTTCCTTAAGCGCGGAGTGCGCATCCACAGCGGAGCGTTTTTATTTAATAGGGAACGAAGTTTCCTATTAAATGAAAAAAGCCCCGTCTTTTATTAAAGACGAGACATCCCGCGGTACCACTTTAATTCGTCCGCCCCTCGCGGTGCGGACCTTGCCGGCTGCTGCCCCTTCGGGCTCAACAGTCTGCGCGGTAACGGGCGCTTCCGTCGCAGGCTCGAAAATCCCTCACCTGCTCTGCTCCGAGGCCATGTTCAACGGCTCTGCCATGCTCCCATCTCAGCTGCCGGGATTCTCTGTCATGGCTCCTGCCGTCTACTCTTCTCTTCACTGCATTTTCCTATTCGGTTGGAAAAACAGCACTCACGCTGAACGCCGGCAAACGCCGGCACTAACCCTAGTTTAATGGCTCTCCCACCCTTTGTCAAGCCTGAAACCGAAGTCACGTATGATTTGTCATATCCGACAATATATATTATAATTGAGAAAAAGGAGGACCTGAAATGAACGTTCAACGTCTGTACAGGCGCTTTGCCGCCCTGACGGCCGCCGCGGTCCTGGCACTGTCCGGCTGCGGTGCGCCGGATATCACGGAGCCGTCCGCCCCGTCCCAGTCAGAATACGAAAAATACACAGAGGCTTCCGCCAGAGAGCAGAACTCCTTCCGGGCGTTTACCAATGAACTGTTCTGCGAGGAGGTGTCCGCCGACCAGATCACCCTGCACTACAGCCTTGCGGACCCGGCCGCCCGAGGGATCACCGGTGCGGACTCAGCCTTCGGGGAGGCGTCCTCGGAGGCCCTGCGGCGGGATATGGAGGACACGGAGCGGGTGCACCGGGAGCTGACCCAGTTTGACCGCTCCCTCCTCTCCGAAAGCCAGCAGCTCACCTACGACATTCTGAGCTCCTACCTGAACACCGCCCTCACCGGCAAGGGGCTGGAGCTCTACAGCCGTCCCCTGGCTCCCACCATCGGGATCCAGGCCCAGCTGCCCATTCTCCTGGCGGAATACCCATTTTACACGGAGAAGGACGTGGAGGACTATCTGTCCATCCTCTCCCAGATCGACGTGTACTACGGGGAGCTGGAGGAGTTTGAGCGGGAGAAGGCCGCCGCCGGCCTCTACTACAGCGACGGCACCATCGAGCGCCTCATCGAGTCCTGCGAGAGCTATCTCATCGTCCCCCAGGAGAATTTCCTCACGGAGACCTTCGCCGAGAAGCTGGATGGCCTGACCGGAGTCACCCAGGAGGAGAAGGCCGCCTGGAAGCGGAGGCACACGGAACTGATCGCGGAGCATTTTGTCCCCGCCTACCAGTCCCTCATCGAGACCCTCACCTCCCTGAAGGGAACGGGCACCAACGAAATCGGCATGTGCGGCTTCCCCCAGGGGAAGGAGTACTATGAATACCTGGTGCGCATGTCCACCGGCACCTCCTACGCCTCTGTGGATGAGCTCACCGACGCCGTCACCCGGCGCATCGACGAGGACGCCGCCGCCATGGCCAATGAGCTGACGGCGGAGCTGTACCTGGAGATGCTCTCCTACTCATTTTCCGAGACGGAGCCCGACGCCATCTTGGCGGATCTGAAGGTTCAGACCAAACAGGAATTTCCGGAGCTTCCCGAGTGCTCCTGCACCATCAAGGCGGTGCCGGAGGCCCTGGAGCTCTCCCTCAGCCCCGCCTTTTACCTGACGCCGCCCATGGACCGTTTTCAGGACAATGTCATCTACATCAACGGCAGCGAGGAGTACGCCGACACGCCCCTCTACACCACCCTGGCCCACGAGGGCTATCCGGGACACCTGTACCAGACGGTGTATTTCTCCTCCGTCTGCGATGACCCCATCCGGCACCTGCTGTCCTTCCCGGCCTACACGGAGGGCTGGGCCACCTACGTGGAGTTCCAGTCCTACTTCTTCGACAACGGCCTCTCGCCGGAGCTTCAGAACCTGCTGATGCGCAACCAGGCGGTGACCCTGGGCATCCACGCCCTTCTGGACTTAAACATCAACTACTACGGCTGGACCAGGGAGCAGACCGCCGCCTTCCTGGAGGAGACTTACGGGATCACGGACCGGGAGACCTCCGACCGCATGTTTGACGCCATGGTGGATAACCCGTCCAACTACCTGGAATACTACGTGGGCTGGCTGGAGATCCAGCAGATGCGGGAGCAGGCGGAGGAAGCCCTGGGCTCCTCCTTCGATCCCATGGAATTCCATACCTTTCTTCTGGACCTGGGCCCCGCCCCCTTCACCGTGATCCGCGCCCACTTCCAGTCCTGGCTGGTGACCGCCCCCCTGACCCAGGGGGATCTGGCGGCATGAGGGCATAAACCATCGCACCGGGGAATATCCTTTACAGAAATGAGATTCCCCGGTGTTTTTATGTCCTTTCTCCTCTTTCTGTCCGGCATTCTGGTCCCCCTGCTCCTGTTCTACATCGTCGGCTTCGGGGTCCTCTCCCGCCGCCCCGTGTTCGACGATTTCCTCAGAGGCGCCGCCGACGGCATCCGCACGGTGGCGGGCATTCTCCCCACCCTGGTGGGGCTGATGACCGCCGTGGGCGTGCTGCGGGCCTCCGGCTTCCTGGACTTCCTGGGCAGCCTCCTCACCGGCCCCGCCTCCCTTCTGTCCATCCCGGCTCCCCTGGTTCCCCTGCTCCTGGTGCGCCTGGTCTCCAACTCCGCCGCCGTGGGCCTTCTCCTGGATCTGTTCCGTCAGTACGGGGCGGACTCCTTCACCGGCATGGCGGCGTCCATCCTCATGAGTTCCACGGAGACCGTCTTCTACTGCGTCAGCGTCTACTTCGGCTCCGTGGGAGTCACCCGAACCCGCTACACCCTGGCAGGCGCCCTCACCGCCACCGCAGCGGCCACCGCGGCAGCCATTTTCCTGGCCGCCCGCTAAAGGCCCCTCCCGCCCTCCGCTGAAAGCCCTCCGCCGGAAGTCCCGCCGGGAGGCCCTTCTGCCGGCAAAAGACACACAAAAAACACAGGAATGTAAGAATTTCCTAATCTTTATCTAGTTGTAAAGGCCGGAGAAATCATGTATAATCAGTTGGAGACTTTTCTAACACATCTGAAATTTAAAGGGGAAAAAAGTGGATAGCTACCAAGTGTTAAACGACGTATTGGTCAATCTGTTTCGGGGCATTATGGATATAGAGCAGAGGGCGGTGACCTGCCAGGAATTTCCTGACATCACCAGCAATGACCTCCATGTCATCGAGGTGATCGGGGTGGGCGAGCCAAAGAACATGTCCACCATCGCCAGAGAGCTGTCCGTCACTGTGGGCACCTTGACCATTTCCGTCAACGGCCTGGTGAAGAAGGGCTACGTTGTGCGGCAGCGAGGCCTGGAGGACCGCCGGGTTGTCTACATTTCCCTCTCAGAGAGAGGCAGAAGTGCCTATGAACGGCACGCCCGTTTCCACCGGGAGATGATCGAGGGGATCTGTTCCGCCTTGACGCCCGAGGAGATGGCTGCCCTGGTGAAAGCGCTGGAGAAGCTGAAAGGCTGGTTTAAGGAGCTTTCATCCCATGAATGAAGGAGGCTTTAAGATTATGAAAAAATTTGCACTGTTTATGACCGGAGCCATGCTCGCCATGTCCATGGCCGCCTGCTCCCCCACCCAGAAAGAGACCGCCCCCGCGGGAGCCGCCGAGGCTTCCACCGGAGGCGCCGAGGATAAAGTGCCGGATCCCACCACGGAGGTGCTGGAGATCGCTTCCATCTACGTTCCGGACGAGGAGAGAACCGGCCTCATCCAGAACATGGACGGAGTGTCCGTGCTGGACGCCGAGTCTCTGGTGGCCAAGCTGGTGGAGTACGGAGTTCTCCCGGAGGGCTGCCAGGTTCTCTCCTACGAGGCAACCGGTGAGGCGGAGAACGCCGCTGCCGGCCCCGGGGAAGCTGCTGACGTGTCTGTGGCTGAGTCCGCCGTCATCGATCTCTCCGACATCCCCGACGGCGACAGCATCGACACCCAGCTGATCACCGCAGCCATCGGCAACACCATCACGGAAAATCTGGGCGTCCGCTCCCTGACCATCGAGGAGAACGGTTCCGTGTTCGCCGACGGCGTTACATTCCAGAACGAGTACGAGACTCTGATCACAGAGTAAATCCGGTCTGCAGGCAGAGGCCTGTCCGCCCCGCAGGCGGTGCAAAGATATAAAAGAGGAGGAAGCTGGCCGCTTCCTCCCTTTTTGTTTGATAAGCCCGGCAAAGGGCATTTGTGCCGTGCGCGATCAGCCCTCCGCCTTCTCCTCCAGATAGTCGTAGGCGAACTGGGCGTACATGGCGGCGCCCATCTTGAGCACGCTCTCGTCCACGGTATAGTGGTCGTTGTGGTTTTTGGCCGTATAGCCCAGCTTCTCATTCCGGCTCCCGATAAAGCCGAACACGCCGGGAACCTTCTCCATGTACATGGCGAAATCCTCGCTCCCCATCATCTTCTCCAGATGCTTCAGGCAGCCCTCTCCGTACATCTTCACCGCCGCCCCCTCGGCGATGCGGTTTAAATCCTCATGGCTGTTCACCACCGGGCCGGGGTAGTAGTCAAATTTCAGAGTGGCCTTGGCCCCGAAGGACTCCGCCACATGCTCCACGATATTCCGCAGCAGACCCTCCGTCTTCCCCCTCATCTCTGCGGAGTGGGTGCGGGTGGTGCCCTCCATCACCACCTTGTTGGCGATGATGTTGAATCTCTGCCCCCCGTGGATCTCCCCGATGGTCACCACCAGGGGATTTAACGGGTCATTCATCCTGGAGACGATGGACTGAACCTCTGTGATGATGTGGGCCGCCGCCAGAATGGCGTCCACCCCCTGGTGAGGCGCGGAGCCGTGGGCGGAAATTCCCTCCACCTCGATGGTGAAATTGTCGGCGCTGGCCATCCTGGGCCCAGCCTCAAAGCTCATGTACGGCGCGTCAAAATCCCCCCAGATGTGGGCCCCGTAGATGGCGTCCACATCGTCCAGAAAGCCGTGCTCGATGTAATACCTGGCTCCGTAGCAAGTCTCCTCCGCCGCCTGGAAGATCACCTTCACATTTCCCCTCAGTTCCTCTCTCTTCTCCAGCAGCATTTTCACGCCGCCCAGCAGCATGGCGATGTGGCAGTCGTGGCCGCAGGCGTGCATCACCCCCGGATTTCTGCTGCAGAATTCCAAACCCGTGTGCTCCTCCACCGGCAGGGCGTCGATGTCGGCCCTGAGCGCCACCGTCTTCGCTCCGGCCTCCGCCTTTCCCCCCTCGATCATCACCCAGAGTCCGGGATAATCCTCGTAGCAGTGGGGCTTTAACCCCATCTCCTCCAGGCGTTTCCCGATCTCCTTGGTGGTGTTGTGCTCCTCAAAGGAGAGTTCCGGGTACTGATGGAAAAATCTTCTCTGCTCGATGATCCACTGCTCATTCTGCTCTGCCATTTCTCTAAAATTCATGAATATCCCATCCTTTCCGATCCGGGCCGCGCCCGTGCGCCGCCCTCTCAAACTGCATTCATTATAATACAGAAAACACCCCGCCGGCAAGTTTCCTTCTGGCAGGGTGTCTCTCTTCTCTGCGTCTCCGGCATATGTTTCCCAAGATATTTGCAAAATGCTCTTATGCCCGGAGCAGCGGGATAAAGATGCTGGCGATGATCACGGAGGTGATGGTAACCGTCACGAATCCGCCCACGATCATCTGCGGAAGCATATTATCCATTAAGTATTCTTTTTCGTCGTCGTTCTCAGCCAGCGCCTTGGAGGCCTCATCCGTCAGAACATAGTTGGGCGGGAAGCCGTACAGGGCCGTCAGGCTGGTGGCGATTGCCATGTAGGGGCTGACCTTTAAGATCTTGCCCACGATGAAGGAGCAGACGCACATGCCGGCGACGCCGACCACAATGATAAATACCAGCGGTCCCAGGATCTCCAGCAGCAGCTCGGGGGTTGCGCTGTTCAGTCCGCCGAACACGTACATCATCAGCACGAACATCAGGAAGTTGAAGCAGCCGTTCTCCTTCAGCACGTTGGGGCGCAGGAAGCCCAGCTCAGTGGCCGCGATGCCCAGGACCAGGGCGATCACCGCCTGGTTGATGGCGTACACGCCCATGAAGGTGCCGGTCCAGGTGCTGATCAGGTTGGACAGCAGGGCGACGATCATGATGGTGGTCAGGGACACAGCGGTGGAGTAATATTTATTGGGGATCTCCGGGAAGAGTTTCTTTTTCTTCTTCTCCTCCACAGCAAACTTGCCGTTCACCTCATCGATCTCCCCGGCCTTGGCAACCTTCTTCACCTTGCCGCTTCTGTAGTCCTTGAGCAGGTTGCGGCCCTCCCTCTTCAGCATGACAGCTGTGAGGGGATATCCGGCAAAGCCCTGGCACACGTACATGCAGATGGCCAGCACAGCCGCCTTCTCCAGGCCCAGGTTCTGGGCTGCCTCCTGCATCATGGTCGCAGCCACGATGCCTCCGGTCAGAGGCGGAAGACCGGACACGATGTAGTTAAAGTCAACAAAAATCGGGCAGATGATCATACATGCAGCCACCATGCCGGCCAGACCGGCCAGGCAGACTACGATGATCTTCCACTGCTTTTTCAGCTCGTTCAGGCTGATGGATGTACCCATGTGGGTAATGCAGATCATGATGGCCAGGGTGCCTCCCAGGGGAGCGCCAAAACCTGCCAGCGTCACGATGTCCTTCGGGAAGAAGGTCCAGTATCCCAGAAGGAACAGGACTGCTACCACAAATACGGACGGAATCCATGCTTTCGTCAGGGTGCCAATGGTGTCGCCCAGCGCATACACGATGCACAGGATCAACATGGCAACGATCGGCGATGCGATGATGAGTGCCTGAAGTTGTTCCATATGAATTTCCTCCTTTTATTTTATATCCCAATAACCGCCCCGGATCTCACCGGCGCGCTCTGTGGCCTCCGTCTTGGGTCGGACGCCGCAGCCTCTCTATATTTATATGGCCGCCCGCTGGGTTTGCCGCCGCCATTTGAGAGCAGAATTGCTTTAACAGAGTATTCAATTAGCACATTATACCTTTTTTGGCGAAAAATGTCCATACAAAATAAAATCTTTATATCATGAATCTTAAATTTTTATATCTTTATGTTGAAATTCTCTTTCTAACATCCTATAATCAACATTAATTCGTTATTACTATAGCGTATGAAAGAAAGGAGAAATTTGCACTATGGAAAAAACAATGCAGCTTGCCATGGAAAATAAAGATTACATCGTGGAAATGCGCCGCCATTTTCACAGCCATCCGGAAGCAAGTGAACACGAGGTGAACACCAGCAAACGGATCTTCGAGGAGCTTGAGAAGATGGGTCTGGAGCCCAAGATGGTCTGCTCCAGCGGCACCGGCGTAATGTGCGACATCAAGGGCAAGGGCCCCGGAAAGACCATCGCCCTGAGAGCCGACATGGACGCCCTCAGCGTTCAGGAGTTAAATGACGTCCCCTACAAATCCACCGTGGACGGCATGATGCACGCCTGCGGCCACGACGCCCACACGGCCACCCTGCTGGGAGCTGCCAAGATCCTCACCGCCTGCCGGGATGATTTTAACGGCACGGTGCGCCTGCTGTTCCAGCCGGCCGAGGAGACCGGCTACGGCGCCAAGGCCATGATCGAGGACGGCTGCCTGGACGGCGTGGACGCCACCATGGGAACCCACGTGAACCCCTCCATCAAGGCCGGAACCTTCTCCGTGGAGGCAGGCCCGAGACTGGCCGCCGCCACCTGGTTCAAGTACCGCTTCATCGGCAAGCCCGGCCACGGCGCACAGCCTCACCAGGGAGTTGACGCCGGACTGGCCGCCTGTGCCGCCGCCCTCGACCTGCAGCACGTGGTGAGCCGCGAGTTCCCCGCCGACCAGCCCCTGGTCATCACCATCGGCAAGATCGAGGCGGGCACCCGCTTCAACGTCATCGCCGCCGAGGCGACCCTGGAGGGCACCGTCCGCTGCTACGATCCGGACATCTTCCGCGCGGTTCCCGCATCCATGGAGCGGGTGGTAAAGAGCGTCGCCGACGCCTACCGCTGCCAGCTGGTGGTGGAGAAGCACGACGCCGTCACCATGCCCTGCTACAACCCCGATGCCCCGACGCTCCGCGGGCAGGCGACGGTGAAAAAACTCTTCGGCGAAGAGGGCCTGGCCCACGTGCCGGCCAGCATGGGAGGCGAGGACTACTCCTTCATGATGGACAAGGTGGCGGACTCCCTGTTCATCAACGTGGGAACCGGCAACGCGGAGAAGGGCTGCTGCGAGCCCAACCACTCCGGCCGCTTCAACGTGGATGAGGACGCCCTTCCCGGCGCATCCGCAGTGTACGCTCAGTACGCCATGGACTATCTGAACGAGTAAATCGATCCATCAAAATATAGCTGTCAAAAATATAGCTGTCACAGCAAGGAGGCGCACCCCATATTGGCGGTACGCCTCCTTTTGCGCGATACGGCATCGCGAATTATTTTTCGTTCCCTTCACTGGCGGTGACCAGGCGGATCACCCCAAAGCCGGCTGCCAGAGCCGCCAGGCACACCAGAAGCTCCGTCCCCGAGGGAATCCCCGGGAACACCTCCGCCATGGAGCCGAACACGAACCCCAGAATCATCAGGTAGGTGGGCTGCGGATGGCGGTTCATGGCCGTCTCCAGCACCCGGGTGGTCAAAACCACCCCCAGCAGCAGTCCCAGCGCCAGGGGCACCAGGAAGGAGAGCCGCAGGGTGCTGATGGAGCGCATCAGCTCGTCATAGATTCCCAAAACCAAAAACAGATAGGACACACTGATTCCCGGCAGCACCAGGGCGGCAGCCGCCGCAATCCCAGCCGCCATCAGGAACAGAAATCCCGCTGCCCCCGCCATCTCCGCGGCGAACAGCCCCTCCGGCAGGCAGGAGATCCCAAAGACCGCCAGAAGGCCCAGAGCCAGCCATGCCGGCTCCCTGAAGGAGAAGGAGGTCACCTTGGCCTCCCTGAGAATCAGGGGCACGCCCCCCGCCACAGCCCCCAGGAAAAAGTACAGCATGGGCATGGGAAATCGCTCGATGAGCCCCAGAATCGGCCTGGCAAATAAGAGCATCCCCAGACCTCCTCCCAGGCTGAACTGCCCGAGAAATATAAGGCTCTCCCGCTTATGCTTCGCAAACGAGCTGACGGAGGACACCAGCTTGTCGTAGATCCCCAGAATCATGGCCATGGACCCGCCGCTGACCCCCGGCACCAGCATTGTCCCCCCGACGATCATCCCCTTTATCACGGTTAATACAGAACGACTCTTCATCGAGTGCCCTCTCACTCCGCCTTTGCCGCCAGATAGTCGAAGGCAAACTGGGCGTACATGGCCGCCCCTCTCTTCAACAGGCCCTCATCCACCGTGTAGCAGTCGTTGTGGTTGGAGGCGGTGTAGCCCAGCTTCGGATCGCAGCTTCCCAGGAAGCCGTAAACCCCGGGCACCTCATCCATAAAGAAGGCGAAATCCTCGCTTCCCATCATCTTCTCCAGATGCTTCAAGCAGCCCTCCCCGTACAGCTTCACCGCCGCATCCTGGGCGATCTTGTTCAGATCCTCGTGGCTGTTGATCACCGGGCTGGTGAGGTACTCCACCGTCACCGTTCCCTTTGCCCCGTGGATGGCCGTCACGTGCTCCACAATATTTCTCAGGATCTTCTCCGTCTTCTCCCTCATCTCGGCGGACAGGGTGCGCACCGTTCCCTCCATCACCACCTTGTTGGCGATGATATTCCAGCGCTGGCCGCCGGCGATGGTGCCGAAGGTTACCACCAGGGGATTTAAGGGATCGTTGTATCTGGAAACGATCTCCTGGGCCTCAGAGATAATGTGAACCGCCGTGGTCAGGGCGTCCACCCCCGCGTGGGGAGCGGAGCCGTGGGCGGAGAGTCCCTCCACCTCGATGGTGAATTTGTCGCAGCTGGCCATGCGGGGACCTGACTCAAAGTTCAGGTAGGGAGCCTCAAAGCCGCCCCAAATGTGGGCGCCGTAGATGGCATCCACACCGTCTAAGGCGCCGTGGGCGATCATATATTTCGCCCCCACGGCCACCTCCTCCGCCGGCTGGAACAGCAGCCGCACGGTGCCCGCAAGCTCCTCCTTGTGCTCCACCAGCATCTTCGCTCCGCCTAAGAGCATGGAAATGTGGCAGTCGTGGCCGCAGGCGTGCATCACGCCCTGGTTTTTGCTGCAGAACGCAAGCCCTGTGCGCTCCTCCACGGGAAGAGCGTCGATGTCGGCGCGGAGGGCCACCGTCTTCGTGCCCGCCCCGGCCTTTCCTCCCCTGATATCCGCCGTCAGGCCTGTAAATCCCTCGTAATAGTGGGGCTCAAGTCCCATCTCCTCCAGGCGCTTTCCGATCTCCAGGGTAGTATTTTTCTCCTGCTCGGAGAGCTCCGGGCATTGGTGGAAAAATCTTCTCTGCTCGATGATCCACGGTTCATTTTTCTCTGCTGCATCTTTAAAATTCATACGGATTTTACCTCCATTCCGCTTCATTTTTTCTCCCCCTATCATACATAATATTTCCCTTTACGGCAAGGAAAACCTTGGATATATTTCTGCACATTTGCGGTAATTTTCTTGAAAAACCCGCAGTTCCGCTCTATACTGTATTACAAAAGCCCAAAATGGCGACAGTTTTTACACAAGGAGGAGTTTTTCCA
>DXEU01000198.1 GCA_019114845.1 Candidatus Lachnoclostridium stercoripullorum | reverse complement strand
AAAGTGCGGGCAAAGAATTTAACGATGTAAATGTGGACACCGTCACCGTCAAATTCAACTTAAACGGCGGCACTCCCCAGTATGAGGCTGTGGAGGTGGCCGTGGGAGAAAAGCTGAAAAATCCAGGTACTCCCCAAAAAGACGGCTATATTTTCGAGGGATGGCTGTACATGCCCGGCACTATGTGGGATTTTAACGATCCAGTCCGCGCCAATATGACATTGAGCGCTATGTGGCAGCCCGTATCCTTAGCTGCTCCCACCAACGTCAGATGGGATTCCCGCGGGGGCGTGGGCGTAGCCACTTGGACAGGTTCCGCGGATGCCATCTCCTACACCCTGCAGCTCTATGGAGGCGGCGGTCCAGGCGGAAAATACAGCCCCATCGGTGAGCCTGTCAAGGTCGAAGGCAGTCACACCAGCTGCACGCTCCCCATCACCAATCTGTTCATCGCCGGCTACGCCTTCGGAATCAAAGCCAACGGCGTGGGCGACGTGTCCAGCGAGGAAGTCTTCAGTGATGCCAAATCTTTCTATCAGGTGAATGTGGATTATGTGGACGTAAAGTATGACGCCAACGGCGGCATGCCCAGCTCCCTGGCTACAGTACATGCAGCCGTGGGATACCCGCTTCACGATCCGCCTTCCCCCACCAGAGAAGGCTACCGCCTGGTGGGATGGTACTATACGCCCAGCCAGATGTGGGATTTCAACGATCCGGTCTTCTCCGAGATGACTCTGACGGCTGCGTGGGAGCCCATCGCCTGGGGGCCCAGCAACGCGGCGTGGGATGCCTCCGCCACCGGCGTGGCCACGTGGGACGGTCCGGCAGATGCCACCCAGTACTCCCTGCAGCTCTACAATGACGGGGGGCCCGGCGGACGCAAGCCCATCGGCGATCCCATCCTTGTGCCCGGCAGCCCGAGAAGCTACACCTTCTCCATCAGCAACTTGGGACGTGGGTATCGCTTCGGCGTCAAGTCCATCGCCTACGACGGCACCACCAGCGCTGAGGCGTTCAGCGAGATCGCCGTCTTTGACGAAGTCAATACCGAGTATGTGACCGTAACCTTCAACACCCGGGGCGGCTCCCCTGCGTCCATCGCCGACGCGAGGGTCAGAACGGGAAGCAGGGTCAGCGAGCCGGCAAATGTGATCCGATCTGGCTACCGCCTCACCGGCTGGCACAGCAATCCCAGCGATCTCTGGAATTTCCGCGATCCGGTGCGCACCGACATGACCTTGGAAGCCAGCTGGGAGCCTGTGTCCACAGACGCTGCAGATACTTCCCTGCTGGCAGTCGTGGTGGACGACACCTCTGCATCCCTCAGCGGCACCACCCTCTCCGTGCGCCTTCCCAGGGGTTCTGAGATTCCCGAGGACGCGTCAGCCATCCGGATTGCCACGGCCAACGCCAAGGCCGTGATCTCCAATCTGCAGACGGAGAACAGCGGAAAGACCTGGACGTTCACCGTGGTCGCCGAGGACGGTGTCACCACAGCTGACTATACCATGAATGTCACCGTGCGCTCCAGCGGCGGCGGTGGCGGCGGTGGCGGCGGCTCCAGCAGCGGCGGCGGTGGCGGCGGTGGCAGCTCCTCAAAGCCCACTGCAAGCGCTTCCTCCAGCCTGCCCTCCTACGTGATCAGAGGAAACTGGGCGCAGGGCGAGGGAAACCGCTGGAGATTTGCCCCCAGCGACGGCTCCATCTGCGTCAACCAGTGGGCCGCTGTGGAGAATCCCTACGCCAACCTTGCTCTTGGTCAGTCTGCATTTGACTGGTTCCGGTTTGACGAGGCCGGCAACATGGTCTGCGGATGGTTCCTGGATGCAGATGGAAACTGGTACTATCTGAATCCCGCCTCCGACGGCACGCAGGGCAGAATGATGACCGGATGGCAGTGGATCCAGGACGCAGACGGCGTCACCCGCTGCTACTACTTCAACCCCAACTCCGACGGCACCAGGGGCAAGATGATGGCAAACACCACCGTTGACGGCTACACCCTGGACGCCCAGGGACACTGGACGGTGGACGGAGTTGTGCAGACCAAATAAAACTCCATAAAAAGGAGGATGTCCCAAAAGCCCGAAACGGCTTGAGGGGCATCCTCTCTTTTTATTGGTAATGGTATGTGACAAAAATCAGATTCCTTCTTCCCCTACTTCTCCTCGTAGGTCACTTCCAGTCCCCGGTCCGGGTGGTAGGTCCAGGAGACCCGATATTTCTTCGTCTCCTCCTCCTGCCTTCCCATGAGGGCAGTGGTTTTCATCATCTTAGAGTACAGGGAGTCGTTGAAGCTCAGAATCTCGTTGACTTTTCGGATCGCCTCCAGCGCCTCGCTCTGTTCATCGGGATTGGCCATTTTCCAGACTAATTCCTCTCTGGTATAATCACTGGCATCCTTGTCGCTGGGAATATCCATATAGTTTGTATCAACTGTAAAGTATCCATCGCTGGATTCAACCGTACCGGTGATATCCAGCACGCAGTCTCTTGCCTTCTCGAAAGGAGTCTGGCGCAGCAGCACAAGCGCGACGAGCAGGATGATCAGCACGGCCGCTCCCCCGCCTCCCGCCAGGATGAGCTTCTTCTTGTCCCCCTTTGAAGAAAACTTCTCCAGGAAGGCCGCCTCCTTCTCCATGCTCTTTCTGTATTCCTCTGCGAAATCCTCGCCCATCAGAGCTTTCTTCCACAATCCGGCCCGGCTGACAGCGAACGTGTATACCTGATTCTCCGTCCGCACCATCAGCCGATTGGCTTTCGCCTCCACGCCCACGATGTCATCCCGGAAAATTGTAAATTTCCCGTCCCCGACGCCGAAGTCAACTCTGCGCCGGTAAAATTCCAGGGCTCCGCTGGTCAAAAACATCCATCCCACGATGCCCTTGGCCCCCTTCTGCTGGGTCGCTGCCCCCTGGCAGATGATGGCCTTCTCCTCCGCCGCTTTCCCCCGGAGCGCCTCCGCGCTCTTTTCAAATTGACGGCTCTGCACCGCGCAGAAACCTGTGAAGAGCGCGCCGAACAGCACACCGCTCACGATTCCCGTCAGAATGCCCACAGGCCCGCTGACCAGGACAAAATAGATGCACATAAACAATCCAAATCCCCCGCCGCAGATTCCGGCGGTGATGAGGTACTCTCTCAAACCGTTTTTAAAATACATGATCCACCTCTGCATATTCTAATCCCAGCAAGCTGCAAAGCTGACAGTACTCGTCCCAGATCTGCTGCATCTTATCTTCCACTGCCTCCGCTGCGGCGAACTGAGCGTCATCCCCGCTGCTGGGTGTTTTGATCATCGTGGCGAGCTCGTTGTAGTGTTCACGATACGCCGGGTACACTTCCTGAATCTCCGGATAGGCCGCAAGGATCGCCTCCTCGTCATAGGCGGGAAGGTCCTCCCTCACCTTGTTCATGGTCTTCGTCTCCGACTCAAAACCGCCGCTGTGACCTTCAACCACACTCACTTCCTTGCTGTCCGGTGAGAACAGCGTGCCCATGGCTGTCCCCAGGGAGTCGTAGTCGCTGCCGAACACCGAAAACATCGTCGTTGGCTCTATGCCGTAAGCCGCCACACCGGATATCTCCCTCACCGGATCCCCAATGATGTTGAACACTTAGACCGATTCATCCACACGCCATTTAAATGCAGCCCGCATCTGAGCATTCTCGTAGTCGTCCTCCACCTTTAAAAGCTCATCCATGACGCTGATTTCCTGCACGTCCGCCACCGGATACTCCACCGTCTGATCTCCCAGAGTGAAGGTGATGGTCTCCCCCGTCTTTAAGTCGTTGGGATTGAATTCATAGTGGACGAACATTCTCACCGGATCTGCTCCGCCCAGAAGATCCCCGTAGCCTATCAGATACTCATATCCCGTGTACTTCTCAAACCGCTCGTTATCCGAATACTCCGGCATCTTAGCATTGTATGTATTTGTGCCATTGACGGTCATCGTCACGCCTTCATTGGAGGAGGGGAGCGTGCGGTTCTCCAAATCATTCACGTAGTCGAACACCAGGTACATATTTTCATAGCCTTCCTGGGACGCCGCATAGCTGCCGTAAAATACACCTTTGACATCGATCAGGCTCTGCTCCTCCGCCTCTGTCTCCGTCTCCTCCGCAGCATCCTTTCCCAGATTCAGTTGACTCACCAGTTCTTATGTTCCGCAGGCAGACAATGCCGCAGCCGCAGCCACCGCCAGGAACAGCGCTGTTCATTTTCTCATATCTCTTTCTCCTTCGCTTTGTTTTTAGACAATTTGTGTATTTTTTCCAACTGTCCATGCTCCCATTATATAAATTAGACAACAAAAAACAATGCGCAGGCTGCATAGTGTTCTCCCCGCCTCCCGCCGCCGAATCTTTCAAAATAAACCGCCGCAGGATTTCATTTGACGGAAAAATCTGCTATACTGGACGCAGAAGATACCATCACTACAGCGAGGAGGATTTTCAAATGGAATATCAGGTTTCAGAAAAAGTGCGGGACAGCTTTCAGAAGCTGACGGAGAATGAGAAGGTGCAGAAAGCCCTGGCGTTCATGGAGGCGGACCAGGAGGAGATCATCGCCAAGCAGATCGAGCTGACGCTGATCCCCTCCCCCACCTACCACGAGGAGAAGAAGGCGGCCCGCCTCTTAGAAATGTTTAAGGAGGAGGGGCTGACGGACTGCCACATCGACGAGTACGGCAACTGCGTGGGCATCCGCAGGGGAACCGGCGGCGGGAAAACCACCCTGGTGGAGGCGCACATGGACACCGTGTTCAACCTGGACACCAAGCTGGAGATTGTCCGCGAGGACGGCTTTATCAAATGCCCCGGCATCGTGGATGACACCAGGGGCTGCGCCGTCGTCCTCTCCACCATCCGCGCCCTCAACGCCGCCGGCATTGAGACCAAGGGCGACATCCAATTTGTGGGGACCGTTCAGGAGGAGGGAACCGGCGCCCTCAAGGGCATGAAATACTACGTGGAGCATCACCCGGAGCTTCAGGCCAGCATCTCCGTGGACGGAGACGGCTATAAGGAGATCACCTACGAGGCAACCGGCATCCAGACCTACGAGGTGACCTTCAAGGGCATCGGCGGACACGCCTGCATGATGTTCGGCAAAATCGCCAACCCCCTTCACGCCGCCGCCAGGGCCATCGCCAAGATCGCGGAGTTCCGCGTTCCCGCCGACCCCATGACCACCTTCGCCGTCACCAATTTCCACGCCGGAAGCTTTGAGGCCGTCCACGCCATCGTCCCTGAGGCCACGATCCGCTTCAACTTCCGCTCCAATTCTCAGGAGGAGCTGGAGAAGCTGAGAGGACGGATTTTTGAGGCCATCGAGGAGGCCTGCAAGGAGGAGACCGACCGCTGGGGCCAGGACACCATCACCTACGAGGTGAAGCACATCTGCGATGTGAACGCTGGGCACCAGGATTCCCACTCTCCCATCGTGGAGGCATCCATGCTCTCCGCCAACTATCTGGGCTGCGACGAGCCTCAGCTGGGCAACGGCGGCTCCACCAACTGCAACCGGGCCCTCGAGGCTGGACTTCCCGCCGTGTGTCTGGGAGGCGGCAGCGACTACGACATCCAGGCCCACACGCTCTTCGAGCAGTTTAAGCCGGAAGGTGCCTTCAAGAGCTGCCAGCAGACGCTCCTGGTGGCCCTCCTCTGTGCGGGAACTGAGATCGCCGACAGCGTGATCGAGTAAGGACCCGCCTCCGGCAAAACCGGACATCCATACAAGCGCAGCAAGCGCCGCCCCGATCCGGGCGGCGCTCATTTAGTATTCTCTCTGAAGCAGAAAGAGTTTCTATCTATTTTTCTGACTCGCGGCGTTCGCCCGCAGAGTTACTCTCCGTAGTCGTAGACCAGTTCCCCGTTCTCAAAGGCCAGCAGGACGTCTTCCACACCGTACTCGCTGCTGTCCTCCTTCAGCTCCTCCACCATAAACAGATCGACTGCCTCCACGCCGCCGGTGATCTGAACCAGTTCCCACAGCTGTGCGCCCAGGTTGCCCATGTTGTCCCGCACTTCGCCCCATGCAGCCATGATCTCCGGGTCTCTCCCATCCAGCGCCTCACGCAGGGAATCCGGAGCCTGAATATAGAGATTCAGCTTCTGCGTGTACCGGTTAAACTCCAGAGAGTGGGGATTGTCCGCGAAGTTGGTGTCCAGAATGTCCACAATGGTGTCGTAGATCTCCGTCTCGTCAAAGGGGACTGCACTGCTGTCTCCGCTGGCAGCCTTCGGCTCCCCCTCGGCCGCCCTCTCGGTCTCTGCCTCCGAAACGGCCGCCGTCGTCTCCGGTGCCTCCGTCTCCTCCTCCGTCTCCTCGCTGTCTACCCCAAGCAGGGTGAGGATGGCATCCGCATTCTCCTCCGCAGACCCGCATGCTGTGACTGAACTGACTGCGAAAGCCAGAAGCAGCGCCAGTGCGTACTTTCTCTTCATTTCCTGTTCCTCCTGTTTCCTTTAAAATAAACTCTTTATATTGAAATTGTAGTTGAAATATGTCGAAAAATCAAGATGACCAGGCACCGTATTCGTACATCAAGGTGCCCTTTTCATACCACAGGATATAGTTATCTGTACCGTACCGGTCGGCGGAGTTCATCTTGTCCACCATGTAGATGTTGACATTGTCCACCCCGCCGGCTTTCACTACGAGATTCCACAGCTCCTGTCCCAGTTTTCCATAGCTCTCCTTTAACTCCTCCCAGCTCGCCATGACGGTCGGACTCCTCATGGTCAGCATCTCTTTCGTCATCTCCGGGGCCTCAATGTAGAGGTTCAAAGTCTTAGTATCCCGCTCAAACTTGAAGCTGTGGGCGGTGTCCCCCAGGCTCTCATCTGCGGAGGCGACGATGGCCGCATAGACATCTGTCTCGTCAAAGGGAGTCTCCGGCTCAGCCGCTGCCTCGCTGTACTCCTCCTCGCTGTCCATCCCCAGCAAGGTGAGGATGGCATCCACATTCTCCTCCGTGGAGCTGCAGGCTGTGAGCATGCTGACCGCCAGGGCCAGAAGCAGCGCCCATACGCAATTTCTCTTCATAATTGTACCCCTCCCATGTCCAGAGGCCCGCCGGATCCGTCAGGCCTCTGCTCTTCTTCTAAGTTCTAATCTGTCAGCCCAACCAGCCGCTGGATCGTAAGTTCCCCATTCTCATAGGTATAGTCCATGGTCGCCTGGCCGCCGCTATCATAGGTAATCAGAAGCAAATCCCTGCAAATCTCGTAGGTTCCTTGGTTGCTGAGGCCATATCCGCCGACGCTGGACGATACGCTGATATGGTCCCCGTCAAACTGAATGGAATAGCTGACGGCTCCCTCGCTGTATTCCCACACGCCCTGCAGCTTTCCTCTGATCTCAGCAGCAAGAGCTTCGTCCACTAGCTCGTATTTGGCGTTCTCTGCCGCTTCCAGGGCCGCAAGTCTCGCCTCCAGCTCCTGGGCGTTCTCATCCGTCTCCTTCTCTATCACGTCGTAGTACAAATTTCCTTCCAAATACAGTATCTCGTAATCGGTTTCCTGCCATATCAAGGTCAGCACATCCTCCTGCTGAGCGTAGGTTCCCTCAAAAGAATCTCCGTCCTGCACGATCATAATTCCGCCATCCATGTGGCCGACTTCCTCCTGAAGCAGAAAAGTTCCATCTTCCCGCAGGGTAAGCTCATAGCCGATGGACTGCCCATTGTCCTGGGAGATAAAGGTTGTTTCAAACGTCTGGGAGGACCTTCCGTTCTCGTCAAATGACACCGCTGCCCCATATTCCTCGTC
>DXEU01000197.1 GCA_019114845.1 Candidatus Lachnoclostridium stercoripullorum | reverse complement strand
GCCTGAATCAGAGGACAGGCCTGCGGGAGGAAGAAAAAAGGAGGATAACATCATGAAAGAATTCAAGTATACGGTAACGGATCCGGAGGGAATTCACGCACGTCCGGCAGGGGAGCTGGTGAAGAAGGCGAAAGAGTTCCAGTCCAAGATCACCATCACCAAGGATGGCAAATCCGCTGACGTGAAGAGACTGTTCGCCCTTATGGGACTGGCGATCAAGCAGGGTATGGAGGTTACTCTCACCATCGAGGGAGAGGACGAGGAGACCGCTGCTGCTGCCATGGAAGAATTCATGAAGGCTAATCTTTAATCAGCCAGAGACCGCGCGGCAGGTGCGCGGCACGCGATAAGCGACAACGGGAGGGGAGCTGCGAGAGACACTTAGAGCTCCCCTCTTTGAGTAATCCATAAGGAGGGCGATAATCATGAAGACATATGAGGGCAAGAGCGTATTTGGCGGCGTTGCCATCGGAAAAGTTCTTGTATATAAGAAAGGCGAGCAGCAGGTAAAGCGCTACCGCGTCACAGATACAGCTGCGGAGAGCCAGAGATTTGAGGATGCGAAAGCGGAGGCAGTTGAGCAGCTGAAAGCTCTCTACGCCAAGGCGGTCAAGGAAGTGGGAGAGGCCAGCGCCGCTATCTTTGAGATCCATCAGATGATGCTGGATGATCTGGATTACCTGGATTCCATCCACAATATGATTGAGACCCAGGAGGTCAACGCGGAGTACGCGGTGGCCACCACCAGCGACAACTTTGCCATGATGTTCTCTTCCATGGACGACGCGTACATGAAGGAGAGAGCTGCGGACGTGAAGGATGTCTCTGAGAGAATCCTGGCCATCCTCAGCGGCGGCGCCAAGAGCACCGTGGCGACGGACGAGCCTTCCATCATTGTGGCCGACGACCTGGCTCCCAGCGAGACCGTGCAGCTGGACAAGGACAAGGTTCTGGCCTTTGTCACCGTTCACGGTTCCTCCAACTCTCATACGGCTATCCTGGCCAGAACCATGGGCATTCCGGCCTTGATCGGAACTCCTGTGGACCTGGAGTCTGTGGACGGCAAGACCGCAGTGGTGGACGGCTACGCCGGAATCTTCTATGTGGATCCGGATGAGGAGACCATGAAGACCATGGAGGAGAAGCGCCAGAAAGATCTGGAGCAGAAGGAACTCCTTCAGAACTTAAAGGGCAAGGAGAACATCACTCTGGACGGCCAGAAGGTAATGCTTTACGCCAACATCGGCAACATCAAGGACCTGGCGATGGTTCTTCAGAATGACGCCGCCGGCATCGGCCTGTTCCGCAGTGAGTTCATCTACCTGGAGAAGGATGATTATCCCACAGAGGAAGAGCAGTTTAAGATCTACCGCGCAGTGGCGGAGACCATGGCCGGCAAGAAGGTCGTGATCCGCACCCTGGATATCGGAGCGGACAAGCAGGCTTCCTATTTCAATATGGATCATGAGGAGAACCCGGCTCTGGGCTACCGCGCAATTCGTATCTGCCTGACCCGCCCGGATATCTTCAAGACGCAGCTGAGAGCTCTCTTCCGCGCCAGCGCCTACGGCAACATCAGCATCATGTACCCCATGATCACGTCCGTGGACGAGGTGAAGAAGATCAAGAAGATCGTGGAGGAGGTCAAGGCGGAGCTGACCAGCCAGGGCATCGCCTTCGAGAACGTGGAGCAGGGTATCATGATCGAGACCCCCGCCGCCGTTATGGTGAGCGAGGCGCTGGCCAAGGAAGTGGACTTCTTCAGCATTGGAACCAACGATCTGACCCAGTACACCCTGGCCATCGACAGGCAGAACCCGAAGCTGGAGGATTTCTACGATCCCCATCACCCCGCCGTGCTGAACATGATCCGCATGACCGTGGAGAATGCCCACAAGGCAGGCATCTGGGCTGGTATCTGCGGCGAGCTGGGCGCAGATCCGGAGCTGACCAAGCTGTTCCTCAGCATCGGCGTGGACGAGCTGTCCGTATCCCCCAGCCGCGTGCTCTCCGTGAGAAAGACCATTCTGGAGACGGACGTGTCCAAGGAGAGAGACGAGCAGATCAAGAAGTGGCTGTGAGAGCTGCATCATATATGAGACTGTGACCAAGTGAAGTTGGACGGTCGGCATGAGCGTGAAGAATCGCAGAATGCCGGCCGTCTTTGTGCTTGCGTTTGGAGATGGCTGAGGAGCTGGGGAGCACGGTGGATTTGCACTGAAAACCGTATTTTTAGAATTGTTTTGGAATTGAAAGAGGGTGCCAGAAAAGTCGCTTTGCGGCTTCTCTGACACCCTCTTATTTTTAATAGGAAACTTCGTCCCCTATTAAATAAAATTTCTAATAAAGCCCGCCGGGCCTAGGTCAGCTTCAGGATTCGGCCACCTTCTCTGCGGCTCTGCGGCGGCTGCTCTCGTAGGTGGTGCCGTAGATCACATCGTAGAGGCAGTAGGCCATGGTGATGGAGGCGAGCCCGTCGATGGCGGAGTGCTGCTTTAAAAACACGGTGGAGAGGCAGATGGCGATCATGGTGAAGAAGGAAAAAGCGTGAAGCCGGTGCCTTCCCTGCAGCCGCTCGCTGCTCATGACGGCGATGTGGACTCCGATGGAATTGTAAACGTGGATGCTGGGCAGCACGTTGGTGCAGGTGTCCGCTCTCTGGATCATGGCCACCAGGGCGCAGAAAATATTCTTGTTCGGATCCACCGCCGGACGGAAATCGGTGCCGTTGGGGTAGATGGTGCAGATGATCAGGCTGATGGTCATACCGGTAAACAGGAAGGCGCACAGCCGGTAGAAATCCCGCTTATCTGTAAAAAAGAAATACAGCACCGCCCCCGACACATAGATGAACCAGAAGAGGTAGGGGATGATGAAGTACTCGTTAAACGGGATGTAGTCGTCCAGAGCCACATGGATAATATGATAATTGCTGGTCACCGTCCGCTCCAGATAGAAAAACCACGGAAGGTATATGAATGCGTACAGAAAAACCCACGCATGCCGGTATTTTCGAATGATCTGCTTCATAAAAGCCGCGCCTTTCCAAAAAAATGTTAAATGAATTATAGCACACCTGGCAGGTCAGTCAATAGAGTTCCCAAAAAGTTAATAAATAAACAGAAAGAATTAGGAAATGGGGATTCCCGTTAAACGGGTTCCTGTTAAACAAAAGAGACCTCTTCCTCGCAGGAAGAGGTCTCTTTTGAATCGTAGCGGAAGGGAGATTTGAACTCTCGACACCACGGGTATGAACCGTGTGCTCTAGCCAACTGAGCTATTCCGCCATGCCATTTTTAAACGCTTAAATAGATTAGCATATTATGGCGGAATTGTCAAGAGTTTTCGGAATTAATCTACCAATTTATCCAGCTCTTTCACGTGCTCCGTCTCGTTGGAGGTCTTGTGCTTGGCCTTGGACGCATACAGGTTGACGGCAGCCTGGGATTTCTTGATGGGCTGCATGGTGCCGGCGCCGGCCACGCAGCCGCCGGGGCAGGCCATGCCCTCCAGCAGGTAGCCGTTGTACTTGCCGGCCTTGGCCAGGGTCATCATCTTGCGGCACTCCCGCAGGCCCTCGGCGTTGACCACCTTGATCTCCTTGTCCGGGAACTGCTGATGGATCACATCCACCACAGATTTTGCCACGCCGCCTGCCACGGCGAAGTTGCGGCCGTCGGCGGAGGCGTCGTTCACGCCGTCGGGATCCTCCTCCATGGCCTCCACATCCAGGTGCTTCGCCTCAAAGATGCCGGCCATCTCCTCGAAGGTGAGGACGAAGTCCACGTCGCTGCGGACGCTGGTGCGCATGGCCTCCAGCTTCTTGGCTGCGCAGGGTCCGATGAACACGACCTTGGCGTCCGGATGGTGGCGTTTGATCAGGCGGGCGGTCAGGGTCATGGGCGTCAGGGCCATGGAGATGCAGTCCTTAAACTCCGGGAATAATTTCTTTGCCATCACAGACCAGGCAGGGCAGCAGGAGGTGCCCATGAAGGGGATCTTCTCCGGAACTTCCTGCACAAAGTCGATGGCCTCCTGGGTGGCGCAGAGGTCGGCTCCGATGGCCACCTCGAAAATATCCGTGAAGCCCAGGGCTCTCATGGCGGAGCGGAGCTTGCCGGGGGTCACCTTGGGGCCGAACTGACCCACGAAGGCGGGGGCGATGGCTGCGTACACCTTCTCGCCGGCCTGGATGGAGCGGATCACCTGGAAAATCTGGGATTTGTCGGAGATAGCTCCGAAGGGGCAGTTTACCAGGCACATGCCGCAGGAAACGCATTTGTCATAGTCGATGTCGGCTTTCCCGTTCTCGTCCGTGCGGATGGCGTCCATGCCGCAGGCGGCAGCACAGGGGCGGTCCTGGATGATGATGGCGTGGTAGGCGCAGACGTCGGCGCAGCGGCCGCAGCGGATGCACTTGTCGTCGTCGATCTTTGCCCGGCCGTTGGTGCGGTCCAGCTTCACCGCGTCCTTGGGGCAGACCTCCTCACAGGGGTGGGCCAGGCAGCCCTGGCAGCCGTCGGTGACGAAAACCCGCTTCTCCGTGCAGCCGTTGCAGGCGAATTTGATCACGTTGATCAGCGGGGGCGTGTAGTAGGTCTCGGGCTTGTCCGCGGCCTCAATGTTGTCGGACAGGGGGGCGTGCTCGCCGGCGCCCCTGCAGGGAAGTCCCATGGCGAGCCGCAGGCGCTCGCCCACGATGGCCCGCTCCAGGAATACGTCGTTGCGGAAATTGCCCACCTCTCCGGGTATAATTTCATAAGGTAATTCTTCGATTCTCTTGTCCACGGGCCACTCCGTATGATAGGCCATGCGGGCCACCTCGCGGAAGATCCAGCGGCGAATCTGCTGGATACGTGTCTCAACACCTCTCATGTCCATTCCTCCTGAGATTTCTTATTTTAATCATATCATTCCGTGAAAACTATAACACCGGGGGCTGGGGAAAAGCAAGTTCTATATCAGGAACAGGGGATTTTTGCGGGGGGAAAATGGCGGAAAAGCAAAACCCGGCGCCATCAGCGCCGGGCAGTCAGTAGCGGAAGGGAGATTTGAACTCTCGACACCACGGGTATGAACCGTGTGCTCTAGCCAACTGAGCTATTCCGCCATATTTAAAATTTGGAGATTCAATGGGGCCTACAGGGCTCGAACCTGTGACCCTCTGCTTGTAAGGCAGATGCTCTCCCAGCTGAGCTAAGACCCCATGAAATTCGCCTGCGGCAGGATTCCAACCGCGATTGCTCTGCTAGTATACTTGTATTTCGGGGAAAAGTCAATAGTTTTTATCATTAAAATTT
>DXEU01000196.1 GCA_019114845.1 Candidatus Lachnoclostridium stercoripullorum | reverse complement strand
TTTTGTAAGTGGCAATACATAGCAAGCTTGCCTGTATTGATAGGGGAAACAAGCGACAATAAACAAGCCTACCTTGTACTTGGCAGTCAGGTAGGCTTGTGTCATAAATCTGAGGCTGACCACTTTGTGGGCGGTTGCTGGTTTAACCATCTTGACAATCTCAGGAAGTTAGCCTATACTAATCAATAGAAAACAATACCATCTTGCTCTGAGAAACACTCCGGCGCGGGACGGACGGGATTCTCTTTTTTTATCCTCGTAAGTTAGCTGCATCTAACTATATGTACCGCCGGCTGTATGGACGGCCGGGAAGAAACAGGAGGGCACCCACTGGCAGGAAGCCAGGGCGAAGATGGATGGGGAGGAGGCGGACAGATGCTGGCGGAATTTCTGGCGGATCATGGAAGCTGGGCACAGGCGATGCCCGGCACCCGGACTTGCCTGTTCTCTCTGGAGAGCCGCCCTTTTCCCATCCCTCTCCAGCTGGAACCCCTGCACTTTGAAGCATTGTTCTGCCTGGCCGGGGCAGTGACATTGACCTGGAAGAACGGCTCGGCTTTGACGGTGGGAGCCCGGCAGGTGCTGCTCCTCACCGATCTCTCCGATTTGGCCGGTGCTCGGGCGGATTTCCCCCTGGCAGGCGTTCTGGTGGAGGTGGACGCCCGGGGAGCCAGGGAGAGCCTGAAGACGGTGTGCAGCCTGCTGGGAGGCCTGACCTTGGACACAGGCCGGGTGCGGCGGTGGATGGCTGATCGGGGCGGCTGCGCTGCGGAGGGCCCTTCCCACTGGAGCCGGGCGGCTTTTGCCGACCTGGAACGCCTGCCCCAGGGTGAGCGGGGGCGCTGGTGTGTGTGGAAGTCGGTGGAACTGCTCTACCTGCTCTCAGCCCCGGAGGAACCGGCTGCGGACACGCCCTTGGGGCTTAGGCGGGAGGTTGTCCGGGCGCTGGCAGAGACCCGCCGATACATGGAGGAACACCTGGATGAGCCCCTCACGATCCCGGCTCTGAGCCGCCGCGCCGGCCTCTCCGCCACCACATTTAAGGAAGGATTTCGCCGCCAGTGCGGTTTGCCGGTCCACGCATGGCTGCGGCAGCGAAGGCTGGAGCGGGCGGCAAAGCTGCTGCAAAGTTCCTCCCTCAGTGTGCTGGGGGTGGCCCAGGCGGTGGGGTACGGCAGCGCGAGCCAGTTCACTGCCGCTTTCCGACGGCAGTACGGCATGACGCCGGCTGACTATCGAAAAAATGTCTAAAACAGCACAATCCCGTCCAGTTTGGTGATACATATGGCGGTTCCTCTGCTAAAATACTAAATTATGTGAAAAGAAAGAAGGAATTTCCATGATGAAGCATTATGTCAGATTGGCCTGCTTTGCGGGAGGTGTTCTGTTCGGTTCTGCCGGCGTGAAGCTGCTCACCAGCAAGGATGCCAGGAAAGCCTATACGCACATCACCGCCGCCGGCCTGCGGGTGAAGGACAGTGTGATGGAGACTGTCACATCCGTTCAGGAGAACGCCGCAGATATACTGGCTTCCGCCAAGGACATCAACGAGGCTCGGGCCGCCAAGGAGGCGGAGAACCAGGTGGAGGGCCAGGAGGCCTGAAAATTGAAGAGGAGACAGAAGGGGGAAGGGAAATCTTCCCCTTTTCGATTGTGAGGAGAGATTTGCTATGAGAGCGACCATTGTACATGAGAGCCGAGGCCGGATGCGCCTGCGGCTTCGGCAGAATACTATGACCCTCCGCCAGGCGGATTTGCTGGAAACCTGGCTGAAGGGGCAGCCCTGGACCAGGGAGGCCGTGGTTCACGAGCGCACGCGCAGTGTCATTGTGACCTATGAGGGGGATCGGAAGACGGTGCTCTCCGCCCTCGGCGCGTTTACCTGGGCGGGAGCGGAGGCGTCCGTCACGCTCCCAGGGCACAGCCCCCGGGAGTTGAATCGGGAGTTTCAGGAAAAACTGGCGGGCAAAGTGCTTATGAAAGGGGCATCCGCCCTGTTTCTGCCCGTCCCCCTGCGGGTGGCCCGGGTGGTCTGGCACATGGTGCCATTCCTGCGAAAAGGGCTCCGGTGCCTGGGGCGGCGGAGGATCAAGGTGGAGCTGTTGGATGCCCTGTCCATCGGCATTTCCGTGGGGCGCCGGGATTTCGGCACTGCCGGCATGGTGATGTTTCTGCTGGAGATCGGAGAACTGCTGGAGGACTGGACGAGGAAGAAGTCCGTGGCCGATCTGGCGGAGAGCCTGTCCCTACATGTGGATCGGGTGTGGCTGAAAACGGAGTCTGGAGAGGTGCTCACGCCCATCGGCCAGGTGAAGCCCGGAGATTTGGTTGTGGTCCGCGCCGGAGGCGTCATTCCGCTGGATGGGGTGGTGATGGAAGGTGAGGTCACCGTCAACCAGGCCTCTCTCACCGGCGAGTCTGTCCCGGCGGCCAAGCGGCCCGGCGGGGCGGTGTACGCCGGCACCGTGGTGGAGGAGGGGGAGTGTACCCTGGAGGTGCGCCAAGCTTCCGGCCAAGGGCGGTATGACCAGATTGTGGAGCTGATCCAGCAGTCCGAGCAGATGAAATCTGCCGCTGAGGCAAAGGCGTCCAGTTTGGCAGATCAGCTGGTGCCCTACACATTCGCAGGGAGTCTGCTGAGCCTGGCTCTCACCCGAAATGTTTCCCGCGCCCTGTCGGTGCTCATGGTGGACTTCTCCTGCGCGCTGAAGCTGGCTATGCCGCTGGCGGTTCTCTCCGCTATGCGGGAGGCGGGGCGGGATCACATCACCGTCAAGGGCGGAAAATTTTTGGAGGCTGTGGCCGAGGCGGACACCATCGTCTTTGACAAGACCGGTACCCTCACCCACGCCTGCCCCCGGGTAGCCGAGATTGTGCCGTTCCACGGTGAGGAGGAGACGGAGATGCTCCGTCTGGCCGCCTGCCTGGAGGAGCATTTCCCCCACTCTATGGCCAATGCTGTGGTGGAGGAGGCCCGCCGCCGAGGTCTGTGCCACGAGGAGCGCCACGCCAAGGTGGAGTACTTGGTAGCCCATGGCATCGCCAGTTCGGTGGATGGAGAGCAGGTGCGCATCGGCAGCGCTCATTTCATCTTTGAGGACGAGAAGTGTGTGATTCCCGAGGGGGAGCAGGCCAAGTTCGACGCCCTGCCCCCGGAGTACTCTCATCTGTACTTGGCTATTGACGGAGTGCTCTCAGCTGTGCTGTGCATCTGCGATCCGCTGCGGGAGGAGGCGAAGGAGGTGCTCTCCGCCCTGCGGAGTCTGGGCGTGCAGAATGCTGTCATGCTCACCGGGGACAGCCCCCGCACCGCTGCCGCCATCGCGCGGGAGCTGGGGGTGGATGACTTTAGGGCCGGGGTTCTCCCGGCGGACAAGGCGGACTATGTGGCGGCTCTGCGGAGGGAGGGGCGCACGGTACTCATGGTGGGGGACGGCATCTATGACTCGCCGGCCCTCTCCGAGGCGGATGCCGGTATCGCCATCAGCGATGGAGCAGCCATCGCCCGAGAGATCGCCGACATCACCATCGCCGCCGACAGCCTGTGGGAGCTGGTGCGCCTGCGGCAGCTGGCCATGGCGCTCATGAACCGCATCCAGGCCAACTATCGCTTTGTCATCGGCTTCAACGGGGCGCTCATCGGCCTGGGGGTGACGGGCATTCTGTCCCCTGCCGCCTCCGCCATGCTCCACAACCTGTCCACTCTGGGGGTGAGCCTTCACAGCATGAGCACGCTGCCTGCCGCTTTGCGGACGGCAGCGGTGAAAAATGGCTGCGGCGCCGCGGCGGACCGGGAAGGATTTATCGCTTCTCCCCCTTCGGCAGAATGACGTTCAGCAGGATGGCGCAGAGGGTGGCCAGCACCACCGGCGAGGATCCGAAGATGGTGGTCACCCAGGCGGGGAAGGCGCTGAGGGAGGCGGAGGCTTGGGTGACGCCCATTCCCAGGGCCACGGACAGGCCCACGATGGAGGTGCTGCGGTAGTTCATCTCCTGCTGCATGATCAGCTTGATTCCCGTCATGGCGATGGAGGCGAACACGGAGATGGTGGCGCCGCCCAGCACGCACTGGGGGATGGTGGTGAGGAGGGCGGAAAATTTGGGGATCAGCCCGGCGAAGATCAGCACGACGGCCGCCAGCCCCAGGACGCAGCGGTTGATCACCCGGGTGGTGGTGACGATGCCCACGTTCTGGCTGTAGGTGGCGGTGGGCAGGCCGCCGAGGAGAGCGCCGATGATATTTTCCACGCCGTACATGAGGATTCCCCCCTGCAGCTCCCGGGAGGTGGGCTCCCGGTCCATGCTGCCCATGGTGGTGGCGGAGAGATCTCCGATGGCCTGGATGGAGTTGATGGCGAAGAGGACGCCGATGGCCACGCAGGCGGAGGGCTCAAAATGGACACCGAAGTGCAGGGGCTTTGGCAGCTGAAACAGGCCGGAGGAGGCGATTCCGGAGAAATCGATCATGCCGAAGCAGGCGGCCAGCAGGTATCCGGCGATGATGCCGATGAGGATGGACGCCAGCTTGAAAAAGCCCTTGGAGAAATGGTTCAGCCCCGTCACCACCGCCAGGGTGAAGAAGGCCACCAGCCAGTTCTGCCAGGAGCCGTAGGCGGGGGTTGAGGTGCCGCCGGCCATGTAGTTGACGGCGGTGGGGTACAGGGAGAGCCCGATGGTGAACACCACGGTGCCGGTGATGATGGGCGGGAAGAGGACGCGGATCTTCTTCACCGTGAGTCCCACCAGGATGGCCACCAGCCCCCCCACGATCTGGGCGCCCAGGATGGTCCCCACATCGTAGGCCCCGGCGATGGCCTGCATGCTGGGGACGTAGGCGAAGCTGATGCCCATGATCACGGGGAGCTTTGCCCCCAGCTGGAAGTTCTTGCCCTGGACGATGGGAAAGAGCTGGAGCAGGGTGCTGACGGCAGATACAAACAGGGCGGCCTGGATGAGCACCACCCGGTCCGGGGAGTCCAGCCCGGCGACGCCGGAGACGATGATGGCCGGGGTGACGCAGCCCACGATCATGGCCACCACGTGCTGCAGGGCCAGGGGAAGAGCCTGGCTGAGCCGGGGAATTCCGTCCAGCTCAAAGATGGAAGCGCTTGCTTTTGACATGAATGGTATCCTCCTGGATTCTTTCGTATTAGTAATGCATGTTTACTTTACACAATCTCTCCGGGGATTGTAAAGGAGAAGTGGAAAAATTGTGCAGAGTGTGCATCTGCTGTGTAAAAATGGGATAAAAATTCGCCGTTTTTTATTTTCACAAAAGGGGAAAAGTGATACAATAGTTCTATCACAGAATCAGGAGGAGAATCGTATGAGCTTACGAAAAGACTTTTTGTGGGGCGGCGCCGTGGCGGCCCATCAGCTGGAGGGCGGCTATCTGGAAGGCGGCAAGGGCCTCAGCATCATGGATGTGACCACCGCCGGCGACAACAAGACCCCCAGAAGAGTGACGGACGGGATCGTGGAGGGGGAGAATTACCCCAACCATGAGGCCATCGACTTCTATCACCACTACAAGGAGGACATCGCTCTCTTCGCGGAGATGGGATTCAAGTGCTTCCGCACCAGCATCGCCTGGCCCAGAATCTTCCCCAAGGGAGACGAGGAGACTCCCAACGAGGAGGGCCTGAAGTTTTACGACGATCTGTTTGACGAGTGCTTAAAGTACGGCATCGAGCCGGTGATCACCCTGAGCCATTTTGAGATGCCCCTCTACCTGGTGCAGGAGTACGGCGGCTGGAGAAACCGCAAGCTGATCGATTTCTTTGTGCGCTTCGCAGTGACCTGCTTTGAGCGCTACAAGGACAAGGTGAGATACTGGATGACCTTCAACGAGATCAACAACCAGTCCAACTACAGCGGCCTGTTCCAGCTGTTCTCCAACTCCGGCATCATCGCCGGCGAGGGGGAGGACGCGGAGAGACTGATGTACCAGGCTGCCCACTATGAGCTGGTGGCCAGCGCCAAGGCCATCGTGGAGGGAAAGAAGATCAACCCGGACTTCCAGATCGGCTGCATGATCGCCATGTGCCCCGTGTACCCGGCCACCTGCAAGCCGGAGGACATCCTCATGGCGGAGAAGGCCATGCAGAAGCGCTACTACTACACAGATGTGCACGTGCACGGCGTATACCCCCACAACATCACCTCCTACTGGAAGAGAAAAGGCATGGAATACGACATCACTGACGAGGATCTGGCGGTTCTGAAGCAGGGAACGGTGGACTACATCGGTTTCAGCTACTACATGTCCTACTGCATCGAGGAGAAGGATGACAATCCGTACTACGACTACAGGGAGAAGGCGGATCTGGTTCCCAACCAGTATCTGAAGGCCAGCGATTGGGGCTGGCAGATCGATCCGGTGGGCCTGCGCTACAGCCTGAACTGGTTTACGGACCGCTATCCGGTGCCGCTCTTCATCGTGGAGAACGGACTGGGCGCTTACGACAAGGTGGAGGCGGACGGCTCCGTCAACGACGACTACCGCATCGACTATCTGAGAAGCCACATTGAGCAGATGAAGAAGGCCGTGGAGGAGGACGGCGTGGACCTCATCGGCTACACGCCCTGGGGCTGCATCGACCTGGTGAGCGCCGGAACGGGCGAGATGGACAAGCGCTATGGCTTCATCTACGTGGACAAGCACAACGACGGCACCGGGGACCTTCACAGGAGCAAGAAGAAATCCTTCGACTGGTACAAGAAGGTCATCGAGAGCAACGGCGAGTGCCTGTAAGGGCGGTGTTTGATAAGAGAATCGGCTGAATTTCAGCGGGGAGTGCTGCAAAGTTTCCTGAGCGGCACTCTCTTTTTTTGCCTGATAAGCCCGGCAAGTGCAGTGGGCGGCGGGTCTGAGCGGCGGGCCTGAAGGGGTCCGCAGGGGGAATTGAACAAAAATAAATTTAATGGTATAATCAATAATGGCGCAGAAAGGCAAATCGAATGAGCTGTTTCTGCAATTCAAAAAATACAACAAGGAGGCAACTTATGGATTACAGAGAATTTGTCAATGCCGCGGTGGAAGAGAAGCGGGACGAGATCGTAAATGTCAGCGACCGGATCTTTGATTTTGCTGAGATCGGTTTTCATGAATTCAAGACGGCAAAGCTCTACGAGGAAGTCCTCACGAGGGAGGGATTCCAGGTGGAGATGGGCTTAGCGGGAATGCCCACGGCTTTCAAGGCTCAGTACGGCCAGGGAAAACCGGTGGTCGGTTTCCTGGCGGAGTACGACGCTCTGCCGGAGCTGTCCCAGAAGGGCGGCTGCACCGCCAGGGTGAAGGCGGAGGGGGAGAACCCCGACGGCCACGGCTGCGGCCACAATCTCTTGGGGGCCGGAACTCTGGCGGCGGCGCTGGCGGTGAAGGCCTACCTGGAAAAGAATCCGGAGAAGGGCACGGTGGTGCTCTTTGGATGCCCCAGCGAGGAGAAGGGCAACGGGAAGACCATCATGGCCAGGGACGGGATCTTTGACTGCCTGGATGTGGCTTTCACCTGGCATCCGGGGGATGTGAACTGCGTGGCCACCTACTCCACGCTGGCCAACGTCAGCGTATTTTTCCGCTTTAAGGGGGTGACCTCCCACGCGGCGGCGGCGCCGGAGGTGGGCCGCTCCGCCCTGGACGCTGCGGAGCTGATGAGCGTGGGCGTCAACTATCTGAGAGAGCACATCATCCCCGAGGCCAGGATCCACTATGCCTACAGGGATGTGGGCGGCATCGCCCCCAACGTGGTGCAGGGCCACAGCTGCGTCCACTATTTTGTGCGGGCGCCCAAATCCTGGCAGGTGCAGGAGATCTACAAGAGAGTGATCGACGTGGCGGAGGGAGCTGCCAAGATGACCGGCACGGAGATGACCTACGAGCTCTACGCGGGGCTCTCCGACTACATCCCCAACCATGTGCTCTCCCAAGTGCTCCAGGAGGCAATGGAGGAGATCGGAGCCCCGGACTACGACGAGAAGGACTTCGAGCTGGCGAGAAAATTCTTCTTTGAGACGGCCACGGAGTCGGAGCTGGAGGCCAAGAAGGCAGCCCTGAAGAAGAGATACGGGGCGGAGAATCTGGAGAAGCTTCTGGAGCGCCCCCTTCACACCGGGATTGCGCCCTTAACCTGGACGGGAGCGGTGCTCCCCGGCTCCACGGACGTGGGGGATGCCAGCTACGTGGTTCCCACCGCCCAGCTCTCCGAGGCGACGGCGACCCTGGGAACCGCCAGCCACACCTGGCAGATGACGGCCCACGGCAACACGGAGATCGCCCACAAGGCCATGCTGGCGGCGGGCAAATCCATGGCCCTGGCCGGCATCAAGGTGTTTGAGAATCCGGAGCTGGCCGAGAAGGCCAGAAAGGAGTGGATGGAAGAGACCGGCGGCGAGTACCATTGCCCCATCCCCAAGGAGATCGGTCCCCGTCTCAACGAATAACAGAACAAGGAATTAGGAGGAAATCATGACTCATTTGGATATTGCAAACGGTTCCGCCATGGCGATCCTGTGCGGAATCACCATCTTGATTGTGCTGCTTCAGCCGGTGCTCTTCATCATCGCGGCGGTGAGACGGGCGAAGGAGCTGAACATGCCTAAGGAGGAGTTAAAGGAGGCCGCAGTCAGCAGCGCGGTGTTCTCCGTCATCCCCTCCCTGCCCATCATCATCAGCTACCTGATCCTGGTGCCGTCCCTGGGGCGGTATTTCCCGTGGCTGCGCCTCTCCGTGGTGGGCTCCGCCGTCTACGAGACCATGGCGGCCAACATGGCGGCGGAGGCCTTCGGCCTGGAGTCCATCACCGTGCCCAACATCCCCGCAGACGTGTTCGTCTGCATCGTGTTCGTGGTGACGGTGGGAATCCTCGGCGGAAATATCTTTAACATGCTGTTCTTGAAGACCTACGACAAGCGGGTGGAGGCCATCAAGGGCAAGAATGCCATGCTGGTGCCCCTGATCACCACGGCCATGTTCCTGGGACTCTACGGGACCATGGCGGCCCCCTACATCACGGATTTCGCCAACCTGCCGGCCATCACCGCCATCCTGGCGGCGGGCATCGCCGCCCTGGCCCTGGGACAGGCGGCCAAGCGGTTCAAGAAACTGAAGGAGTTTACCTTCCCCCTGAGCATGATTGTGGGGATGCTGGCGTCCTGCGTGGTGAACGCGATGATCGTATAGGAGGAGCGGAAAAATGAACGGAACAAACTTTTACACGAGAATTCACAGGCTGGGCAGGATCACCGTGATCCTGGCTCTGGTCTGCTTTATGGCGGTGCCCTTCGGCCTCTCTGCGGTCTACGGCCAGCCCCTGGACTTTGCAGCCATTGTGGAGAACGGCGCCCCCATCTTCCTCACCTTTGCCATCTCCGGCATCTGTGAGAACCTGTCCTTCATGCCCATTATCGGCAGCGGCGCCCTGTACATGGCCTGCGTCACCGGAAATGTGAGCAACATGAAGATCCCGGCGGCGGTGAACGCCATGGAGGTGGCGGGCTACGAGCCCGGCACGGAGAAGGCGGATGTGATCTCCATCATCGCCGTGGCCGCCTCCACCTTTGTGACCACGGCCATCGTCTTCCTGGGAATGCTGTTTCTGGCTCCCCTGTTTGAGCCGATTTACAACAATCCTTTCCTGCAGCCGGCCTTCGCCAACATGGTGCCCGCCCTGTTCGGCGCCCTGCTCTTCCCCTACGTGGCCAAGGCGCCCAAGCAGGCGATCCTGCCCATTCTCCTGCCCATCGCGGTGATCTTTATCGTGGGCAGGACCTTCTTCTCCAGCTATCAGAGCTATATTATGATGATCATCATCATTTTCTCCGCTCTGTACTCCTACGGGCTGCACAAGAAGGGCCTGATCTGACAAATGACAAACTGGCATGGTTTAAATATCCGTTTCTGGCTATTTTAAACCGTGCCAGTTTTGCTATACTTCTTGGTAGAAGACACCCCACTCTGCAGAACGGCGGCGGAGGAACGCCGCGGGGGACATCAATGAACATCAGGAGGTACGAACTTATGAAACGAATCATCACTCTTCAGGATATATCCTGTGTGGGGCGCTGCTCCATCACGGTGGCTCTTCCGGTGATCTCCGCCATGGGCGTGGAGTGCGGCATTCTCCCCACGGCGGTGCTGTCCAACCACACCATGTTTAAGAATTTTACCTGCAAGGATCTGTCGGATCAGATCGAGCCCATCTCCGACGTGTGGGAGATGGAGGGGATCATCTTCGACGGGATTTACACCGGATACCTGGCCTCCATCGAGCAGTGCGAGCAGGTGTGCCGGTTCTTTGACCGCTTCTCCACCGGGGACAACCTGGTGCTGGTGGACCCGGCCATGGCGGACAACGGGAAGCTCTACGCCGCCTTCGGCCCGGATTTTCCGGAGGCCATGAAGAAGGTATGCGCCAAGGCGGACGTGATCGTGCCCAACATCACGGAGGCCAGTCTGCTGACGGGCATGCCCTACAGGACGGAATACGATGAGAGCTATATCCATGAACTCTTGGAGCGCCTGCTGGAGCTGGGCTGCGGCACAGCCGCCCTGACCGGCGTCAGCTACGAGCCGGGCAAGCTGGGGGTGGCCTATCTGGACCGCAGCGGAAAGGAATTTTCCTATTTTACAAGGAAGTGTGAGCAGAGCTACCACGGCACAGGGGATCTGTACGCCTCCACGGTGGTCGGCGGCCTGATGCGCGGCATGGAGCTGGGGGACGCCCTGGCCCTGGCGGCAGATTTTGTGGTGGAGTGCATTGAGGCCACGGCCAGATCCGCAAGCGCCAGGTGGTACGGGGTGGAGTTCGAGCCCCAGATCCCCAGGCTGTGCCGGATGCTGGAGGAGAGGCTGGGATAAGAGACGAAGAGGCGGGAACCCGGTGGGCGAGGTTCCTGCCTCTTCTTCCTTGTCTTTTCCTCCCGGATATGATAGGATAGCAGAATATCAGGTTAGAAGCAGTCTGTCCCGCCTATGGCGAGTGACGGACGACAGAAGGAGGATTCACAATGAAAGAAGGACTGCTGGCAGTCTCATCCGCGCCCGCCGGGCCCTTGGGGGCAGAGGCGGAGGAGGAAAATTACAGTACGGGGGACGCCTCTCTGGACAACATCAGAAATCAGGACAACATCGGTGAGAGGGAGCTGCTGGCAGTGAGCTTCGGCACCAGCTACAACGACAGCCGCAGGCTGACCATCGGGGCCATCGAGGAGGAGATGGAGCGGGCGTTTCCAGAATTTTCCGTGAGGCGGGCGTTTACCAGCCAGATCATTCTCAACCATGTGCGGTCCAGGGACGGGATTTCCATGGACAATGTGAAGGAGGCTCTGGCCAGGGCGGCGGACAACGGGGTGAAAACCCTGGTGATCCAGCCCACCCATCTGATGAACGGCCTGGAGTATCACGATCTGGTGGCGGAGGCGTCCGGCCATGTGGAGCTGTTTGAGCAGGTGGTCATCGGCGATCCCCTCCTCACGTCGGAGAGAGATTTCCAGCTGGTGATGGAGGCGGTGACGGAGGCTTCGGCCGTGTACGACGATCCGGACACGGCCATCTGCCTCATGGGGCACGGGACGGAGTCCGCGGCCAACCAGGTCTATGAGCGGCTGGAGAATATGCTGCGCCGGGCAGGGCGGAGCAACTACTATGTGGGCACGGTGGAGGCCAACCCGGGCCTGGAGGATGTGCTGACGGCAGTCCGCCGCGGGGTGTACCGGAGAGTGATTCTCATGCCCCTGATGGTGGTGGCGGGGGACCACGTCAACAACGACATGGCCGGGGACGGGGAGGACTCCTGGAAGACGGCCTTCGAGGAGGCCGGTTACGAGGTGACCTGCCTCATGCAGGGACTGGGAGAGCTGGAGAAGATCCGCAGACTCTTCGTGGACCACGCGAGGGCGGCCATGGACCGCCTGTAGGGAAAGGCATCTGCCAAGAGGCGAAGGGAGGCGAGGGGGTATGAGAACATTTGACAAGAAGAAGCCCCTGGGAGACCAGGTGGAGGACGGCCTGATGGAGTACATTCTCCAGGAGCGGATCCGCCCGGGCCAGCGCATTCCCAACGAGTTTGAGCTGGCGGAGCGCTTCGGCGTGGGCAGGAGCACCGTGCGGGAGGCGGTGAAGGGGCTGGTCTCCCGGGGAATCCTGGAGGTGCGCCAGGGATCGGGGACCTACGTGATCAGCACCAATCCTCTGGACGAGGATCCCTTGGGATTCGGGCGGATCGAGGACAAGTACCAGCTCTCCCTGGAGCTCTTTGACGTGCGGCTGATGATCGAGCCGGAGATCGCCTCCCTGGCCTGCAGGAATGCCACGGAGGAGGATCTGGGGAGGCTGCGCCGCCTCTGCGATGAGACGGAGGAGCTGTACGTGAAGGGTCACAACCACATCGCCAAGGACATCGAGTTCCACACCTGCATCGCCCAGTGCAGCAAAAATCAGGTGGTGGAGATGCTGATCCCGGTGATCAACTCGGCGGTGAGCACCTTCGCGAACCTGACCCACCGGATGCTGATGGAGGAGACGGTGAAGACCCACCGGGCCATCACGGAGTCCATCTGCAGGCGGGATTCGGTGGGGGCCAGGTGCGCCATGATCATGCATCTGACTTACAACCGGCAGACGATCCTGGAGATTCTCCGGGAGCGGGAGGAAAAACTGAAAGACATCAGATGAATTGGGGGACAAACAGACAACCGGAGAGCGTTTATCTGCAAAACATCCAAAAATCAGGGGGATTCTCAGGGGAATCCTCCTATTTTTTTGTGCAGAAGATTGAAATGGAGATAAATACGTCATATGTGTTGAGATGGGAGGGAAAAGCCGCTATAATGCAGTCAGAGAGGTAAAAAACGGCGGCGGAATCCCCTCCCCGCCGGGAAAAGGAGAAGAGAGTATGGAATTAAAGAGTCAGGAAATGAGAAGGCTTGCGCCGGAGCTGGATCCTCTGCGCATCGGAACGGGATGGAAGCCGGAGGACCTGGCCAAGGCCCAGGTGATGATCGAGAGCACCTACGGGGACAGCCACCCGGGCAGCGGCCATTTGAACATTCTGGTGGAGGAAGTGCGAAAAGGAATCGAGGAGGCGGGCGGCCACGGGGCGCGCTACTACTGCACGGACATCTGCGACGGGGAGAGCCAGGGAACGGACGGCATCAATTTCAGCCTGGCCAGCCGGGAGATGATCGCCAACATGATCGAGATCCACGCCAACGCCACCCCCTTTGACGCCGGGGTGTTCCTGGCCAGCTGCGACAAGGGAATGCCCGGCAACCTCATGGGCCTGGCTCGGGTGGACATGCCCTCCGTGGTGGTGCCGGGGGGAACCATGAACGCCGGCCCGGATATGCTGACCCTGGAGCAGCTGGGCATGTACAGCGCCAGATACCAGAGGGGCGAGATCGACGAGGAGACCTTAAACTGGGCCAAGTGCAACGCCTGCCCCAGCTGCGGAGCTTGCTCCTTCATCGGCACCGCCTCCTCCATGCAGATCATGGCGGAGGCCCTGGGCCTGGCCCTTCCGGGCAGCGCCCTGATGCCCGCCACCAGCCCGGATCTTCTGGATTTTGCCAGAAAGGCCGGCGCTCTGGCCGTGAAGCTGGCCACCGCGCCGGGGATGAAGCCCAGTGAGATCGTCACAGAGAAGAGCTTTGAGAACGCCATCTTGGTGCACGCCGCCATCTCCGGGAGCACCAACTGCCTGCTCCACATCCCGGCCCTGGCCCACGAGTTCGGCATCGAGATCACGGGGGACACCTTCGACCGCCTCCACAGAAATGCCAGATACCTTCTGGATGTGCGCCCCGCCGGGAGATGGCCCGCCGAGTGCTTCTACTACGCGGGCGGCGTGCCGGCCATCATGGAGGAGATCAAGAGACACCTGCACCTGGATGTGATGACGGTGACGGGAAAGACGCTGGGGGAGAACCTGGAGGAGCTGAAGGCCGCAGGCTTCTACGAGCGGTGCGACAAGTGGCTGCAGGAGTTCAACAGCCGCTACCACTCCTCCGTGACCAGGGAGGACATCATCCGCCCCTACGACAAGGCCATCGGAACCGAGGGGAGCATCGCGGTGCTGAGAGGAAACCTGGCCCCCGAGGGCGCGGTGATCAAGCACACCGCCTGCCCCAAGGAGATGTTCAAGGTGGTTCTGCGGGCGAGGCCCTTCGACAGCGAGGAGGAGTGCCTGGACGCCGTGCTGAAGCACAAGGTGGAGAAGGGGGACGCCGTGTTCATCCGCTATGAAGGCCCCAAGGCCAGCGGCATGCCGGAGATGTTCTACACCTCCGAGGCCATCAGCAGCGACAAGGAGCTGGGGAAGAGCATCGCCCTCATCACCGACGGGCGTTTCTCTGGCGCCTCCACCGGCCCGGTGATCGGACACTGCAGCCCGGAGGCGGTGGACGGAGGTCCCATCGCCCTGGTGGAAGAGGGGGATCTGATTGAGATCGACGTGGAGGAGAGAAAGTTAAACATCATCGGCATCAAGGGCGAGAGAAAGTCCATGGAGGAGATTGATGCGGTTCTGGCGGAGAGAAGGAAGAACTGGAAGCCCAGGGAGCCCAGATACAAAAAGGGAGTCCTTCGCCTCTTCAGCGAACACGCGGCCAGCCCCATGAAGGGCGCCTACCTGGAATATTGACGCGGCAGACGGGGAGGAGAGATTATGAGTCACGAGTGCAAGCTGCGGCGGGAGGCGGGAAATCCCCACAAATTTATCACCATGGGGGAGATCATGCTGCGCCTGACGCCGCCCAACTACGAGAAGATCCGCATGGCCACCAGCTATGAGGCCAGCTACGGGGGGAGCGAGGCGAACATCGCCCTCGCCCTGGCGAGCCTGGGGGTGGACAGCACATTTTTCACGGTGGTGCCGGACAACAGCCTGGGAAAGAGCGCCATCCGCATGCTCAGGAGCAACGATGTCCACTGCGGGCCGGTGATATTTTCCACACCGCAGCAGACGCCCACCCACCGGATGGGGACCTACTACCTGGAGACGGGCTACGGGATCCGGGCCAGTGAGGTGATCTACGACCGGAAGCACAGCGCCATCACGGAGTTTGATTTTGACTCCTTTGACCTGAAAAATCTGCTGAAGGACTACACCTGGCTGCATCTTAGCGGCATCACCCCGGCCCTGGGGGAAAACTGCCGCAAGTTGGTGATGCGCAGCCTGCAGATTGCCAAGGAGATGGGGCTTGTCACCAGCTTTGACGGCAATTTCCGCAGCGCCCTCTGGACCTGGGAGGAGGCCAGGGATTTCTGCACCCAGTGCCTGCCCTACATCGACGTCCTCTTCGGCATCGAGCCCTACCATCTCTGGAGGGATGAGGAGGACCACGGGAAGGGGGATGTGAAGGACGGGGTGCCCCTGCAGCCGGATTTCGAGCAGCAGGAGGAGGTCTTCCGGGCCTTTGTGAAGCGCTACCCCAATCTGCAGTGCATCGCCCGCCACGTCCGCTATGCCTACAGCGGCAGCGAGAACAGCCTGAAGGCCTACATGTGGTACAATGGACAGACGTACGAGAGCTACAAGCTGACCTTCAACATCCTGGACCGGGTGGGAGCCGGGGACGCCTTCGCCGGCGGCCTGCTCTACGGCATGATGAACGGCTACGAGCCGGAGGAGATGTTAAATTTCGCCGTGGCCAGCAGCGCCATCAAGCACACCATCCGGGGGGATGCCAACCTCATCGACAATGTGGCGGTGATCCGCAACCTGATGAAGGCCAGCCTTGGGAACGGTTTCGATATCAAACGTTGACAGAGAAAAGGAGATTGCCTGTATGAAGACCATAGAAGAACAATTTTATCAGTGCGCCGTGGTTCCGGTGGTGGTGCTGGACGACGCGAAGGACGCCCTGCCCCTGGCGAAGGCTCTGGTGGAGGGAGGACTTCCCTGCGCGGAGGTGACGTTTCGGACGGAGGCGGCGGAGGAATCCATCCGCCTCATGAGCGAGGCCTATCCAGATATGCTGGTGGGCGCGGGGACGGTGCTGACCGTGGAGCAGGTGGACCGGGCGGCAGCGGCGGGTGCCAAGTTCATCGTCAGCCCCGGCTTTGACCCGGAGATCGTGGACTACTGCCTGGAGAAGGGGATTCCGGTGTTTCCCGGCTGCATGACCCCCTCGGAGGTGGCCCAGGGAGTGAAGCGGGGCCTGAAGGTGCTGAAATTCTTCCCGGCGGAGCAGGCCGGCGGCCTGGCCATGATCAAGGCCATGGCAGCCCCCTACACCATGGTGAAATTCATGCCCACGGGAGGCATCAACGCGGGAAACCTGGGAGAGTACCTGGCCTGCGACAAGATCCTGTGCTGCGGAGGCAGCTGGATGGTGAAGGGCAGCCTGGTGAAGAACGGGGAGTTTGACAAGATCCGCCAGCTGACGGCGGAGGCCGCCGCCCTTGCCGCGGAGGCGAGAAAGAGAGCATAGGAAAATAGCCCCAGGCGCTGCCGGGGAGGAATCAGTGATACCAATCTTCATGGATTCCCTCCGCCAGCGCCTGGAGTTTTTTGCGGTCCAGGATCCGCAGGCCCTTGGAGGTGCGCTCAATGAGCCCGTCCCCGCACATCTCGGAGACCAGCTGCATCAGGTGGCGGTAGGAGATGGTGAGGTACTCCGCCAGCTCCGTGAATTTCAGGGAGAAGAAGCCGTCGCTCTGGAATTTTAAGAGGCAGAAGGCCAGGTTGTTCTTGGCGGGGTAGGCGGTCAGATTGATGTAGCGCCGGTTCTGGGCCACGTTCTGCTTTAAGGCCATGCTGCAGCAGAAGCGCAGAAACAGGGCGTCCGCCAGCAGGGTGTAGCGGCAGCCGCTGGTGTCCACCTCGATGAAGCGGCAGTCCGTCTGGGCCACGATGGGGAAGGGGCGCTTGCTCTCCTCAAACAGCTCCGGCACGCCGAAAAAGCTGGGCGGCGTGAAAAAACTGATCAGAGTCTGCCGCCCGTTCTCGTGGAAGCCGTAGAGCTTCGCCGTCCCGTGCTCCAGGTAGAGGACCCGCGTCAAGAGATCTGTGTTGCGGATGATGTACTCCCCCCTCTTGTAGGTGGTCACCCGCAGGTAAGGGCGGATGTCAAAAGAGAAATGGGAGAGAAATTCTGTTTTCTTCAAAATCGTTTCCACAGCCTTCTGGCTTTCCAGATTTTCCATTCTGCTTCACCTCAAAAATTCGTGATAAATATGAGAAATCTCATATTATTCCGTGTACCCCTATTATATACTTATTTTAACATAATTTGACAAGAATTTTACAAAGGAGCGGTGGAATGTACAAAAAAATTGATTTCAGAGTCCGCCCGCCTTACGGGTATTACCTGAACATGATCAAAAATGAGCAGGCCCATTTCGCCAGGCTGGCGGACGCCTTCGACATGACCGTGTCCCAGTCCCAGCGGACCGGCAGCCTGGAGCAGTTTGTCCGGGAGATGGACGAGGCGGGGATCGAGATCTCCGTGGTGCCCTGCCGAAAGGAGCTGGGGGAGGACGGGGATGAGTTCTTTCAGCTCACCAAGAGATACCCCGGGCGGTTTGTGGTCTTCCCCTACATCGACCCCACGGACGGGGAGGAGGCGCTGGAGAAGATCGACCGGTACAGGGAGGAGTGGGATATCCGGGGCGTGAGCGCGGAGCCCACCTTTCAGCCCAAACCCTACAAATTTGACGACCCAGTGGCCTACCCCATGTATGAGAAACTCCAGAGAGACGGAATCCCCCTGCTGGTGAGCTACAGCGCCAAGCTGCTGCCCATCGTGGATCCGGACACGGTGCGCCAGCTGGGGACGGTGCTCCACGACTTCCCGGATTTAAAGATCATTGTGGGCCACGGCGGCTGGCCATGGCACCTGGAGGTGATGGCCATGGGATTCAATTCCCCCAACATCTACGTGGTGCCGGACATGTACGGCCTCACGGGGGCCGGCAGCCAGGATTATGTGAAGGCGGCCAACACCCTGATGAAGCATCAGATGCTGTTCGGGACGGCCTACCCCATCTTAAACGTGGTGGACACGGCCCGGTTTTATGAGACCTGTGGGATAAAAGAGTCCGTGCTTCCGGATTTCTTTTACAATAACGCAGTGAAGCTGCTGAGGCTGTAGGCCGGCGGCGGGCTGCGGAAACGCTCAATTACATATTTTAAGGAGGAATTTAGTTATGAAGAAAGCATTGGCCCTGGGACTGTCCCTGTGTATGGCGGCGAGCCTGTTTGGATGCGGCTCCAGCGCGGAGGAGACCACCGCTGCGGTGGAGGAGACGGCTGCTGAGGAGAGCACTGCGGGAGAGCAGGACACCGCAGAGGCGGAGGAGACGGAGGTCTCCCTGGACGATTATGTGTACGACGGGGAACCCCTGGAGATCCACCTGGGAGATATCAACAGCCAGTTCCCCTTAAACCTGGCGTATAACCTGGGCTTTTTGGAGGAAGAATTTGAGGGCAGCAACGTGACCTTCACCATGGACTATTTCTTGAACGGGCCGGCCATCTCCGAGGCCTTTGCCTCCGGCGACCTGGATTTCGCTGAGTTCGGCGAGCAGGCGGCCATCTCCGGCATCTCCGCCGACTACGGCTACAAGATCATCGGCCGCAACTGCGACACGGAGACCATGTATCCCCTGGTGGTGTCCTCCGACATCACCGATGCGGAGAGCTTAAAGGGCGCCAAGATCGCTGTGTCCGTGGGAACCAGCGCCCACTATCTGCTGCTGACTTATCTGGAGTCCATGGGGCTCTCTGAGAATGACATCGAGCTGGTGAACACCAACGACACAGTCACCCTGCTGGCCTCCGGCGAGGTGCAGGGCGCTGCGGATCAGCTGGCAAAGTTCAACCCCCTGCTGGATGCCGGCGAGGTCCATGTGCTGGCGGACGGAACGGCCAGCGAGACCTGCCAGATCAGCGCCTTTGTGGGAAGAAATGAATTCTGTGAGCAGTATCCGGAGATCGCTGCCAAGGTTCTGCGCGCGGTGCAGCGGGTGGACGAGTGGATGGCCGAGAGCGAGGAGAACCAGCAGGAAGCCTTCGCCAAGCTGGCGGAGATCACCCAGAGAGAGGAAGAGTGGTTCTCCACCATGTACGGCGGATCCAACTTCGGGGCAGATCTGACAGAGCAGGATCTGCGGGTGCTGGAGGAAGTGCTCCAGTTCATGAAGGACAACGACCTTCTGTCCAACCCGGACATCACCATGGATGACGTGCTGGATCTGAGCTATCTGGAGCTTGCCGGACTGCGGTAAACTGGGTCAGGGATGCGCAGGAGCGCACACTTTTTTAGAAAGGAAATTTGCGGATGTTTAATCGTAAATCAAAAAACAGCGGGGGAGAGAGGAAAATTCTGCTGTGCATCGCCATTATTTTCCCCATCCTGGTACTGCTTCTCTGGCAGTACGCCTCCACAAACGGCCTTTTGAAGGCGTCCCTGGTACCGGCGCCCCTCACGATCGTGAAGACATTCATCTCCCACATAGAGTCCGGAAAATTGTGGAGGAACCTGAGCGTCAGCTTTGGCCGGGTGGCCTGCGGCTATCTCATCGGCGCCCTGGCGGGGGTGATCGTGGGATTCCTCATGGGCCTGTTTAAACCCATCAACGCGGCTCTGGGCGGGATTGTCAGCGTGCTGCGCCCCATCCCCACCATCGCCCTGGTGCCCATCGTCATTTTGCTGGCGGGCATCGGCTTCTCCTCCAAGGTGATCATCATCGCCTTCGGATCCTTCTGGCCGGTGCTGCTCAACACCATCCACGGCATCCAGACGGTGGACGGGAAGCTTCTGGAGGTGGCCTACACCTACCGGATCCCCACCATGAAGACCATCTGGAGAATCGTGGTTCCCTCCTCCATCCCCGCCATTCTCACCGGCCTGCGCCTAGGGATGAGCAGCGCCTGGATGAGCGTGGTTGCGGCGGAGATGATCGCCTCCTCCACCGGCATCGGCTACCTGATCACCCTGTCCCGGGAGACGGCCAACGCCCGCGTCATGTACATGTGCGTGCTGGTGATCGGCTTCATCGGCCTGGTGATCGACAAGGGGCTGACCCGCCTGGAAAATTACTATCTGGCCAAGACCAGAGGCATCGTGGACAATGATTGAGGAGGAGAGCTATGGCAGAGAGTAAAAATATTCTGGAGATCCGGGATCTCCACAAGAACTTTTTCATCAAGGGCCAGAAGCTGGAGGTTCTCGCCGGCGTCAACCTGGACGTGAAGGACGGGGAGCTGGTGGCCATCGTGGGCGCCAGCGGCTGCGGAAAGAGCACCCTCCTAAAGCTGATCATCACCCTGGAACCCATCAGCTCCGGGGAGATCCTGCTGGACGGGGAGCCGGTGAACGGCCCCTCCCCCAAGTGCAGCATGATTTTCCAGGAGGCGAGGCTGTTCCCCTGGCTCACCGTGCGGCAGAACATTGAGTTTGTGATCCCAGACTCAGTTCCCAAGGACAAAAAGCGGGAGATGGTGGAGTACTACACCAACCTGGTGGGGCTCTCCGAGTTCATGAACGCGGTGCCCAACCAGCTCTCCGGCGGCATGCAGCAGAGGGTGTCCATCGCCAGGGCCCTGGCCACCAGGCCCCAGCTGCTCCTGCTGGACGAGCCCTTCGGCGCTCTGGACGCCTTCACCCGGATGAACATGCAAAACGAGGTTCTGCGGATCCGGGAGCAGGACAAGACCACCATGATCATCGTCACCCACGAGATCGATGAGGCCATTTACCTGAGCAACCGGGTGGTGATCATGGGGAAGAACCCGGGCGTGGTCAAGCGCATCGTGCCGGTGGACCTCCCCTTCCCCAGGGACCGCACCTCCGCGGAGTTTCTGGAGATCCGCGGCGAGATCATGAAGGAATTCCTGCAGACGTAAAGAGAAAATGCGTCCGGCCCCGGAGACGCTGGCGGCTGGACCCGAAGAAATGCGCGTCCGGCCTCGGAGACGGGGCCGGACGCGGGCAAAGAATCCTGTGGAGCAGGCGAAGAATCCTGCAGAGCAGGGTTCTTTTTTTATTTAATAGGAAACTTCGGATGGGCACACTTTTTATGTGACGGACAGCAGGGATCTCTTCTCATTTCTCCTCTCATCCTGTATAATAGTGCAGAGAATCAAATCCCCACATGGAAAAGGAAGAACGCCTATGAAGAGAATGTTACTGGGAGCCGTCTGCCTGGCCGCCGCCGGGGGGCTGCTCCGCTCAGAATATGAGAAGCGCCACTTTGTGCCGGAGGAGTTTGAGATCCGGTCGGAGAAGATCCGGCGGGAGCGGACGGCCGTCTTTCTCTCCGATCTCCACAACCAGGAGTTTGGCCCGGGAAACCGGGAGCTTTTGGGGGAGATCGACCGGATCCGGCCGGACCTGGTGCTCATCGGCGGCGACATGATGACGGTGAAGAAGACCTGTGACACGGGTCCGGCCCTGCACCTGGTGGAGCGGCTGGCGGCCAGCTATCCCGTCTACTACGGAAACGGCAACCACGAGACCCGGATGGAGCGGAGAGCGGACCGGTACGGGGACGCCTACCGCCGCTATCTCCAGGCCATCCTGCGGGCCGGAGTGATCTATCTCTCCGATTCCACGGCGGTGGACGGGGATCTGGCCATCACCGGCATCGACCTGGACAAGAAATATTACGAAAATTTTCGCCCACAGACCCTGAGGAGCCGGGATGTGGAGCGGATGGCGGGGCCGGCGGACCGGGAGCGGTTCCAGATCCTCCTGGCCCACTCCCCCCTGTTTTTTGACGCCTACCGGGAGTGGGGGGCGGATCTGACCCTGTCCGGCCATTTCCACGGGGGAACCATCCGCCTGCCCTTCCTGGGCGGGGTGATGACGCCCCAGTACCAGTTTTTCCTCCCCTGCTGTGCCGGGCACTTTGAGAGGGACGGCCGGCACATGATCGTCAGCCGCGGGCTGGGGACCCATTCCGTGCGCGTCCGCTTCAACAACCGACCACAACTGGTTGTGGTTCGCCTGAAAAATGGATCTACATTTTGATAAACAGGTTATTTACAGGAGAGGGAAAGTCTGCTATACTAAGGAGCGGTTTTGCGGCCGGCAGCCGCGTGAAAGGATCGAGTTGTCATGAGCATTTCTTATAAACTGGAACAGTTTGAGGGGCCGCTGGACCTGCTGCTGCACCTGATCGAGAAGAACAAGGTGAGCATCTACGACATTCCCATCGCGGAGATCACAGACCAGTACCTGGAATATGTGAGTCAGATGGAGAAAGAAGACTTGAACGTGGTCAGCGAATTCCTGGTGATGGCAGCCACCCTGCTGGACATCAAGTCCCGGATGCTTCTCCCCGCCGAGGTGAACGAGGAGGGGGAGGAGGAGGATCCCAGGGCAGAGCTGGTGGAACGCCTCCTGGAGTACAAGATGTACAAATACATGGCCTTCGAGCTGAAGGACCGGGAGCTGGACGCGGAGAAGGTATTTTACAAAAATCCCACCATCCCCAAAGAGGTGGCCAGGTATGAGCCGCCGGTGGATCTGGACAAGCTCCTGGACGGCCTGACGCTGGCGAAACTCCAGCGGATTTTCGAGTCGGTGATGAAGCGCCGGGAGGACAAGGTGGATCCCATCCGCAGCAATTTCGGGACCATCCGGCAGGAGCCGGTGAGCTTGGAGGAGAAGATCACCTCGGTGATGGATTACGCCAGAAAGCACCGGAGGTTCAGTTTCCGCTCCATGCTGGAGCGGCAGGGGGACAAGCTGGAGGTCGTGGTCACCTTCCTGGCGGTGCTGGAGCTGATGAAGATCGGCAAGATTCACCTGACCCAGGAGCACCTCTTCGACGACATGGAGATAGAGACCCTGGAAGAGGAAGGAAAAGAGGAAGAGCTGAACTTAGAGGATATTGAGGAGCTGAATTAGAAGGGCGGAGGAAGAGATGGATGAGAAATTGAATCAGGAGATGCGTCCGGACGCCCAGGCTGGGAGCTATCCAGAGCGGGACTGGGAGGCCATCGTGGAGGCGGTGCTCTTCACCATGGGCGGTTCCGTGGAGTTTAAGCAGCTGGCGGCGGCCATCGGCCAGGACGAGGAGACGGCCAGGCGGGTGGCGGAGAGCCTGAGAGAGAAATATGAGAAGGAGAACCGGGGGATGCAGATCATCCAGCTGGAGGACAGCGTGCAGATGTGCACCAAGGCCCGGTTTTACGAGAATCTGATCCGGGTGGCGTCGGCGCCGAAGAAGCAGGTGCTGACGGACGTGGTGCTGGAGACCCTCTCCATCATCGCCTACAAGCAGCCGGTGACCAAGATGGAGATCGAGAAGATCCGCGGGGTCAAGTCGGACCACGCGGTGAACCGGCTGGTGGAGTACAATCTGGTGTACGAGGCCGGGCGTCTGGACGCCCCGGGACGGCCGGCACTGTTTGCCACCACAGAGGAATTTCTGCGCCGTTTCGGCATCGGATCCACGGAGGATCTGCCGGAGCCGGCGCCGGAACAGATCGAGGAGTTTAAACAGGAGGCGGAGGAAGAGCTTCAGTACTACCCGGAGGAGACGCCCCGGGAATCATCGCCGGAGGAGACAGAGACATACAGCGCAGGAGGAGAAGAAATTGAACAGCAGTGAGCTTAAAGTGATAAAGAAGGACGGCACCAAGGAGGAATTCAACGTCCAGAAGGTGGTGGTGGCGGTGAACAAGTCCGCAGAGCGGGCCATGATCACCTTCACCCCGGAGGAACTGGATTTCATCTGCCGTTTTGTGACGGATAAGGCGGAGAACCTGGGAATCCCGGAGATCCCCATTCCCCAGATGCACAACCTGGTGGAGGGGGCCCTGGAGCAGGTGAACCCGGCGGTGGCCAAGAGCTACCGGGACTACCGCAACTACAAGCAGGACTTTGTGCAGATGCTGGACGAGGTGTACAAGAAGAGCCAGTCCATCATGTACATCGGGGACAAGGAGAATTCCAACACGGACAGCGCCCTGGTGTCCACCAAGCGCAGCCTCATTTTCAACGAGCTGAATAAGTCCCTATACCAGAAATTTTTCATGACGGTGGAGGAGCTGCAGGCCTGCCGGGACGGATATATCTACATCCACGACATGTCCGCCAGGCGCGACACCATGAACTGCTGCCTCTTCAACGTGAAGGAGGTGCTCACCGGCGGCTTTGAGATGGGCAATCTCTGGTACAACGAGCCCAAGACCCTGGATGTGGCCTTCGACGTCATCGGCGACATCGTGCTCAGCGCCGCCAGCCAGCAGTACGGCGGCTTCACCGTGCCCAGCGTGGAGGAGATTCTGGCCCCCTACGCGGAGAAATCCTACGCCAAATACACGGAAAAGTATATGGATCTGGGGATTGACCGGGAGAAGGCGGAGAAGATCGCCTGGGAGGATGTGCAGAGGGAGATGGAGCAGGGCTTCCAGGGCTGGGAGTACAAGTTCAACTCCGTGTCCTCCAGCCGGGGAGACTACCCCTTCATCACCATGACGGCGGGGACGGGCACCAGCCGCTTTGCGAAGATGGCCACCATCACCATGTTGAATGTCCGCCGGAAGGGACAGGGGAAGGAGGGGCACAAGAAACCGGTGCTCTTTCCCAAGATCGTGTTCCTCTACGACGCGAACCTCCACGGCCCCGGCGGGGAGCTGGAGGACGTGTTTGAGGCAGGGATCGAGTGCTCCAGAAAGACCATGTACCCCGATTGGCTCTCCCTCACGGGAAAAGGCTACGTGGCGGGCATGTACAAAAAGTACGGGAAGATCATCTCCCCCATGGGCTGCCGCGCCTTCCTCTCCCCCTGGTATGAGCGGGGCGGCATGTACCCTGCGGACGAGCAGGACGAGCCGGTGTACGTGGGCCGCTTCAACGTGGGGGTGGTGAGCCTCCACCTGCCCATGATTCTGGCCAAGGCCAGACAGGAGAGCCGGGATTTCTTTGAGGTGCTGGACTATTACCTGAACCTGATCCGCAGGCTCCACATCCGCACCTACGCCTACCTGGGGGAGATGCGTGCCTCCACCAACCCCCTGGCCTACTGCGAGGGGGGATTCTACGGCGGCCATCTGGGGCTCCACGACAAGATCAAGCCTCTCTTGAAGACGGCCACCGCATCCTTCGGCATCACGGCCCTGAACGAGCTGCAGCGCCTTTATAATGGAAAGTCCATCGCGGAGGACGGGGCCTTCGCCCTGAAAACTCTGGAGCATATCAATGAGAAGGTGGATGAATTTAAGAAGGAGGACGGCAACCTCTACGCCATCTACGCCACCCCGGCGGAGAACCTCTGCGGCCTGCAGGTGAAGCAGTTTCGGAAGAAGTACGGCATCATCGAGAACGTCTCCGATCGGGAGTACGTCAGCAACGGATTTCACTGCCATGTGACGGAGGACATCACCCCCATCCAGAAGCAGGATCTGGAATACCGCTTCTGGGAGCTGTGCAACGGGGGCAAGATCCAGTATGTGAAATACCCCATCAGCTACAACACGGAGGCCATCAAGACCCTGGTGCGCCGGGCCATGGATATGGGCTTCTACGAGGGGGTAAATCTCTCCCTGGCCTACTGCGACGACTGCGGCCACGAGGAGCTGGAGATGGATGTCTGCCCCGTGTGCGGCAGCCGCAACCTGACCAAGATCGACCGCATGAACGGCTACCTCAGCTACTCCCGGGTGAAGGGAGATACCCGCTTAAATGACGCCAAGATGGCGGAGATTGCCGAGAGAAAGAGTATGTGACGGGCGCCTCAGCCCAGCCCGATGCCCATGAAGAGGGGCACGGTCACCATGCAGAACAGGGTGGTGAGGAAAATCATCCTGGCGCCCAGGTCCACGTTGGTGTGGTACTGTTCGGCGATGATGGACACGGCCGAGGGGCTGGGAAGCCCGGAGGTGAGGAGCAGGGTTCCGGCGATGACCGGATCCAGACCTCTCCCCAGAGTGCGGATGAGGGCCAGGGTGATGAGGGGGATGACCACCAGCCGCAGGGCGGTGATGATGTAGTTCCTGTGCCCCTGGAACATGCTCTTGATGTCCAGTTTGGCCATGGACAGTCCCACCACCACCATGGACAGGCCAGAGGTGATGGATCCCAGGTAGTCCAGCGCGCTTCCCAGCACGGTGGGCAGGGTCCACTGGTTGATGTAGAAGATCAGGCCCAGCACCACGGCGATATTGATGTTGGTGAGGAGCATTTTCTTCACGCTGAGCTTCTCCTTCAGGGGGTAGCCGGCGGTGAGCATCTTCACGCCGGCGGAGAAGATGAGGAGGTTGGCGATCATGTTCATGATGGACATGAGGAACACGCCCTCATTTCCGTAGAGGCTCATGGCCAGGGGAAGGCCCATAAACCCGTTGTTGGAGAAGGAGGCCACGAAGAGCCACACGCCCCGCTCCTTTTCCGGCACGCGGAAGAGCCGCACGGCGATGAAGCCCAGGGCCATGGAGGCGGCGTAGAAGACCAGGGAGAAGATCAGGATCTCCACACCCCGGTGGAGGAGCTCCGGGTCGTACTCCATCTGCATGGCGTTGAAGACGGTGGCCGGCATGGTCACTTTTACGATAAAGTTTGAGAGCCCTGAGGCATAGTCGGTGCTGACGATGTTCTTCTTGCCCAGGAGACATCCCAGGAAAATCAGGAGAAACAGGGTGAGCACGCTGTTGATGATGATCTGCATAGGGAACATTCCTTTCTTTTTGTGTTGATCTGTGGGCTATTCTACTGCGGAAAATCGTGGGAATCAATAGAAATGGGAAACAATTTTGCTTTTGCGCGGTGAGAGGAGGAGAGGGCGGGTGGAAATGTCCTTTGGAAAGAGGGAGATGGATATCCTGTCGATGCTGATAGGCAGGAGAGGCTGGGTGACGGGGGAGGAGATGGCCTCCGCCTTCGGGATCAGCAAGAAGACGGTGCAGCAGGAGATCCGGCGCATTTCCGGGGAGTTTGGGGACGGCTGCCGGATCCTCTCCAGCCAGAAAAAGGGCTACTGCCTGGAGTACCTCTCCGACGAGCTGCGCCGGGGGATCATCCGCCATCTGGAGCAGAATGAAAATCACTACAATATGAGGGAGAGGACGTCGGTTCTGGCCCTCTATCTGCTTTTTCAGAGGGAGTATGTGACCATGGATCAGCTGGCGGAGACCTTCTACCTCTCCAAGACCACGGTGTTCTCCGAGGTGAAGACCATGAAGCGGTGGATGGCCAGGCAGGGGGGAATCGCCCTGGAGGTGTCGGGGACCAGGGGGGTGCGGATCCTGGGAAGCGAGCTGGACCGGCGCTTCCGCTGTGCCACCTTCTGCATGCCGGGCATCGCCAGACAGCTTCCCTGGCCCGGGGAGGTCTGGGACCGGTACGAGGAGGAACTGGCGGCCATCCGGGAGGCCCTGGGGCGGGAGCTGGCCGGCGAGGAGACCCGCCTGGCGGGCGAGGACTTCGGAAAGATCTGCCGCTATCTGGCGGTGAGCCTGCTGCGGGACCGGATGGGCCTGTTCCTGGAAGGGGAGGAGGAGAGCCGAGTGCTGGAGCGGCGCTGGGGGTACGACTTCTCCCAGGGGGAGCTTGCGGGACTGAGGGAGCAGTTCTCCGCCGCAGCGGCCTTCTGCCCGGGAGAGGCCGGCAGCACCGGTCTGGAGGCGGAGTTGGAGACAGGCGCGGAGTCGGAGACAGGCGCGGAACCGGAATCGGGCGCGGAGGAGAGAGCCGCAGCGGGGCGTTCCCTCGCCCGCCTGGAGGAGGAGCTTGGAAAGCGCCTGCCCGCGGGACAGCTGTTTTCCCCGGAGAGCCGCAGCCAGCTCCTCTGCCATATGGCCCGCATGGGGCGGCGCCTGGAGACCAGGCGGTACGCCACCAACTATTACGACAAGGAGCTCATCCTGGCCTGCCCCCTGGAGACCCACCTCATGGAGGTCTGCTGCCGCAGCATCTGGGGGAGTCATTTTCCGAAGACGGAGCAGTTTTTCCTGACCTCCTACCTGGCAGCAGGGCTGGAGGCGGAGAAGACCTCCGTGGACGTGCGCCTGGTGAGCAACCAGAGCCCCGGCATCGCGGCGGGGCTGGAGGCGTTCATCCGGCGGAGGCTGGGCTGCACCGTCCGCCGCTTTCTCACGGAGCCGGTCTACGCCTTCGAGGCCGGGGAGGAGAGAGGGAAGGGGTGGGGGCTGACCCTCACCACCGAGCGGGAGATCTCCATCCTCCGCCCGGAGATCCTTCTGCTCCCGGCGGTGATCCGGGGCAGGGAGGAGGAGCTGGCGGGGCAGCTGTTGGATGCCTGGCGGGAAGGGTGGAGACAGGAGCGGATCCGCCGGGCCATGGAGCGGTACCGGCAGCCGGACGGGGAGGCGGCCGGCGGGGAGGCGGCCGGCGGGCTGGGGTATTTCCTGAACCTGGCCGGCTGGGCGGAAGGGCCGGAGATCTCCGCCAACACCGTCTACGGGGACTTTCTCTTCCTGTGCCGCTTTCGGCGGGAGGAGCCGTCTGCCATCCGCTTTTTAGAGCTGAAGCGGCCGGTGGAGTACAACCGAAAATCCATCCGCCGGGTGCTGACGGCCAGCTGGGGCGGGGGAGAGGACGTGTTCGGCTTCTTTCTGGCGGTGAGCGCCCTGCTGGAGGAGCACAGCAGGGGGGACGCCAGAAACCTGCCGTTTTAAGACAAGACCATTCAAAAAAAGTTTCTTATTTTAGATGCTTTTCT
>DXEU01000003.1 GCA_019114845.1 Candidatus Lachnoclostridium stercoripullorum | reverse complement strand
GGCTGCGGAAGACAGGAACCTGCCAGCATACAAACTTCCAGTTTATTATATGACGAGAAAGTATAACAGACCAAGGAGAGGCGGCAGGCAAAGAGATGAGAGAGATGTCGGACGATCTTAAAAGCACGGCGGAAGAGAAAAGTAAATAGGGAAGGAAAATAGAATAGAGAAAGGAAATCAGTCCAATGGATGAGATAGTTTGAGGGCGGATGTCGAAGAGAAGATTTCGATATCCGCCTACTTTTTTGTTCAATGGGAAATGAAATGAGCCGGCAGGCGGCATTTATGCCGGCGCCCGCCGGGCTACACCCCCTCCAGATCGAAGGGCGGCGTGTACTCCTCCCGGGCGCTGCTTTTTTTCTGCATAAATCCCTCCGTGAGGCCCAGCTCCACGGCGTAATCCACCACCTGCTGGTACTCGTAGGTGGTGATCCGGCGGTTGATCTCCGGAAATTCCCCGCTTCGGAAGAAGGGGGTGTACTGGCTGAGGATGCTGATGAGGAAGCTGCCCTGGGGCAGGGCATCCCGCACCCAGGAGAGCAGGGCCTTGGAGTCCTCCTTCTGCCCGGGCAGAACCATGTGGCGGATGATGACGCCCCTCTCCATGAGGGGATACCCCTCCTTCTCAGAGATCACCGGCGCCCCCACCTGCCGGATCATGGCGGGGATCGCCTGGGAGGCGCAGAGAAAATAGTCCGGCGCCGCCGAGTAGCGGGCGGAGAGGCTGCTGCTGCGGTATTTTAAGTCCGGCAGGTAGATGTCCACGTACCCGTCCAGCATCTGTATGGTCTCCGTCCGCTCATATCCGCCGCAGTTGTAGACCACGGGCACGGTCAGGCGGTGGCGCACCAGGTCCAGGGCGGAGAGGATGGACGGCAGGTACTGGGTGGGGGTGACCAGGTTGATGTTGTGGGCCCCCTTTTCCTCCAGCTCCAGGAAGATGTCCCCCAGCCGCCGGGGGGTGATCTCCTTTCCCACGCCCTCGCTGCTGATGGCGTAGTTCTGGCAGAAGCAGCACTTTAAGGTGCAGCCGCTGAAGAATACGGTCCCGCTCCCCCTCCTCCCGCTGATGCACGGCTCCTCCCACAGGTGGAGGGCGGCCCTGGCCACTTTGGGCAGGACACCGCAGCGGCAGAAGCCGAGAGAAGTCTGCCGGTCCGCCAGACATCTGCGGGGACACAGCTCACAGGAACTGTAATTCATGGGAAATCACCTCATTTATTGACAAATACATACGTTCTGGTTACAATAAATCCTAATTTTACGAAAGAGACAGGGGATTTGTCAAGAAGAATCCCGGAAAAGGCGGTGAATGTCCATGAGAGAGAGAAAGACGGAACTGGAATACGCCTTCCCCAGAACGGTGCCGGTGATGGCCGGCTATCTGGTGCTGGGGGCGGCCTACGGAATTCTGATGGCGGACAGTGGGTTTGGACCGGTCTGGTCGGTGGCCATCAGCCTGGTGGTGTACGCGGGCAGCCTTCAGTATCTGGGGGTGTCCCTGCTGACGGCGGGGGTGGGCCCGGTGTACGCCTTTCTCATGTCCGTGATGCTCAATGCCAGGCATCTGTTTTACGGGATTTCCATGCTGGATAAGTACCGGAAGGTGAAGAGGGGGAAGCCGTACCTCATCTTCGGGTTGACGGACGAGACCTTCTCTGTCCTCTGCGCGGAGAATCCGCCGCCGGAGCTTGACCGGGACCGGGTGTATTTCTGGGTGACCTTCCTGGACCACTGCTACTGGGTGGCGGGAACCCTGCTGGGGGCGGTGATCGGCAGCCTGATCACCTTCGACACCACGGGGATGGATTTCGCCCTGACAGCCTTGTTCGTGGTGATTTTCACGGGGCAGTGGGAGGAGAGGCAGGGCCACGGGCCGGCGCTCCTGGGACTGGGGGCGACCCTGGCCTGCCTGCTCCTCTTCGGGCCGGATCAGTTTATCATCCCCGCCATGGCGGGAATCCTGGCGGTGCTGTTCGCGGTCTACGGAGCGGGCAAGAGGAAGAAAGACAGAGAGAACGGGGGAGACTGAGATGGATGGAATGGGACTGAAGCTGAGTATCGTGGGTGCGATGACGGCGGCCACTCTATTGAGCCGCTTTCTGCCGTTTTTGATTTTCAGGGGGGAGAAGCCTGCGCCCCCCTTTGTGGATTTCCTGGGGAAGACTCTCCCCTACGCCACCATCGGCCTGTTGGTGGTCTACTGCCTGCGGACGCCGATTATGGCCTTCCGGGATCTGCTCTCTGGGGCGGGGGAGACCTCGCCGGCGGCCTGGGGAGCGCCGGAGTTTGCCGCGGTGCTGGCGGTGGCTGCTCTCCACAGGTGGAGAAAGAATTCTCTCCTGAGCATCGGGCTGGGAACCGTTTTCTATATGGTTTTGAAGCAGACGGTGATGGGCTAGGGCAGGGAAATTTTAATGGTTTGTTTATTGATTTATGAGAAAACTCCCATTATAATAATGTGGGATAGGAGAGGATCCTGTCAGGAATGGAGAAAAATGTATGAATAATAATCAAAATGACAATGGCAAGACGCCCAGGAGCAGCCAGACCATCACGATTCTTCTGATCGCTGCCCTGATCACCTTTGTCACAGTCTATCTCATGAAGAACGCCTTTACCAGCAGCTCGGAGCAGGAGCTGACGTACAACCAGTTCATCCAGATGGTGGAGAACGAGCAGGTGGAGTCCGTGGCGGTGGGGAGCACGAGGATCGAGGTTCACCCCAAGAGCACCGTGGACGGATATTCGCCCCTGAAGAGCTACTACACGGTGCGCATGGAGAGCGACGACCAGCTCACCATGCGCCTGGAGGACAGAGGGGTGGAGATCCGCAAGCTCCAGCAGAGCGACGGGCTGATGATCGACATTCTGGGAACCCTTCTGTGGTTCGGCTTCCTGGTATTCTTCATGTCCATGATGATGCGGCGCATGGGCGGCGGCGGGATCATGGGCGTGGGCAAGAGCAACGCCAAGATTTACGTCCAGAAGGAGACGGGAGTCACCTTCAAGGACGTGGCCGGTGAGGACGAGGCCAAGGAGTCCCTGACGGAGATTGTGGACTTCCTCCACAACCCGGCGAAGTACACAAAGATCGGCGCAAAGCTGCCCAAGGGCGCTCTCTTGGTGGGGCCGCCCGGAACCGGAAAGACCCTGCTTGCCAGGGCGGTGGCGGGCGAGGCCCACGTGCCCTTCTACTCCCTCACGGGATCGGATTTTGTGGAGATGTTCGTGGGCGTGGGAGCGTCCAGGGTCAGAGATCTGTTCAAACAGGCCCAGGAATCCGCCCCCTGCATCATCTTTATCGACGAGATCGACGCCATCGGAAAGAGCCGTGACGCCCGCTTCGGCGGCAACGACGAGCGGGAGCAGACCCTGAATCAGCTCCTCTCGGAGATGGACGGCTTTGACTCCTCCAAGGGACTGCTGGTGCTGGGAGCCACCAACCGGCCGGAGATTCTGGATCCGGCCCTGCTGCGCCCGGGACGTTTTGACCGGCGGGTGATCGTGGACAAGCCGGACTTAAAGGGCCGGGTGAGCATTCTGAAGGTGCACTCCAAGGACGTGCTGCTGGACGACACGGTGGATTTTGAGGAGATTGCCTTGGCCACCTCCGGCGCTGTGGGCGCGGACCTGGCCAATATGATGAACGAGGCCGCCATCATGGCGGTGAAGCACGGCAGAAAGGCGGTTTCCCAGAAGGATCTGTTTGAGGCCGTGGAGGTGGTTTTGGTGGGTAAGGAGAAGAAGGATCGGATCCTCAGCAAGGAGGAGCGGCGGATCGTCTCCTACCACGAGGTGGGCCACGCCCTGGTGTCCGCCCTGCAGAAGGATGCGGAGCCGGTGCAGAAGATCACCATCGTCCCCCGCACCATGGGCGCTCTGGGCTACGTGATGCACGTGCCGGAGGAGGAGAAATTCCTAAACACCAAGAAGGAGATCGAGGCCATGCTGGTGGGCTTCCTGGGCGGCCGGGCCGCGGAGGAGCTGGTGTTTGACACCGTCACCACCGGGGCTGCCAACGATATCGAGCAGGCCACCCGGGTGGCCAGGGCCATGGTGACCCAGTACGGCATGTCGGAGCGCTTCGGCCTCATGGGGCTGGCCACACAGGAAAACCAGTACCTCAGCGGCCGTGCGGTGCTCAACTGCAGCGACAAGACGGAGGCGGAGATCGACGAGGAGGTCATGCTGATCCTAAAGCGGGCCTACGAGGAGGCCAAGAGACTGCTGGCGGAGAACCGGGAGGCCATGGACAAGATTGCCGAGTTCTTGATCGAGCGGGAGACCATCACCGGCAAGGAGTTTATGAAGATATTCCGCGAGGTGAAGGGGATACCGGAGCCGGACGGGGAGGAGCAGAAGGAGGCCTCCAGCCGTGTGACGGAACACCGCGGGGCGTCTGCCGGGGAGGCAGCCCAGGAGACCCCGCAGGGAGACAGCAGACAGGAGGGGCCGGAGACGGCTCAGACCACCGGGACAGAGCAGAAGGAATCGGGAGAAGACCATGGAGAGAAATGATATCATCATCATACACGGGACAGATTACAAGGAGATGGCAAAGAAGGTTCTGGAGCGGGCGGATGTGGCCGGGGAGATCGGCGACCGCCGGAAGCGGGTGGCTTTAAAGCCCAACCTGGTGACGGCCAGAGATCCTTCCGCCGGCGGAACCACCCACGGGGAGCTGCTGGACGGCGCCCTGGAGTATCTGAGGGAGCACGGCTTTGAGAATGTGGCCATCATGGAGGGCTCCTGGGTGGGAGACTCCACCCAGGCAGCGTTTTCCGCCGCCGGCTACCGGGAGATCGCCAAAAAGCACGGGGTGGAGCTGGTGGACCTGCAGAAGGACACCTATCGGGAGTACGACGCCAAGGGAATGCGGATCGCCGTCTGCGACCGGGCGGCGGAGGTGGACTATATGATCAACATGCCGGTGCTGAAGGGGCACTGCCAGACCATCATCACCTGCGCCCTGAAGAACAATAAGGGGATTATCCCCAACAAGGAGAAGCGCCGCTTCCACACCATGGGGCTGCACAAGCCCATCGCCCACTTAAATACCATCGCCCCCAACAGCTTCATCCTGGTGGACAACATCTGCGGGGACCTGGATTTTGAGGAGGGAGGCAATCCGGTGGTGATGAACCGGGTGCTGGGATTCAAGGATCCGGTGCTCTGCGACAGCTACGTGTGCGACTGCATGGGGTATTCCGTGGACGATGTCCCCTACATCCGCATGGCGGAGAAGCTGGGGGTGGGCAGCACGGACACGGAGCACGCCAATTTTATCTACCTGAACGAGGATACGGTGGGGAAAAATAAGTTCCGCATGACCCGCCGTGTGGAAAACCTGGCGAAGTACGCCGACGCGAAGGATGCCTGCAGCGCCTGCTACGGTTCCCTGATCTACGCTCTGGACCGCCTGAGCGACGCCGGGGAGCTGCGGGGAAAGAAGGAGAAGATCTGCATCGGACAGGCGTACCGGGGCCAGACGGGGGAGATCGGCGTGGGTCAGTGCACCTGCGGTTTCAAGAAGAGCCTGAAGGGCTGTCCTCCCAAGGCCATTGACATGGTGAGATTTCTGGAGGAAGAGTGGAGATAGAGCCGATAGAAAAGCGGCAAGAATGAAATAAAGAGAGGGCAGCCTCGGATCTGTTTAGAGACCCGGGACTGCCCTCTCTGCATCATACGCCGGCGCCGCGGGGGCGGCACAAGTCCGGCGCCCTTCGGGGCGCCGGACCGGCCGGCGATGGGGATCAGTGATAGATTTTTCTCTCCTCGTAGACCGGCTCGGAGGTCTGGTCCACGCCCAGCTTTTTGAAAATATTGATGTCCACGTCGGAGAGCATGACGGAGGTGTGCACCTGGCAGCCCTTCAGCTTGGAGAGCTGATTTAAGGCGATCTGCGCGTTCTCGTCGGTGGCGGCGCACATGGAGAGGGCGATGAGGACCTCGTCCGTGTGGAGCCTGGGGTTCTTGCTGCCCAGGTAGTTGACCTTCAGCTTCTGGATGGGCTCGATGGCGCTGGGGGCGATGAGATGGACGTCGTGGTCAATGTGCCCCAGGGCTTTCACCGCATTCAGGAGCAGGGCGGCGGAGGCGCCTAAGAGGGCGGAAGTCTTGCCGGTGACGATGGTGCCGTCCGGGAGCTCCATGGCGGCGGCGGGGGCCTTGGTGTCGGCCGCCAGCTGATTGGCCGCCTGGACGGTGGGGCGCATGTCGGTGGTGATCTTGGCCTGCTTCATCAGCAGTTCGATCTTGTACACCTCCCCCTTGCTCCCCTGCTCCCTGGCCATGCGGTTGAGGGCCTGGTAGTAGCGGCGGATGATCTCCTGGTAGGAGGCCTCCCTGCAGGCCTCGTCGTCCACGATGCAGTTTCCGGCCATGTTCACGCCCATGTCAGTGGGGGATTTGTAGGGGCTGGTGCCGTAAATTCCCTCGAAGATGGCGTTGAGCACGGGGAAGATCTCCACGTCCCGGTTGTAGTTGACGGTGGTGACGCCGTAGGCTTCCAGGTGGAAGGGGTCGATCATGTTCACGTCGTTTAAGTCGGCGGTGGCCGCCTCGTAGGCCAGGTTGACCGGATGCTTTAAGGGGATGTTCCAGATGGGGAACGTCTCAAATTTCGCATAGCCGGCCTTCACGCCCCGGATGTTCTCGTGGTAGAGCTGGGAGAGACAGGTGGCCATTTTTCCGCTTCCCGGCCCGGGGGCGGTGATGATGACCAGGGGCTTGGTGGTCTCGATGTAGTCGTTCTTGCCGTAGCCCTCGGGGCTGACGATGAGGGAGATGTTGTTGGGGTAGCCGTCGATGACGTAATGGCGGTATACCCGGATTCCCATGTGCTCCAGCTTGCTCTTGAAGAGGTCCGCTGCCGGCTGGCCGCTGTACTGGGTGATCACCACACTGCCCACGTACAGGCCCTTGTCCGTAAACGCCTGGATCAGGCGCAGCACATCCACGTCGTAGGTGATTCCCAGGTCATAGCGGACTTTGTTCTTCTCGATGTCCGCCGCGTTGATGGCGATGACGATCTCAGCCTGGTCCGCCAGCTGCAGCAGCATCCGAAGCTTGCTGTCCGGGGCAAAGCCGGGGAGCACGCGGGACGCGTGGTAGTCGTCAAACAGCTTCCCGCCGAACTCCAGGTACAGCTTGTCCCCAAATTGGCTGATGCGCTCCCGGATGTGTTCCGACTGCATTTTCAGGTATTTCTCGTTGTCAAATCCAATTCGCATATCCTGCCTCCATCTATGATGATAAGTTTGATGATAAATTTATGATTCTTCATAAAATAATACTATAGCATATCCCTGCCGCGGTGGGCAACGGTAAAATGAGAAATTTGAAAAATGTCGAAAATGTGGTATACTAGGGACACTTGGCGGGGGCCTGCGTGCACCTGGCGCGAGCCCACGCCCATACACATGAAATCTGGAGGAGAAGGATGGATATCAGAGAGCGGCTGAATGCCCTGGCAGATCCCGGATACAGGAAATTTCACAGCGGACTGCTGCCGGGGGTGGAGGATATTCTGGGGGTGCGCAGCCCGGATTTGAAGAAACTGGCCAAAGAGATCCTGGCGGGCGACTGGCGGGGATATTTGGCGGAGGCCTCTGACGGCTCCCACGAGGAGAGACTGCTGCAGGGGCTGGTGATCGCCGGGGCCTGGAGAGGGATGGACAGGGAGGAGCTGTTTCGCCGGACGGAGGAGTTTGTGGCGAAAATAGACAGCTGGGCGATCTGCGACGCCTTCTGCGGGGCCTACAAGGCGGCGGACGGCGGCCTGAGGGATGCGGTCTGGGAGTTCATCCGCCCGTATTTTGAGCGGGAGGGGGAGTACGAGCTGCGGTTTGCGGCGGTGATGGCTCTGTCCCACTACTGCGACGAGGCGCACGCCGGGGAGGTGTTTGCGTATTTTGACCGCATCCGCAGCCAGGCGTACTATGTGCGGATGGCGGTGGCGTGGGCCGTCTCCATCTACTACATAAAGATGCCGGAGCGGACCATGGAGTACCTGAGAGACTGCGCCCTGGACGACTGGACCTACAACAAGGCGCTGCAGAAGATCACAGAATCTATGCGGGTGAGCCGGGAGATGAAGGAGCAGATCCGCGGTATGAAGAGAAAACAGGAAGGGAGAAACAGAGAATGAAGCCAATCATAAAGACACCGGAGCAGATCGAGAAGATTCGGAGGGCAGGGATTGTGAACAACCAGGTTCTGGACGCGGTGGACGCCGTGATCCGGGCGGGAATTTCCACGGAGGACATCAACCGCGTGGTGCACGAAAAGACACTGGAGCTGGGGGGAGTTCCCGCCCCCTTAAATTTTGAAGGATTTCCCAAAAGTGTGTGCACATCCCTCAACGATATCGTCTGCCACGGGATCCCGTCGGAGGATGTGATTCTGATGGATGGGGATATTATCAATGTGGATGTGACCACCATCGTGGACGGTTACTACGCGGACGCGTCCCGGATGTACTGCATCGGCCAGGTGAGCCCGGAGGCAAAGCGGCTGGTGGACGTGACGAAGGAGTGCCTGGAACTCAGTCTGGAGGCGGTGCGCCCCGGCAGATATTTGCATGAGATCGGCGCCATCATCCAGGCCCACGCGGAGAAAAATGGCTTCTCGGTGGTGCCGGACATCTGCGGCCACGGGGTTGGCCTGGATTTCCACGAGGAGCCGCTGGTGTTCCACGTCCGCAGGCGGGGAAAGGGGCCGAAGCTGGAGCCGGGAATGATCTTCACCATCGAGCCCATGATCAATGCCGGCGGCAGCGATTGGTTCATCGACGCGGACGACGACTGGACCGTGTGGACGGAGGACGGCAGCTTGTCAGCCCAGTGGGAATACACGGTGCTGGTGACGGAAGAGGGATATGAGATACTGGCCAGATAGGGCACAGAGGAGAAGGAATACAGAAAAACCAGGAGAGAGGTGGAGTACATGAGAAGATGGCTGTTGGTGGGATTGTGCCTGCTGGCCCTGGGCGGCTGCGGACGCCCCGGGGAGCCCGCGGATACGCCGGCGGAGACGGAGGAGAGCGCGGCTGCCCCGGAGGTCGTGGAGGTGGAAGCGGCTGCGGAGACGGAGCCGGAGACAGAGCCTGAGGAGACCAGGCGTGAGCCGGTTCAGGTGAAGGGAATCTATCTGAGCGGCCCTGCCGCCGGAAACCAGGAGATGATGGAGAGAATTTTGACCAACATCGCGGACACGGAGATCAACGCGGTGGTCATAGATCTGAAGGACGACAGCGGACGGGTGACCTGTCCCATGGAGTCCCCCCTGGTGACGGAGACGGAGGCCAGCACGCCCTATGTGCAGGATATGAGGGAGCTGATCCGGGAGCTGAAGGAGGAGCACGGCCTCTATGTCATCGCCCGGGTGGTGGCATTCCGGGATCCCTGGCTGGCGGAGAAGAAGCCGGAATGGTGTCTGAAGCTGCCGGACGGCAGCGTGTTCCGGGACCGCTCCGGGCTGGCCTGGGTGAACCCCTACCGCCAGGAGGTGTGGGATTATCTGGTGGAGATCGGCACGGAGGCGGCGGCCATGGGCTTCGACGAGGTGCAGTTTGACTACATCCGCTTCTGCACGGAGCGGGGAGTGGGGGACGTGGTGTTCGACGAGGCGGAGACCCGGGGACGTTCCAAGACGGACGTGATCACAGAATTTACGGCCTACGCCTACGACCGCCTTTCCCCCCAGGGAATCTATGTGGCGGCGGACGTGTTCGGGGCCATCATCGGCAGCGAGATCGATTCCATGTCTGTGGGACAGGTGTACGAGGACATGGCGGCCCACCTGGATTATATCTGCCCCATGATCTACCCGTCCCACTACGGCGACGGCAATTTCGGCATTGAGCATCCGGACACGGAGCCCTACCGGACGATCCTCGCGGCCCTGCAGAAATCCTCCGGAGTACTGGGAGCCGCCAGGCAGGAAGGCCAGCATCAGGCGATTGTCCGCCCCTGGCTTCAGGACTTTACCGCCTCCTATTTGAAGCATTACATTGAGTACGGGCCGGAGGAGATCCGCGCCCAGATTCAGGCCACCTACGACGCGGGCTACGACGAGTGGATGCTGTGGTCGGCGGCCTGCAGCTACACCTGGGACGGGCTGAAGACCAAGGAGGAGGCCCAGGCGGAGCGGGAGGCCATCGCCCAGTCCCGGGCGGCGGCGGAGGCAGAGGCAGCAGCCCAGTCGGAGGCGGAGGCGGCGGCCCAGTCAGGAGAGGCAGCAGCCCAGCCGGAAACAGAGGCGGCGGCCCAGTCGGAGGCGGAGGCGGCGGCCCAGCCGGGAGAAGAAGCGGCCCAGCCGGGGGAGGCGGCAGCCCAGCCGGAAACAGAAGCGGCGGCCCAGCCGGGAGAAGAAGCGGCCCAGCTGGGGGAGGCGGGGCAGGAACCCCGGGAATCCCAGGAGCCGGCGCCGGTTCTGGAGAGTCTGCCGACTCTGCCGGCCCACATTTCTCCGGCGGGGACACCGCCGGATTCCCAGGGGAGCGCGGCGACCGTGATCCCTCAGATGCAGATTGACTGACGAAGGAGAGACCAGAAGATGGAATCAGAGAAAAGACCTGTTCCGGGAGCATTATACCGGCATTTTAAGAATAAGCTTTACCAGGTGATCGCCGTGGCGGAGCACACGGAGACCGAGGAGGAGCTGGTGATCTACCAGGCCCTGTACGGGGATTTCCGGGTGTACGCCCGCCCGCTCCCCATGTTTTTGAGCCCGGTGGACCGGGAGAAGTATCCGGACGCCGCCCAGGAACTCCGCTTCCAGCCGGTGGACCGGAAAACTCTGGGGCGAGAGAACGCCCAGGGCGGGGGAGAGCCCCAGAGCGGGGAAGAGAGCGCGAGCGCCGGAGAGCCCCGGAGCGGGGGAGAATCCCGGGAAGAGCGGCGGATCCCAGGCGGGGAGGATTTTATCCTGCGCTTTTTTGACGAGGAGAGCATCGGGGGGAAATTGGAGCTGCTGGAGAGAGAGGGAGGCGGCCTGACGGAGCGGACGCTGGAGATTATCTGCGGCGGCATGGACATCCCGGTGACTGTGGGGGACGGCGGGGCGGAGGACCTGCTGTACGTGCTGAGAAGATACCTTCAGACGCAGAGGCGCTATGAGGGGGACCGTTTCAGGAGATAGATATGTTCAACATCGAGGAAGAGTTAAAAAAATTGCCATCCCAGCCGGGCGTGTATCTGATGCACGACGCGAAGGATGAGATCATCTATGTGGGGAAGGCGGTCAATTTAAAAAACCGGGTCCGGCAGTATTTCCAGAGCAGCCGGGGAAAGACGGCGAAAATCGAGCAGATGGTGTCCAGGATCGCCCGCTTTGAGTACATCATCACCGACTCGGAGCTGGAGGCTTTGGTGCTGGAGTGCAACCTGATCAAGGAGCACCGCCCCCGGTACAACACCATGCTGAAGGACGACAAGACCTACCCGTACATCAAGGTGACGGTGGGGGAGCCATTTCCCAGGGTTCAGTTCTCCAGGCAGATGAAGAAGGACAAGAGCCGGTATTTCGGCCCCTACACCAGCGCCGGGGCGGTGAAGGACACCATCGAGCTGATCCACAAGCTCTACAGGATCCGCACCTGCAATCGCTCCCTGCCGAAGGACATCGGCAAGGAGAGGCCCTGCCTGAACTATCACATTCACCAGTGCGACGCCCCCTGCCAGGGGTACATCGGGCAGGAGGAGTACCGGGAGAGGATCGACCAGGTGGTGGAGTTTTTGAGCGGAAAGTACGACACGATCCTGGGGCGCCTGGAGAAGGACATGATGGAGGCCTCCAAGGCCATGGACTATGAGAAGGCCATCGAGTACCGGGACCTCCTAAACAGCGTCAAGCAGGTGGCCCAGAAACAGAAGATCACCAGCAGCTCCATGGACGACCGGGACGTGATCGCCATGGCCCGGGACGAGGAGGACGCGGTGGTGCAGGTGTTCTTCGTCCGGGAGGGAAAGCTCATCGGGCGGGAGCATTTCCACCTGCGCACCGCCGTGGAGGAGGACGTGCCTCAGATTCTCACCTGCTTTGTGAAACAATTTTATTCCGGCACCCCCTTTGTGCCCAGGGAGCTGTGGGTCCAGGAGAAGCTGGAGGACGAGGAGACCATCAGCCAGTGGCTCACCGCCAAGCGGGGCCACAAGGTGCGGGTGGTGGTGCCCCAGAAGGGGCAGAAGGAGAGGCTGGTGGAGCTGGCGCAGAAGAACGCCGCCATGGTGCTGGCCCAGGACAAGGAGAAGATCAAGCGGGAGGAGCTCAAGACCATCGGGGCCATGAACGAGATCGGGGACTGGCTCGGCCTGAAATGGGTGCGCCGCATCGAGGCCTTCGACATCTCCAACATCAGCGGCTTCGACTCCGTGGGCTCCATGGTGGTCTACGAGGACGGCCGGCCCAAGAGGAACGATTACCGGAAATTCCGCATCAAATGGGTCAAGGGAGCCAACGACTACGCCTCCATGCGGGAAGTGCTCACCCGGCGGTTCTCCCACGGCCTGGAGGAGCACGAGATGCTGAGGGAGAAGGGAGTGGGGGAGGAGTACGGGAGCTTCACCCGCTTCCCGGATCTGATCATGATGGACGGCGGAAAGGGGCAGGTGAACGTGGCCCTGGAGGTGCTGGAGGAGCTGGGCCTCTCCATCCCGGTCTGCGGCATGGTGAAGGACGACAGCCACAGGACCCGGGGGCTCTACTATCAGAACGTGGAGATCCCCATCGACCGCCATTCGGAAGGGTTTAAACTGATCACCAGGATCCAGGACGAGGCCCACCGGTTCGCCATCGAATATCACCGCAGCCTGCGCAGCAAACACCAGGTTCGCTCCATCCTGGACGACATCCAGGGGATCGGCGATACCAGGAGAAAGGCCCTGATGCGCCACTTTAAATCCATCGAGGCGGTAAAGGAGGCGGACGTGGAGAGCCTGAGCCAGGTCCCGGGCATGAACCGGAAGGCGGCGGAGAGCGTCTATAATTATTTCCACTGACCGTTTCCGTAATGACAATGGGAGGATTTTGTGGTAGGATAAAATCAGGGCAGGGGGCGCATCGCCCCCGAAAGCCGACATCAGGAAGAGTAGAGGAGGAAGCCTTATGCACGGAGTGGAAATTACAGAGCTGGTGGAAAAGTTCCAGCTGAAGAATATGACGCCGGACATTGATACGGACAAGATCGTGCTGACCCACCCGGAGGTGAACCGCCCGGCGCTGCAGCTGGCCGGTTTCTTTGATCATTTTGACAATGAGAGAGTGCAGATCATCGGAAATGTGGAGCTGGCCTACATCTCAGCCATGGAGCACGATGTGAAACTCAAACGGTACGAGCAGCTGGTGTCCAGCAAGATTCCCTGTCTGCTGTTCAGCCGGGGAACCACGCCGGACGAGGATGTGATCATGGTCTGCAACTATTACGGAGTGCCCTGCCTGGTTTCCGAGAAGACCACCTCCGACCTGATGTCCGAGGTGATCCGCTGGCTGAAGGTGAAGCTGGCCCCCATGATCAGCATTCACGGGGTTCTGGTGGATGTGTTCGGCGAGGGCGTGCTGATTATGGGCGAGAGTGGCATCGGAAAGAGCGAGGCGGCGCTGGAGCTCATCAAGCGGGGACACCGGCTGGTGACCGACGACGTGGTGGAGATCCGCAAGGTCAGCGACGACACCCTGGTGGGCAGCGCCCCCGACATCACAAAGCATCTCATCGAGCTGCGGGGCGTGGGCATCATCGATGTGAAGGCCCTGTTCGGCGTGGAGAGCGTCAAGGACAGCCAGCAGATCGATATGGTGATCAAACTGGAGGAGTGGGACAAGGACCGGGAGTACGACCGCCTGGGCCTGGAGGACCAGTACACAGAATTCTTGGGCAACCGGGTGGTGTGCCATTCCATCCCCATCCGGCCGGGAAGAAACCTGGCCATCATCACGGAGACGGCGGCGGTCAACTACCGCCAGAAGAAGATGGGCTACAACGCGGCCCAGGAACTTTACCGGAGAGTACAGGCCAGTTTTGCCAAAACAGACTGATCCGGGGGCAAGAGGAGTATTATGGATATTTTGCTGCAGCAGCTGATAGAGGCGGCTGGGGCGGACAATGTGAGGACCATGGAACCCATGGGTCCTCACGTCACGTTCCGGGCCGGAGGAAAAGCTGATTATTTTGTGTCTCCAGGCGGGGAGAGGGAGCTGGCAGAGGTGATCAGGGCCTGCCGCCGTCAGGGGACGCCTTTTTGTGTCTTAGGAAACGGGAGCAATCTCCTGGTGGGGGATCTGGGCTACCGGGGGGTGATCATCCAGCTGGGCGAGCCCTGGAGCGGCTGCCGTTTTGACGGAACCCAGGCCGCCGCGGGGGCGGGGATTCTCCTGTCCCGGCTGGCGAAGGAGGCGTGGAGACAGGGCCTCTCGGGCCTGGAGGCGGCGTCGGGGATTCCCGGCACCCTGGGGGGCGCCCTGGTGATGAACGCGGGCGCCTACGGATTTGAGATGAAGGATGTGGTCCGCCGGGCGCGGGTGATGACCGCCGAGGGGGAGATCCTGGAGCTTTCCGGGGAGGAGCTGGAGCTGGGCTACCGGACCAGCTGCATTCCCGCCCGGGGATACACCGTGCTGGGGGCGGAACTGTCCCTCACCCCGGGGGATCCGGATGCGATTCGGGCCCGGATGGAGGAGCTGGCAGCCAAGCGGCGGGAGAAGCAGCCCCTGGAGTACCCCAGCGCCGGCAGCACCTTTAAGCGGCCGGAGGGGTATTTTGCGGGGAAATTGATCCAGGACGCGGGCCTGCGGGGCTTCCGCGTGGGCGGCGCTCAGGTCTCTGAGAAGCACTGCGGTTTTGTGATCAACCGGGACAAGGCCGAGCCGTGGGAGATCCTGGCCCTGTGCCGCCATGTGCAGAAAACGGTGAAGGAAACGTTCGGCGTCAGCCTGGAGCTGGAGGTGCGGCTCCTGGGCGAGTTCGCGGAGCCGGAGAAAGGAACAGCCAAATGAAGCTGGTGATTGTGACAGGAATGTCGGGGGCGGGAAAGACCGTGGCCCTGAAGGTGTTTGAGGATCTGGGGTACTACTGCGTGGACAACATGCCCATTCCCCTAATGGAAAAATTTGCGGAGCTCCTGATGGAGAATTCCGGGGAGCCGGACCAGGTGGCCATGGGGGTGGACATCCGCTCCGGGGATGAGCTCCCCCAGCTCCAGGAGATCCTGGACCGGTGGAGGGAGAAGGGGACGCCCGTTCAGATCCTCTTTCTGGACGCCTCCGACGACGTGCTCATCAAGCGCTACAAGGAGACCAGGAGGAGCCATCCCCTGGCGGGGAACGGCCGCCTGGACCGGGGCATATCCAGGGAGAGGGAAAAGGTGGCGTTCTTAAAGCGCCAGGCGGACTACATCCTGGATACCAGCAGCCTGCTCACCAGGGAGCTGAGGGAGGAGGTGGCCCGGATCTTCTCCGGCGGCCAGCCCTACGAGAACCTGTTCGTCACCATCCTCTCCTTCGGGTTCAAATACGGGATCCCCGCCGACGCGGACCTGGTGTTCGACGTCCGCTTCCTGCCGAACCCCTACTACGTGGACGAGCTGAAGTACCAGACCGGCGAGGACGCGGCGGTGCGGGAGTACGTGATGCAGGGGGGAACCTGCGGGGAATTTCTGGAAAAGCTGTTTGATATGATGGAATTTCTGATCCCCAACTATATCAAGGAGGGGAAGAACCAGCTGGTGGTGGCCGTGGGCTGCACCGGCGGGAAGCACCGCTCTGTGACCGTCGCCAGGGCCCTCTATCTGCGCCTGAAGGAGAGGCGGGAGCTGGGGGTGAAGCTGGAGCACCGGGATATGGAGAAGGATAACAAGAGAATGGGCTGAGGTGAGGAATGTCATTTTCTTCCAGAGTGAAAGAAGAACTGTCCCGGCAGATCAGTCCGGCCAGACACTGCCAGATTGCGGAAACAGCGGCAATTCTCAGCCTGTGCGGCCGTGTTCAGATCTCAGCCGAGGACCGGTATTGTATAAAAATTCATACAGAAAATGTGGCAGTTGCAAGAAAGTACTTTACATTATTGAAAAAAACATTTAATATAGTGACGGATGTGACGATACGTCGTAATGTACATCTGAAGAAAAACAGAATGTACACGGTGGCGGTTCGGGACCACGAGGACGCCTACCGAGTGCTGCAGGCGACCAAGCTTCTGGGACCGGACGGGGAGATCGGCGAGAATCTCTCGGTGGTGCGCAACGTGGTGACCCAGCGGGCCTGCTGCAGGCGGGCATTCATCCGGGGGGCATTTCTGGCGGCCGGCTCCATCAGCGATCCGGAGAAGTTCTACCACTTCGAGATCGTCTGTGCCACGGAGGCCAAGGCGCGGCAGCTGAAGGATATCATGGGAACCTTTGATCTGGACGCAAAGATTGTCATGCGCAAGAAGTATTATGTCGTGTACATCAAAGAGGGAAGTCAGATTGTGGACATCCTGAATGTGATGGAAGCTCCCATCGCCCTGATGGAGCTGGAGAATATCCGGATCCTCAAGGAGATGAGAAACAGTGTGAACCGGCAGGTCAACTGCGAGACTGCCAATATCAACAAAACGGTAGCTGCTTCCGTAAAGCAGATGAGGGATATCGAGTATATCCGTGATACAATTGGCTTTGAGAGTCTTCCTGAGAATCTGGAACAGATGGCCCAGGCAAGGCTGCTGAAGCCGGATGCAACACTAAAGGAGCTTGGGGAAGCTCTTGACCCGCCTGTTGGGAAGTCCGGCGTCAACCACAGACTTCGCAGACTCAGCGAGATAGCGGAAAAGCTGAGGGATCAGGCGCCGGAAACGGAAGTTTCCAAGGAATGAGGAGGATTATTATGACAAGAAAGACAATCAGAATTGAACTCGCGTCAGGACTTGAAGCAAGACCGGTAGCCATGCTGGTGCAGATTGCCAGCCAGTTTGAGAGCAGTATCTATGTGGAGAATGAGGGGGCACGTTTCAACGCCAAGAGTATTATGGGAATGATGACTCTGGGGCTGTCAAGCGGTGAGGAGATCACCGTGAGCGCCGACGGAAAGGACGAGGGGGCAGCCATCCGGGAGATTGAGAAATATCTGAGCACGAAATAATTTTAATACGAAAATAGACGGGGAGCACCGCGGGATCGCGGCGCTCCCTTTTTTTAACTCTCATTTCCCTCCGCCTCCCGCACGCTCAGCTGGTAGCCGATGCCACGCACCGTCTTGAGATAGCGGGGATGGTTGGGGGTGTCCTCGATCTTCATCCGCAGGCGGCGGATGTGCACCATGATGGTGTTGTCGTCGATGATGCTGTCATTCCAGACATTGCTGTAAATCTGCTCTTTGGTGAGAATCCGGTTTGTGTTGGACATAAAATATTTCATGAGGAGAGCCTCTTTGCTGGACAGGGGGATCTCCTCCCCGTTTTTGTAGAGCTTCATCTCGTCGCAGACGTACCGGAACACGCCGGCGGTGAGGACGGTGGAGCCGGCGGGGGCAGTCAGGGAGATCCGCCGCAGGCAGGCCTTCACTTTGGCGCACAGCACCATGGTGCTGAATGGCTTGGTGATGTAGTCGTCGGCGCCGATGCCCAGGGCCAGCACCTTGTCCGTCTCCGCCTGCCGCCCGCTGAGGACGAAGACGGGGGTGAGAATCCCGTGGGCCCGCAGGTAACTGATCACCTGGAAGCCGTCCATATCCTCCATGATCAGGTCCAGGATGATCAGGGAGTATTCCCGCTGCTCCGCCATATGCACAGCCTCGATTCCTCCGGGCGCCTCCTCCGTGGAGAAGCCCTCCGCCCCCAGAACCCGGCAGATAATGCGCCGGATGGCGGGGTCGTCGTCAACTACCAATATGTTCTGCTGCTCTGCCATCGCCCAATCCCTTTCTTAACAAAATCTTTACACCATATCAAGTATAGCACGTCTGGCCGGCAAAATCAGCACTGCGGCCTCACCTTACAAAAATTTAAGGTAAGATGAGGACTCTGTTAAGATACACAAAGTATAATCAATTTTACAAGAAAAATTGTGCAAACGGCACAAAAAAGAAAGAGAGGGAATGAGATGAAGAAACGGATGATGAAGAAGATCGCGGCCCTGGCCCTGTCTGCGGTGATGGCCCTGTCGCTGGCAGCCTGCGGAGGCGGCGGCTCAGAGGCTCCCGCAGGGGGCGGGGATGGCGCGGAAGCGGACGCCTCCAGCTGGGAGTGGGAGAGAAAAGTGACCATCGTCTGCCCCTGGGGCGTGGGCGGCGGAGCGGACGGCACCCTGAGACCGCTGCAGACGGTTCTGGAGAATGAGCTGGGAGTTCCGGTGGAGATCGTGAACGTGGAGGGCGCGGGCGGCGCCAACGGTGTGAACTACGCCTACAAGCAGCCGGCGGACGGCTACACCTATATGCTGGGAACCCAGTCCCTGATCATGCTGGACCTGCAGAAGATTCTGCCCATGGATTTCAAGGCGGAATTCATTCCGGTGTCCAAGCTGGTGCACTCCATCCTGATCGTGGGATCCTCCGCCAAGGCCATGGAGGGGAAATTTACCAATTTTGACGAGTTCATCGAGTACGCCAAGGCCCATCCCCAGGAGCTGAGCTGCGGCATGCTGACGGCTACGGGAGCCGACTCCGTGGCCATGAAGCAGACTCTGGCCGGTGGCCTGGGCTGCGACGTGACGGAAGTGGAGGATTACGTGAAGATCGTCAGCTACTCCAGCGGTTCCGAGATGAGTTCCGCTATGGCCGGCGGCCACATCCACATCAGCATCAGCGGCGTGGACGAGATCAAGGGCCTCATCGACTCCGGCGACATCGTTCCGTTAATCTCCCTGTCCGAGGAGAGAATGAGCTCCTACCCGGATATCGAGTGCACCGGGGAGAAGGGCATCGACTCCTACATCGGAACCTGGCGCGGTATCTTCTGCCGCACAGACACCCCTGCGGCGGCGGTGGCGGCTATGGACGAGGCCATCAAGAAGGCCTGGGAGAGCGAGGACTACCAGGAGTTCTTAAAGAACGCCAACTACCTGGACCGCGAGGGCTATCAGACGGGAGATGACTTCCAGACCCTGATCGATGAAGAGTACGTTACGTTTGAGGAGTATCTGAAGGGCGCAGGACTGATGTAAATACCGGTCCGGCACTTATGTTGAGGGGATAACAGTATGGTAATAGAATTAATCGTAAACATATTGCTGCTCGGCTTCTGTATTTTCTGCTTCGGCTATGTGGGTTCCACCATGCCCGTGTCGGCGGTCAATGAGCTGGGCGCGGAGCAGTGGCCTCAGGGCATCCTGATTCTGCTGATTCTGGCTATTTTGTGGAATATCATCAAGTTCTTCCGGGCGCACAAGCCGGCGGAGATCTCTGCGGCCTTCCAGGCGTTTCCCGGGGATGTGGCTGGCTTTTTCAAGAGCAAGCTGTTCATCGGCATGGTGCTGGTGGTGATCATGGCCATCGCCTATGAGCCCATCGGCTTCATGCTCACCTGCTTCCTGTTTCTGATGGCCTACGGCCTGCTTCTCGGCCAGAGGAATATTGCCCTCCTGGTGGGGACGTCCCTGCTGATTACCGTGATTCTGTACATCGGGTTCGCAGTTTTCCTGGGCGTGCTTCTCCCCAGGGGAAATGTGTCCTTCCTGAGAGACTTTGCGCTGTTTGTGGAATCTCTGGTTCCGTCGTTCTAAGGGAGGTAGAGTATGGAATTATTGACGAGTGGTTTATCTGTAGTATTTCAGCCGACCATGTTTCTGCTGATCATTTTCGCCGTGTTCCTGGGCACTCTGTTTGGAGCGCTTCCCGGAGTGTCTGCGACCATGGCCGTAACCCTGGGCATCCCGTTCACCTACAAGATGGATGCTGTGAGCGCCATCGCGTTCCTGGTGGCCATCTACTGCGCGTCCATCACCGGGGGCGGCATGACGGCGATCCTGTTCAAGATCCCCGGCGTGCCCTCCAGTGCGCCGACCACCTATGACGGCTATCCCATGGCCCAGAGGGGCGAGGCCGGAAAGGCCCTGGGAATGCAGCTGGTCTGCTCCGCCATCGGCGGAATGTTCGCAGCCGTCTGCATGCTGCTCTTGAGTCCCCAGCTGACCCAGGCGGCCCTGAGCTTCGGACCCTCCGAGCTCTTTGCCATCTCCTTCATGGGCCTGTCCATTCTGACCAGCCTGGAGACGGACAACATCTGCCGCACCATCATCTCCGGCCTGCTGGGGCTGCTCTTGGCCTGCATCGGCCTGGATCCCCTGCTGGGCGTGCCGAGACTGACCTTCGGCACCAGGCTTCTCACCTCCGGCATCGAGATGATCCCGGTGATGATCGGCTTCTTCGCCGTGACTGAGGTGCTGAAGCAGACCGCCAAGCCCTCCAAGCTGACGGCTGTGGGCGGCAGCGGCACCATGTCCGCCAAGCTGCCCAGCCTGAAGGAGTTCCTGTCCGTGAAGTGGATTGTGGCCAGGTGTTCCGTGGTGGGAACCATCATCGGCATTCTCCCCGGGGCGGGAGCCACCATCGCCTCCTTCATGTGCTACTCCATGGAGCAGAAACTCTCCAAGCACCCGGAGAAATTCGGCACCGGCTGCCTGGACGGCATCGCAGCCCCTGAGACGGGCAACAACGCCGCCACCGGCGGCGCCATGGTTCCGCTGCTGTCCTTAGGCATTCCCGGAGGAAACGCGGCAGCCATCATGATGTCCGCCCTGGTGTTAAAGGGAGTCACCATGGGACCGCTGCTGCTGATCGACCAGCCCCAGTTCCTGTCTGCGACGTTTGCGTCCATGTTCGTCTCCAACATCGTCATGGTGTTCGCGGCGATCATCATCGCAAAGGTGTTCGTGCAGATCCTGAAGGTGCCCTACAGCATCCTCGGCCCCACCATCATCATGATGGCCACCATCGGAGCCTACGCCACCAAGAACACGGCGGTGGACGTAATCCTGATGGCGGTCGCCGGTCTGGCGGGCTTCCTGCTGGTGAAGTGCAAGTTCAACAGCTCCGCCATGATCCTCGGCCTGGTGCTGGGAAGCATCTGTGAGTCCAACCTTCGCCGCGCCGTGACCATCATCCAGGGCGATACCCTTCTGGAGGCGTTTATCAACCTGATGAAGCGCCCGGTGACTGGGATTATCATGGTAGTCTGCCTGGTCGTTCTCATTTGGCCGGTGGTGAAACCTATGATTGCAAAAAAGGCCGAGGCGAAGTAATATAATAATAGAGTTTTAACGGAATCCTAACACTGAGAGGATGCCGCGTCTCCCGCGGCACCCTCTTTTGGCGCGATCAGCCCGGCAAGGGGCATGTATGCTGCGGGCGGCCGCGATGAGCGGCAGTTGCCCGGTCGGGGCGTCCGCCGGCCGCAGGATGCCGGCGGGGAAAGGAGAGGGGACTGTGGGACAGAGAAAATTTAAGATTAAAATCAGCCTGGCGATGGTAAAGCCCATCTGCATCGGGGCAGTGCTCCTCGGCATCTTCTTTTTTGCGGCGGGCAGGTGGGCGGCAGCCCTGTGCATGCTTCTGGGATCATATCTGTTTGAGAAGTCCATGTACCGCTGCCCGGCCTGCGGGAAAAAGCTGGACATGAAATATCCCCTCATGAAGGGGGCAAGGTGTCCGTTCTGCGGACACATTCTGCGGGAGCGAACGTAGAGGGGAAGGCGGAGAGAGTAAACGGGGAGACAAAGGGGGATCTGGATGAACTGGCTGAGGAGACACGGAAAAGAGCTTGCCATAGGGCTGATCGGGGCGCTGATTTTGCTGACCGTCTACCTGACGGGGATGACCTACTCCTCCTACATGGCGGTGGTGAGGGAGGAGCGCCAGGAAAACCTGCTGCTGATCTCCCGGGCAGTCTCCATGAATCTTCAGAATTTTTTCTCCGAGCAGCTGCGGAAGATGGACATCCTCACCCGGACCCCCGGGCTTCAGGACAGCTTTGAGACGTACTATGAGTCCGGGGATGACAGTTCCATGAAGGAGTATATTTTCTCCTACATGCAGTCCACCCAGCAGGGGCTGGCCAGCATCTACGTGCTGGATACGGCGGGGGAGCCGGTTTTCCACTACGACAAATACCCCTTTGTGGGTCTGACAAACGGCGTTGATCTGGATTTGTCCCGGTACGGGGACGCGGATGTCACCGGGATCGGCGAGCTGGTGGGGCTGCTGAACGGACAGTACGGCGTAATTCTGGCCAACAATATTTACGGGGGCGGCGGTTATCTGGGGACGGTGGTCTCCGTCATGGATCTGGGGGAGGTTTACCGGCAGTACGTGGAGGAGCTGAGCCCGGAGGGCGGCGGCTACATCGTGGTCAAGGACGGAAACGGGACGGTGATCCTCCATCCGAGGCAGGAGATGATCCGATTTAACTACAGGAGGGATCTGGAGGGCTTCGACACATATCCCAGGTATGAGTCCCTTCGCTCCATGCTGGATACCCAGTACAGCGTGGAGGAGGGGAGCAGCGTCTATACGGAGTACTCCAACAATATAATGCCGTCCACGGAGCTGATGGCCTCCTTCTCCAGGATGAATCTGGACGGGGTCGCCTGGTATGTATCCGCCGTGCTTCCCTACCGCGCGTCCATGAATGCGGAGATCGCCAACATGCGTCATCTGGGAGTGCTGGCGGGAGTGATCTGCATCCTGATTCTGGCCGGCGGCTCCGTGATCTACAGTCAGAGAAGGGAGCGGCGGAAGCTGAGGATGGAGACCCGGTATCTCAGGGATATGAATCACACCCTCGAGGAGCTTAGACGGAGTCAGGAGCAGGTTCGCCACTACCAGAAACTGACCACCATCGGGATGCTGGCCGGGGGGATCGTCCATGAATTCAACAACCTTCTCACACCGGTGATCGGGTATTCGGAATTTCTCATGGAGCAGATGGGGAAGGGCAGCGAGTACTATGAGGACATTCGGGAGATCTACCGGGCGGGCGTCAGGGGAAAGGAGATTGTGGAGCAGATTCTGCCCTTCAGCCGGAAGGAGACGGAGACATCCCTGTTTGCCTCTGTGAACGTGGACACGGTGGTGAGCGACGCCCTGCGGTCCATGGAGCTCTTAAAGCCCTCCAATGTGCAGATCCAAAAAAAGCTGGGAGCGGCTGGCGTCAACGTGTACGGGAGCGCCACCCAGATCCACCAGGTGCTTCTGAATCTGTACTCCAACGGCTGCCAGGCCATGGAAGAGGACGGGGGAGTTTTGACGGTGGAGACCCGGGAGGTGGAGACCGGGGAGATCCCGGAGGTGTACCGGGACGGGCTGACCTCCGACTACGTGGAGATCTCAGTGACGGACACGGGCTGCGGGATCGAGCCGGATGCCCTGAAGCACATTTTCGACCCGTTTTTCACCACGAAGCGAAAGGGGACTGGCCTGGGGCTGGCCGTGGTAAAAAATATTCTGGTGGGCCATGGGGGCTTTATCCTGGCGGACAGCGAAAAGGGAAGGGGGAGCCGGTTTCGCCTGTACTTCCCCACAACCAAACTCCCTGTGGCCAGGCCGGATGAGGGCCGGGAGAGCGGCCGGCGGAGGAAGAGAATTCCCGTCCTTCTGGTGGACGACGACTGGCAGATTGTCAAATATTTGAAAAAACGGCTGGCGCTGCGGGGCTACCGGGTGGAGGCATATACGGATGCCAGGGAGGCCATGGCCGCCCTGGGGAGAGGAGACCGGGATTGGCAGATTCTGGTGACGGACGACACCATGCCGAACCTTCGGGGGGCGTCCCTGGCCAGAAGGGCGAAGCAGAGGGACGGAATCCAGGTGATCCTTCTCACCGGACTGGTGGGGCAGGACACGATTCTCATGAAGGAACAGGGAATCGTGGACGAGATTGTGCTGAAGCCCATTCGATTTAAAGAGCTGCTGGATGTGATGGAACAGATGACGAGTGAGAAAGATGAGGAGGGGGATGATGGGAAAGGCTTTCGGAAAAATGAAGGTCAGGCGGCTGACCGCGCTGATCCTGACGGTGACCGCGATTTCTCTGATTGGCTGTAGCGGCGGAGAGGAGGAAGGGGAAACTGTCCCGGCGGATGCGTACCCCAGGGAGGCGGTGGAGCTGATCGCCCCCGCCGGTCCGGGGAGCGGCTATGACCTGACCATCCGGGCGATTGCCCAGTGCCTGTCCGGGAGCGGGCAGGTGGAGGTGCCTCTCCCCGTGACCAACAAACCGGGCCAGGGGGGAGGCACGGCGCTGGAGTATCTGGCTGGGGAGAGGGGGGCGGACGATGTGCTGTCCATCTTCTCCCCGCCCATATGCCTGGTGCACTTAAATGGGACCACGGACTGCAGCTACGAGGAGGACACCACGCCCATCGCCAGGCTGCTGATGGA
>DXEU01000195.1 GCA_019114845.1 Candidatus Lachnoclostridium stercoripullorum | reverse complement strand
GTGATTATTATCACACTTTTATTATATTCTAAATCGATACAAATGCAAGACAAATCACAAAACAGATCGACGGATCAATACAAAAAAAGGGACCGCTGCTCCACAGATGATCTCTCATCTATTTTGCAACGGCCCTCGAAATTTCCAGGTATTTTATATTGCCTCTGTGCGCGGATCTCCTTTATACGTTGATCTCCGCCTTCATGCCCAGCACATCCCGGTTGGCGTCCAGAATGGGGTTGACCACCTCGGCGAGGAATTCCTCCACCTGTCTGGGGGCGCGGCCCACGTAGCGGGAGGGATCCATGGATTTCTTCAAATCCTCCAGGGAGAGGCCGAAGGCCGGGTCTGCGGCGATCAGCTCCAGGAGGTTGTTCTCCAGGCCCCTCTCCTTGACATTTCTCCCCGCCTCCATGGACAGGGTGCGGATCTTCTCGTGGAGCTCCTGGCGGTCTCCGCCCGCCTTCACGGCGTCCATCATGATGTTCTCCGTGGCCATGAAGGGCAGCTCCGCCATCATGTGCTTCTCGATCACCTTGGGGTAGACCACCAGACCGTCCACCACGTTCAGGTAGAGGTCCAGAATGCCGTCGATGGCGAGAAATCCCTCCGGGACGCTCAGGCGCTTGTTGGCCGAGTCGTCCAGGGTGCGCTCAAACCACTGGGTGGAGGCCACCATCATGGGGTTGATCACATCCGCCATCACATAGTTGGCCAGGGAGGCGATGCGCTCGCTGCGCATGGGGTTCCTCTTGTAGGCCATGGCGGAGGAGCCGATCTGGGTCTTCTCAAAGGGCTCCTCCACCTCCTTCAAGTGCTGAAGGAGACGGATGTCGTTGGTGAACTTGTGGGCGCTCTGGGCGATGCCCGCCAGCACGTTGATCACCCGGGTGTCCACCTTCCTTGAGTAGGTCTGGCCGGACACGGGGTAGCAGTCGGAAAATCCCATCTTCTCCGCGATCCTGGCGTCCGCCCGGCGGCACTTCTCGTGGTCCCCGTCAAAGAGTTCCAAGAAGCTGGCCTGGGTGCCGGTGGTTCCCTTGGATCCCAAAAGCTTTAAGCTGCCCAGCACGTGGTCCAGATCCTCCAGATCCAGGCAGAGGTCCTGCAGCCACAGGGTGGCCCGCTTTCCCACGGTGGTGGGCTGCGCCGGCTGGAAATGGGTGAAGGCCAGGGTGGGCTGATTCTTGTAGGAATCGGCGAATTTGGCCAGCTCTGCCATGACATTGATCAGTTTCTTTCTCACCAGGCGGAGCGCCTCCCGCATGATGATGATATCCGTGTTGTCACCCACGTAGCAGGAGGTGGCCCCCAGGTGGATAATGCCCTTGGCCTTGGGGCACTGCTGTCCGTAAGCGTAGACATGGCTCATCACATCGTGGCGCACGATCCTCTCCCGCTCCTTCGCCACCTCATAGTTGATGTCGTCGGCGTGGGCCTTCAGCTCCTCGATCTGCTCCTCCGTGATGGGAAGGCCCAGCTCTCTCTCGGTCTCCGCCAGGGCGATCCACAGCTTTCTCCAGGTCTTAAATTTCATGTCTGGAGAAAAAATGTACTGCATCTCTCTGCTCGCATACCGCTCGGAGAGCGGGCTAACATATCTGTCGTTCATAGTATCCTCTCTTCTCAGTGAATTCCCAGGCGGCGGAACACTTCCTGATAAGCGTCCTCCACATTTCCCAGGTCTCTGCGGAAACGGTCCTTATCCAGCTTCTCGTGGGTCTCCTTGTCCCACAGGCGGCAGGTGTCGGGGGAAACCTCATCCGCCAGGATGATCTGCCCGTGATAGCGTCCGAACTCGATCTTGAAGTCGATGAGCTCGATGCCCAGGCTGTCAAAATACTCTCTCATCACATCGTTGACGATGAACGCATATTTCTCAATGGCGTCGATCTCCTCCTCCGTGGCCAGGCCCAGAGCCAGGGCATAGTAGCGGTTGATGAAGGGATCGCCCAGGTCGTCGTTCTTGTAGCTGAACTCCAGGGTCGGCTGCTTGAACTTGATTCCCTCTTCCATGCCCATCTTCTTGGCGAAGCTGCCGGCGGAGAAGTTGCGGATGATCACTTCCAGGGGAACGATCTCCACCTTCTTCACAGCGGTCTCCCGGTCGCTCAGCTCCTCAATGTAGTGGGTGGGAACGCCCTTGGTCTCCAAAATCTTGAAAATGTGGTTGGTCATGCGGTTGTTGATCGCACCCTTGCCCACGATGGTCCCCTTCTTCAGACCGTTAAATGCGGTCGCATCGTCCTTGTAGTCCACGATTAATACATCCGGATCCTCCGTCGCGTAGACCTTCTTCGCTTTTCCTTCGTACAGTAATTCCTTTTTCTCCATAGGTACCACCTGTCCTTTTCTAAGATTTATAAGTTTTAAATATAAAACTACTCTCGTTCAGTAGAAAGTATAATGCCCCTTCCCGTGAAATGCAAGCCGCTTATTCATTAAATGTGCTAATAAGTATATCTTCCTGCCGGAAAATATAGAGAATGCCCCGCTCCAGGTCCGCGCCGATGCCAAACCAGCCGGCAGGCCTCTCCTCCCCGGACACCCTGCGGACGCCGGTGATCTCATACCTGCCCCCCAGGAACGCCCCCCGCTGGTTTCCCAGCCAGAGCGTCTCCGCCAGCAGAAGCAGCAGGCAGAGGCGGCGGATCTTCCTCTCCCGCTCCCGCCGCCAGCTGCGGGAGATCCTTCCCGGCGGAAAGGTCTCCCGGCAGCGCCTCCATCTGGAGATTTTTCTCCAGGGCTTCCTTCGCCTATCCTTCCATCTCCTATTTTTCCATCTCCTGTTCTTCCATCTGCCCATCCGCGTCCTTTCTCTCCCCAGGCACGCAATCCCCAGATAAGCAGTTTCCCATGGGACGGATCATCCCCGGCCCCAGTCTCCCGCGGGCCGGAGGTCTTCCGCCCCCCGGTCTCCCCGGGCCGGGGACCGGAAGCCGGCGTCAGGCCTTCATCAGCTCCAGGGCGAGGAGAGCCGTCTTATTTAACTGGTCCACGGCGATGTTCTCCTGGCCGGTGTGGGCCTTCACCATGCCGATGCCGATGCCCACAGACTGGATGCCGTGCTCGTTGTGGATGTTGCTGTCGCAGCCGCCGCCGGAGCGCACATAGTGCACCTCACAGTTCAGGGCGCGGTAAGCCTTCTCCAGCAGCTGGCAGACCTTGTCCTCGGGAGTCACCTTGTAGGGGTTGTAGGAGCGGGCCGTGGTGTACTTGAGGGTGGCGCCGTGGCGGTCGCAGGCGTCCTGCATAGCCTTCACCATATCCTTCTCCTGCTGCTCCAGCTTGGTCAGGTCCGTGCTCCTGGCCTCGGCGATCACCTTGGCGTAGCTGCTGACGATGTTGGTGGGCCCCTCCGCCTTGAAGGTGCCGATGTTGGCGGTGGTCTCCTCGTCCACACGCAGAAGCTTCATATGGGAAACGCCCTCGGCGGCCGCCATGATGGCGCTGACTCCCGCCTCCGGCTCCAGGCCGGCGTGCGCGGTCTTTCCGAAGATCTCAAACTCGAAGTTCACCTGTCCCGGGCAGGTGTAGCAGGTGGTTCCGATGTCTCCGCCCATGTCGAACACCACAGCCATCTTCCCCTTCAGCTTGGAGTAGTCCGCGTTCTTGGCGCCGTGAAGGCCGCACTCCTCCCCCACGGAGAAGAATACCTCCACCGGGCGGGTCTTGATGTTCTGCTCCTTCACCGTGCGCAGGGCCTCCACGATGCCGCTGACGCCGGCCTTGTCGTCCGCCGCCAGAATCATGGTGTCCGTCTCGCTGTAGATCCGTCCGTCCTTCACGTAGGGTCTGATGGCCGTGCCCGGCACCACCGTGTCCAGATGGGCGCTGAGGATGATGGGCTCCAGGGACGGGTCTCCGTCCAGGTAGCCGTACACATTGAAGCCGTTGGAGCCAAACTTCTCCCCGATCTCATCCACGTCCACCCGCAGGCCCAGATCCTCCAGATCCTTCTTCACCCGCTCACACATCTCCCTCTCGTTTCTCGTCTCGCTGTTGATCTGCACATACTCGAAGAATGTGTCCATCAGTCTCTTCTCGTTCATGAATTCTGTCTCTCCTTTTTTGTCTCTGATTTTCCCGCCCCCGCAAATCTCCCCAGGGCAGGCGACGCCTTCCGTCT
>DXEU01000194.1 GCA_019114845.1 Candidatus Lachnoclostridium stercoripullorum | reverse complement strand
CAGAACATTTCCGGACGGCGCCGCGGCAGTAAAGAAGAAATTAAGCTGGCTGGACTGCCAGGTTTCAGTGGTGGATTCTGATACATATCGAAAAGAAATTTTTTCCGTTCAAAAATAGCACTTCCCCTATTTTACCCCTATTTTACTTGATAAAAATAACCCAATATGAGATAATATTTCCAATCGATTCCCGGCATTTTGCATTAAAAAAACGGAAATCTGAGGGGAATTTACATAACTGGAGGTATAGAAGCATGAGAGTAACGATTTGTATCGGCAGCGCCTGCCATTTAAAGGGATCCCGGGAGGTTATTTCCAAGATGCAGGCCCTGGTGGCGCAGAACGGCTTGGGGAGAAATGTGGACTTGAACGGGGCCTTCTGTTCCGGAAACTGCGTGAAGGAGGGCGTGTGCGTGACGGTGGACGGGGAGCTGTACTCCGTAAAGCCAGAGGAAACGGAGGCGTTTTTTGAAAAAGAAATCCTTGGGAGGTTGTAAGTATGGGGATCATTGATTTTACAGCGACCAAGTGCAAGCACTGCTATAAATGTGTCCGCTACTGCGACGTGAAGGCGATTATGATCAAGGACGAGCGGGCGGAGATCATGCAGGACAAGTGCATTCTCTGCGGTCACTGCCTGCAGATCTGCCCCCAGGAGGCCAAGACCTTAAACAGCGACCTCCATCAGGTGCAGACCATGATCCGCTGCGGGGAGAAGGTGATCGTCTCCATCGCCCCGTCCTACATGGGCCTTTTAAAATACAAGACCATCGGCCAGGTGAAAAATGCCCTGAAGCGCCTGGGCTTCTTTGATGTGCGGGAAACCTCCGAGGGGGCGGCCGTGGTGACGGAGGAGTACGCCAGGCTGCTGAGAGAGGGGACCATGGAGAATATCATCACCACCTGCTGTCCCAGCGTCAACTCCCTCATCGAGATCTACTATCCCCAGCTGGTGCCCTTTATGGCCCCGGTGGTCTCCCCCATGATCGCCCACGGGATGATGATCAAAAAGCAGCATCCCGACGCCAGGGTGGTGTTCCTTGGCCCCTGCATCGCCAAGAAACAGGAGTCGGAGGACGCCCGCCACAGGAACGCCATCGACGCGGTGCTGAATTTCAACGATATCAACCGGTGGCTTGAGGAGGAGCACGTGGTGATCGAGGAGTGCGACGATGAGCCCTTCGTGCAGATCGATCCCAAGGTGAACCGGCTCTATCCGGTGACCAGCGGGGTGATCAATTCCGTGCTGTCCACGGAGAAGAAGGTGGACCACTACCGCAAATTTTACGTCCACGGCCTCTCCAACTGCATCGATCTGTGCAAATCCATGGTGCGGGGGGAGATCCAGGGCTGCTTTATCGAGATGAACAGCTGCTCCGGCGGCTGCATCAAGGGTCCCACGGTGAACGACGAGACCATCTCCCGCTTCAAGGTGAAGCTGGATATGGAGGAGACCATCGCCAGGGAGCCGGCGGACGAGGAGGAGATCGGGGCGGTCCTGAAGGATCTCTCCTTCGCCAAGACGTTCCGCGACCGGTCTTCCAAGGATCCCATGCCCACGGAGGAGCAGATCCGGGAGATCCTGCACCTGACGGGAAAGACCAGGCCGGAGGATGAGTTAAACTGCGGCGCCTGCGGATATCCCACCTGCCGGGACAAGGCGGTGGCAGTCTTCCAGAAGAAGGCGGAGCTCAACATGTGCATCCCCTTCATGCACGACAAGGCGGAATCCCTCTCCAACCTGGTGATGGAGACCTCCCCCAACGTGGTGCTGATCGTGGACCGGGATATGAAGATTCTGGAGTACTCCGCGGTGGGAGAGAAGTATTTTGGAAAGACCAGGAAGGAAGCCCTGGATATGTATCTGTACGAGTTCATCGATCCGGCAGATTTCCAGTGGGTGCTGGATACCCACCAGAACATCCACGGCAAGAAGGTGACGTACAAGGAGTACGGGGTCACCATGCTCCAGAACATCGTGTACATACAGAAAGAGGACGCGGCGCTGGCTACGTTTATCGATATCACACAGCAGGAGGAGAAAGCCAGACAGGACTACGAGACCAAGCTGGCCACCGCGGATCTCGCCCAGAAGGTGATCCACAAGCAGATGATGGTGGCCCAGGAGATCGCGGGACTTTTGGGGGAGACCACGGCGGAGACAAAGACCACTCTGACCAAGCTGTGCCAGTCTCTGCTGGACGAAGGCAATGAAAGTGAGGTTCGGTAGATGGGAATTACAGTGGATGTAGCCTACAAGAGCTTCAATAAATTCGGGGAGGTTCTCTGCGGGGACAAGGTGGAGATGTTAAAGACGGAGGATTCCGACATCCTGATTCTGGCGGACGGCATGGGCAGCGGGGTGAAGGCCAACATTCTGGCCACCCTGACCTCCAAGATCCTGGGGACCATGTTTTTAAACGGGGCCACCCTGGAGGAGTGCGTGGAGACCATCGTGGACACCCTGCCCATCTGCCAGGTGCGGAAAGTGGCCTACTCCACCTTCAGCATCCTGCAGGTCTTCCACAGCGGCGAGGCCTACCTGGTGGAATTTGACAATCCGGGCTGTATTTTCATCCGGGACGGACAGCTGATGACCATCCCCAAGAACATCCGGGTGATCAAGGACAAGAAGATCAACGAGTTTCGCTTCCATGTGAAGAGGGGGGATGCCCTGATTCTCATGAGCGACGGCACGGTCCACGCCGGGGTGGGGATGCTCCTGAACTTCGGCTGGCAGTGGGAGGACATCGCCGCCTACGCCCTGAAGCAGTACTCCAAGACCGTCTCCGCCTCCCGGCTGGCCACGGCCATCTGCCAGGCCTGCGACGAGCTCTACATGTACAGGCCGGGGGACGACACCACCGTGGCCTGCATGCGGATCATCGACGCCAAGGTGGTTCACCTTATGACCGGGCCGGCGCAGAAGAAGGAGGACGACCAGAGGATGGTGGCGGACTTCATGGCCGGGGACGAGACCACCCGGCGGATCGTGTGCGGCGGAACCAGCGCCACCATCGTTTCCAGGGTGCTGGATCGCCCCATGGACGTCTCCATGGACTATATCGACCCGGAGATCCCGCCCATCGCCTACATAGAGGGCATCGACCTGGTGACGGAGGGCGTGCTGACCTTAAACCGGGTGGTGAAGTTGCTCAGGCGCTACGTGAGCAAGGACGTGGTGACAGAGAATTTCTTCAAGGAGCTGGACGAGGCCAACGGGGCCTCCATGGTGGCGCAGATGCTCATCGAGGACTGCACGGAGCTGCACCTGTTCGTGGGCCGGGCCATCAACAGCGCCTATCAGAATCCCAACCTGCCCTTCGATCTGGGAATCCGCCAGAACCTGGTGGACCAGCTGAAGCACGCGGTGGAGGATATGGGGAAGACAGTCAAGATTACATATTATTGATAGAAAAGCAGTTTTATGAGTATGAGGAGGAAATAGCAAATGGTAACCAACGACGCGACGCTGGTGCGCATCAAACATGACGTACTTTACGAGGTGGCAAAGGGAGCCTGGGAGGGTGACCTGGAGAAGAGGAAGGAGGAGATCCCCTACACCCTGATTCCGGGGCCGCAGGCGCAGTTTCGCTGCTGCATCTACAAGGAGAGGGAGATCATCCGCCAGAGGGTGAAGCTGGCTGTGGGCCAGTGCCCCACGGGCAAGGACTCCTACAACGTGGTGCAGGTCATCAATGCGGCCTGCGAGGAGTGTCCCATCGCCTCCTACATTGTGACGGACAACTGCCGGAAGTGTATGGGCAAGGCCTGCCAGAATTCCTGCCGCTTCGGCGCCATCAGCATGGGGCAGCACCGCGCCCACATCGATCCCAACAAGTGCAAGGAGTGCGGCATGTGCGCCAACGCCTGCCCCTACAATGCCATCGCCCATCTGGAGCGGCCCTGCAAGAAAGCCTGCCCGGTGGACGCCATCACCTACGATGAGTACGGCATCTGCGTCATCGACGAGAAGAAATGCATCCAGTGCGGCATGTGCATCCACAGCTGCCCCTTCGGGGCCATCAGCTCCAAGACCTTCCTAGTGGACGTCATCAACCTGATCCGCGCCGGAAAACGGGTGGTGGCCATGGTGGCCCCGTCGGTGGAGGGACAGTTCGGCCCGGATATCACCATGGCCAGCTGGAGAACGGCTCTCAAAAAGATCGGCTTTGCGGATATGATCGAGGTGGCCCTGGGGGGCGACATGACGGCTGCCGCCGAGGCGGAGGAGTGGGCGGAGGCCTACAAGGAGGGGAAGAAGATGACCACCTCCTGCTGTCCGGCCTTTGTCAACATGATCCGTCAGCACTTCCCCACGCTGCAGGACAATATGTCCACCACCGTCTCCCCCATGTGTGCCGTTTCCCGCATGGTGAAGGCGGAGGACCCGGATGCGGTGACGGTCTTCATCGGCCCCTGCATCGCCAAGAAGAGCGAGGCCCTGGATCTGAGCATCGAGGGGAACGCGGATTACGCCCTGACCCTGAGCGAGGCCCGGGCCATGATGCGGGCCAAGGGTGTGGAGCTGGGGCCGGAGGAGAACAGCCTCCAGGACGGCTCCGTGTTCGGCAAGCGCTTCGGCAACGGCGGCGGCGTGACGGCGGCGGTCCTGCAGTGCCTGAAAGAGTCCGGGGAGGACGCACAGGTCAACGTGATGAAGTGCAACGGGGCGGCGGAGTGCAAGAAGGCGCTGCTGCTTCTGCGGGCCGGAAAGCTGCCGGCAGATTTCATAGAGGGAATGGCCTGCGTGGGAGGCTGCGTGGGAGGTCCCAGCAAGTACAAGAGCGAGCAGGAGGCCAAGAAGGCCAGGGATCAGCTCATCGGCCAGGCGGATCAGAGAGAGGTGCACGAGAACTTAAACCGCTATCCCATGGACAAATTCTCCATGCACCGCCACTGACGGAAGGCTTCGCGAGCTCTCAGAGAGGATTTTAGAGAATTTTACCAGTGACTTTTCCGGCTCTGTGTAGTATAATGATACTACTATAGAACGGGAGATAAGTGATGAGAGAGTTGCTGAGAGTGACGGCTGCCATTCTGGCGGCTGTGTGGATGACGGCGCCGGCAGCTTTTGGAGCGGAGACCGGCACGGACACGGCGGTCACCAGGGAGTCGGCCAGGATGACGGCCAGCGGGCTGGTGCCGGATGACGGCGTGTTTCAATATACAGAGCAGTGCGGGGATGCCTACGAGGTGGTCTACTACAGTGAGGAGGAGAGATCCTACTACACCATCCGGGTGTCCGTGTTTACCGGGGAGGTTGCGTCCATCTCCGTCTCTCTGCTGGACAGCAGAGGCAGCCGGGAGGCAGTCCTGACGGAGGAGGAGGCGGGAGCCATCGCCTCGGAGGATGCCGGTGAAGTGTGGGTGGAGTCCGTAGCCCTGGACACGGTGGCGGGCCGCAAGCGGTACGACGTGAAGTGTGTCGGCGACGGGCTGGAGGCGGATTACCAGATCAATCCGGAGAGCGGCCGCATTATAAAGAAGACAATTCAATATCTGTGAACACAGCGGAAGTATGAGGAGGCTGCCGGACAGGCTAGTGGGAATTAGCCGTGCGGCAGCCTTTTTGACCCTTGCATGCAGGGAGAAAGGCGCGGCTGCGCGGGAAAATACGGGGGAATTATGCGAGACGGAATTTTGATGGAGATTCAGGAGACGGTGGAGCGGTACGCGGAGATCATCTCCAAGATCGCTTTTGTGGACGTGGAGGTGGTGGACCGGCGGCTCTTCCGGGTGGCGGGGACCGGCATGTTCAAGGCCCATGTGAACGAGGATATGTCCTCCGCCGGCTACACCTACAGCCGGGTGCTCGAGACGGGGGAGAGGCAGATCATCTACGAGCCGGGAAAGGATCCGGTCTGCGACCAGTGCCCACAGAAGGGGGTCTGCGGGGAGGAGATCGAGATCGCCATGCCGGTTCGCCTGGGGGAGGAGATCATCGGGGTCATCGGCCTGGTGGGAAACTCCAAGTCCAGAAAGAGGATGATCCTGAGAAATGAGAAGCTGTATCTGGATCTGATTGAACAGATCTCCGACTTTATCGCCGGGAAGGCGGCGGAGGTGGAGGACTCCAAGGACCGCATGGCTCTCCTGGGGGCCATCGACCACGCCATCAACCATATGGACCAGGGGGTTCTGCTCATGGGGAATGACGGCACGGTGGCCATCGCCAACGACTACGCCAGGCGCCGCTTGAAGGAGGAGGACCCGGTGGGCAAAAAGGCGGTGATCGTGCCCACGGGCGACACCATGAACCACCGGAAGGAGTACCGGCTCTCCATGGGAAAGCGGGAACTGTCCGTGCTGGGGGAGGTGTACCGGGTGCCCGGTTTTACCAACCAGTACTCCAGCGTCCTCCTCTTTGAGGACACCAGGGATGTGCAGAAGCGATACTACGAGATGACGGCCACCGTACGCACTGTGAAGGTGGACAACATCGTGGGCAGCAGCCCCGCCACCATGCGGATGAAGGAGGACATCGCCCGGATTGCCGGGAGCACCTCCACGGTTTTGATCACCGGGGAGAGCGGCACGGGCAAGGAGATGGTGGCCACCGCCATCTGGGATCTGAGCGGCAGAAAGAAAAACCGCTTTGTGGCCATCAACTGTGCCGCCATCCCCGAGGCGCTGCTGGAGTCCGAACTGTTCGGCTATGTGAAGGGGGCGTTCACCGGGGCGGACCCCAACGGCCGCATGGGAAAGTTTGAACTGGCGGACAAGGGGACGATCTTTCTGGACGAGATTGGGGACATGCCCCTCTACCTCCAGGCCAAGCTTTTGCGGGTGCTGCAGGAGAGAACCATCATCCGCATCGGCTCCAACCAGGTGATCCCCATCGACGTGCGGGTCATCTCCGCCACCAACAAGGATCTGAAGGAGATGATCCGGGAGAAGAAGTTCCGGGAGGACCTGTACTACCGGCTGAACGTCATCCCCCTGAAAATCCCCCCGCTGCGGGAGCGGAAGGAGGACATTGAGGAGCTGACAGACTATTTTGCCGGCAGGTATGCGGGACTGCTGGGAAAGACGGTGCGCCACATCACGGAGAGCGTCCGCCGGGCCCTGGCCGCCTGCCCGTGGAGGGGAAATGTGCGGGAGCTGGAGAACGTGGTGGAGTTCATGGTCAACATGATGGGGGAGGACGGCGTCCTGGACGAGAGAACCCTGCCCAGAGATTTCTGGGACGACGCGGAGGAGGAGCAGATCCGCAGGGCGGAACTGCAGCCGGAGGACGGGGAGATGATCGTCCCCCTGAAGGAGTTGGAGAGGCTGGAGATCGAGAAGGCTCTGAGAATCTGCGGCTCCACCACCGACGGGAAGAAGGAGGCGGCCGCCCGCCTGGGCATCGGCGTCGCCACCCTGTACCGGAAGTTGGAACAGTATTCTCAAAATGAGAAATAAGGATTCTCAAAATGAGAAAATTCTCAAAGTGAGAATTAACATAAATTAGCAAAACTTATAAAAGAGCGCTGTAAATGAAGAAAATCCTGGAGGTTTTTCTCGTTTGCAGCGCTTTTTTGCATTTTGCACGATTTTTGGAGGGAATTTTTATTTTTTTGAGCATTTTCACATGGTTGGCACAGGGCTTGCTTTATATATGGGCAGAGAGTTGCAAAAAGTTTTCGGAAAGGAACATGAATATGAGAGAATCTTTTAAGATGGTAAACTTTGAGCAGGATCGGGAAAATACCTGCAGCTTTGATTTCCTCAGCAAGGAGAAGGCGGAGGAGATCCAGAAGTTTCACAAGAGCTTCCCCATGTACGAGCCCACTCCTCTGGCCTGCCTGACGGACACCGCCAAGGCCCTGGGGCTGGGAGCGGTCTATGTGAAGGACGAGTCCTACCGCTTCGGCTTAAACGCCTTCAAGGTGCTGGGCGGATCCTACGCCATTGGAAATTACCTGGCGGGGCGCCTGGGCAAGACGGCGGGGGAGATCACCTACGGGGATCTGATCTCTGAGGAGACCAGAAAGGAGCTGGGAGATGTGACCTTCGTCACCGCCACCGACGGAAACCACGGGCGGGGCGTGGCCTGGACCGCGAGACAGTTCCACCAGAAGGCAGTGGTCTACATGCCCAAGGGCAGCGCTGCGGAGCGCCTGGCCAACATTCAGGCGGAGGGGGCGGATGCATCCATCACCGATCTGAACTATGACGATGCCGTGCGGCTGGCCAACAGCCAGGCGGAGAAGAACGGCTGGGTGATGGTTCAGGATACGGCCTGGGAGGGCTACGAGGACATCCCCACCTGGATCATGCAGGGCTACGGCACCATGGGGCTGGAGGCGTACAAGCAGCTTCCGGAGAAGCCCACCCACATCTTCCTGCAGGCGGGCGTGGGATCCATGGCGGGAGCGGTGGCCGGCCTCTTCACCAACATCTACGGCGGCGAGCGCCCGGTGATCACCATCGTGGAGCCCAACAAGGCGGACTGCCTCTACCGGACGGCGGAGGCCAACGACGGGGAGCGCCATTTTGTGACGGGAGATATGGACACCATCATGGCCGGCCTGGCCTGCGGGGAGCCCTGCAGCATCGGCTGGGAGGTGCTCAAAAACTGTGTGGACCATTTCATCTCCTGCCCGGACTACGCGGCGGCCAAGGGCATGAGAATCCTGGGAAATCCCGCGGGAGCGGACCAGAAGGTGATCTCCGGCGAGAGCGGAGCGGCGGCCTTCGGATGTGTGGCTGAGATCCTCACCAACCCGGATCTGGCGGATCTGAAGAAGGAGCTGGGGCTGGATGAGAACTCCAGAGTGCTGTTCTTCAGCACCGAGGGAGATACGGATAAAGAGAACTACAAGGCGATTGTCTGGGATGGAAAATACCCCAGCGTGAAATAAGGAGGAAAAAGATATGTTGACAAAAGAGAGAGAGAACCAGGTTGTAGAGCTTTGCCAGAAGCTGATCCAGCAGCAGAGCTATTCCGGACATGAGGACGGCGTGGCCGGTGTCCTGAAGGAGGAACTCCCCAAGCTGGGATTTGATTCCGTGACGATCGACAAGTACGGCAACGTGATCGGCTGCATCAAGGGAAAGAGACCGGGCAAGAAGCTGCTCTTTGACGGCCACATCGACACCGTTCCGGTGACGGATGAGACCGAGTGGCAGTATCCGCCCTTCGCCGCTGAGATCCACGACGGAAAGATCTACGGGCGGGGAACCAGCGATATGAAGGGTGCGGTGGCAGCCTTCGTGAGCGCGGCGGCCAACTTCGCGGCGGACACGGACAAGGATTTCGCCGGCGAGCTCTACGTCGCAGGCGTGGTGCACGAGGAGTGCTTTGAGGGCGTGGCTGCCAGAGAGATCAGCGCAGCCGTGAAGCCGGACTACGTGGTGATCGGCGAGGCGTCCACCCTGAACCTGAAGGTGGGACAGAGAGGCCGCGGGGAGATCGTGGTGGAGACCTTCGGAAAGCCCTGCCATTCCGCAAACCCGGAGAAGGGCATCAACGCTGTGTACAAGATGGCCAAGGTCATCGAGGCGATCCGCACGCTGGAGCCCACCCATCATCCGGTGCTGGGAGACGGCATCCTGGAGCTGACGGACATCAAGTCTGCCCCCTATCCGGGCGCTTCCGTAGTGCCGGAGTACTGCCGGGCCACCTACGACAGACGTCTTCTGGTGGGAGAGACCAAGGAGAGCGTGCTGGAGCCCATCCAGAAGCTGATGGATCAGCTGATGGCTGAGGATCCCCAGCTGAAGGTGAAGGTTTCCTACGCGGTGGGCGAGGAGCTCTGCTACACGGGGAACCACATCCAGGGCGAGAGATTCTTCCCCGGCTGGCTCTACGATGAGAACGAGGAGTTTGTGCAGGATGTGAAGAAGGAGCTGGAGTCCATGGGCTATACGCCGTCCATCACTCAGTACAACTTCTGCACCAACGGCAGCCACTACGCCGGCGAGGCGGGCATCAAGACCTTCGGCCTTGGACCGTCCCAGGAGAATCTGGCCCACACGGTGAACGAGTACATCGAGATCGACCAGCTCACCAAGGTGACCGACTGCTACTACGGCGTGATGAAGGCACTCTTAAAATAAAAAACGGCGAAAACTAAAAAATTTATCCGGGAAGGCGGCGCAGCCGTTTTCCCGGCCCAATAAGAAAATGAGGGGGTAACTACATGAGCAACAAACAAATGATAGCGCTGGGGATCATCTTCGTCTACATGATCGCAACCATCGTACTGGGCCTGGCGGTTTCCAAGATCAAGGCGGCCAAGGCCGGCAAGCAGAGCAACGACGATTTCCTGATGGCCAGCAAGTCCCTGGGACCGATTGTCCTGGCGGGAACCCTGTTCGCGGCCAACACCGGCGGCGCCAGCACCACAGGAATTGCAACCAACGTGTATATGTACGGACTGTCCGCCAGCTGGTACGTGATCGCGGCAGGCATCGGCTTCGTACTGGTATCCTTTATCGCTCCGTATTTCCGCAAGGCGCAGGCCAGCACTGTTCCCCAGATCATCGGCAAGAGATACGGAAAAGCGTCCCACATTTTTACGGCTTTCACCTCCATCGCGGCCCTGTTCATGGCCACGGGAGCGCAGATCATCGCCACCGCGTCCATCATCAACGTGGTGACGGGACTGGACTTCAGCATCGCGGCTGTGGTGATCACCATCGTGGTTATCGCCTACACCATGGTGGGCGGCTTCCAGTCTGTGGCGGCGGCAAACCTGATGCACGTGCTGTTCATCACCGTGGGAATGTCCATCGCCATGTTCATCATGGTGACCGGAAAGGACGTGGGAGGATTCTCCGCCCTGTTTGAGAGAGCGGCGGTTATGACAGACGCCGCCGGCAACAACCTGGATCTGCTGAGCATGACCAAGATCGGTTTTACCACCATCATCGGCTACATCGCCATGTACTTCATGACCTTCCCCACCGGCCAGGAGATCGTGCAGACCTTCTGCTCCGCCAAGGATGGAAAATCCGCTAAGCTGGGTTCCGTGATCGCCGGCGTGCTCTCCGCAGCCTACGCCATTGTTCCGGCCATCATCGGACTGATCGCCTACACCTACATCGACGGCTATGCGGCGGCAGGTGCGCAGACCAACGCCATGGCTGACGCCACCATGCGGTTTGCACCGGCAGGTGTGGCAGGAATCGTGCTGGCGGCCGTTGTGGCAGCTACCATGAGCAGCGCCTCCGGAAATATGATCGGAACGGCAACCATGTTCACCAACGACGTGTTCCGCCCCTACATCAACCACGGTCAGCAGGACGACCAGAAGGAGATCTGGATCTCCAGAGTGGTGATGGTGGTTGTGGGTGCTGTGGGACTCTTTGTGGCCCTCACCGCATCCAATATCATCAGCGTCATGATGGGAGCCTTCGCTCTGAGAAGTGCCGGCCCGTTCGCCGCCTTCATTTGCGGCCTGTTCTACAAGAATGTGACCCAGAGAGCTGGATTTATCTCCATCGTAGCCGGCACGGCTGTGGCAGCCTTCTGGATCTACGGCCTGGGCAGCCCCTGGGATTTGAGCGCCATCGTTCCCGGCGGTCTGGTAGCGTTCGTGGTGATCTTCATCGTCTCCGCCCTGGATCGGAAGGCAGGAGCAGAGCCCGCTCCCCTCATCGAGTTTGAGGACGAATAATCGGCAGAGAGACTTACGTTTCAGAGATACATACAAGGGTTTTAGAGCAAACATATAAAATGGATTGGAAGGCGCTGCAAGCGCCGGAAAGGAAGGTACGGGTTTATGAAAACATGGATTAAGAACGGCACAGTGGTGGACGGAACCGGAAAGCCCAGATATCAGGCGGATGTGCTGGTGGAGGACGATAAGATTGTAAAGATCGGAAAGGCGGAGGACGAGGAGGGCTGTCAGATCATCGACGCCAGCGGTCTGGTGGTGGCTCCCGGCTTCATCGACACCCACAGCCACAGCGACCTGCAGATCCTGACGGATCCGGAGGTGCGCCCCAAGGTGATGCAGGGCATTACCACCGAGGTCCTGGGCCAGGACGGCATCTCCATGTCTCCCCTGCCCAAGCAGTACATCAGCCCCTGGAGAAAGAATCTGGCCGGTCTGGACGGAGATTCCGACGACATCAACTGGGAGTACGAGACCACGGAGAACTATCTGAAGATGGTTGAGGCGGCGAAGCCGGGCTTAAACGAGTGCTATCTGGTTCCCCACGGAAATATCCGCATGGAGGCCATGGGCCTGGAGAACCGCCAGCCCAACGAGGAGGAACTGGAGAAGATGCGCCAGATCACCAGAAGGGAGATGGAGGCGGGCGCCATCGGTCTCTCCACCGGCCTGATTTACATGCCCTGCGCCTACTCCGAGTCCAAGGAGATCATCGAGATGTGCAAGATCGTGGCGGAGTACGACGGACGGTTCGTCATCCACCAGAGAAGTGAGGCGGACACCATCCTGGATTCCATGGAGGAGGTCATCAAGATCGGCCGTGAGTCCGGCGTGAAGATCCATTACTCCCACTTCAAGGTCTGCGGAAAGAAGAACTGGGACAAGATCGACGGCGTGATCGAGCTGCTGGAGAAGGCGGAGGCTGAGGGCATCGACGTTTCCTTTGACCAGTACCCCTACGTGGCCGGAAGCACCATGCTGGGCGTGATTCTTCCCCCGTGGGTGCACGACGGCGGCACGGACAAGGTGCTGGAGAGACTGGCAGATCCGGAGCTCCGCAAGAAGATGGTCTACGACATTGAGCACGGCATCCCCGGCTGGGACAACTTTGTGGAGTTCGCCGGCCTGGACAACATCTTTGTCACCAGCGTGAAGACCGAGAAGAACAAGGACGCCGTGGGCCTGAGCCTGACCCAGCTGGGCGAGCTGAGGGGCAAGGATCCCTACGATGCCACCTTCGACCTGCTCTACGAGGAGGAGAATGCAGTGGGCATGGTGGATTTCTACGGCACGGAAGAGCACGTACAGCTGTTTATGAAGCGGCCGGAGATGAACGCCTGCACCGACGGACTGCTGGGCGGCAAGCCCCATCCCAGGGTATACGGCGCATTCCCCAGAATCCTGGGAAAATATGTGCGTGAGGACAAGGCTCTGACCCTGGAGGAGGCCATCTACAAGATGACCAAGAAGCCCGCCACCGCTTTCAACATGACGGACAGAGGCGAGATCCGGGAGGGCGCTTACGCCGACATCACCATCTTCAACCCGGACACCGTCATCGACAAGGGAACCTTCACCGATCCCATCCAGTATCCGGAAGGCATCGAGTACGTGATGGTCAACGGCCAGTTGGCTGTGAAGAACGGCGAGCACACAGGCACGAGAAACGGCGTGGTGCTGAGAAAGAAAGGAAAAGAAGTAGTAAAATAAAAACCTCTTATATGCCATAATACTTCATAATAAAGGGGCGGCATCGCGTGGAAGCGGTGCCGCCCCCCGCGCTTCAGGGGCTGTATTTGCTCTCAGGGGCTGAATTCGCTCTCAGTTCAGGCGTCCTTTGGCGCCACAGCTGAAGCAGGTGGTTCTGCCGTCGCCGTCACAGATCAGACATTTCTTTTTGGACATGTAGTAGTCCTCCTCATGGCAGGCGCCGCCGCAAGCTTTAGAGCAGCCGGGATGATGAAGCACCAGGCAGGTACGGCGCTCTCTCACCATTTTGTACCCCATGCCGTTGCAGCTGTCGCAGGGAATGGTGCCCGCTCCGCTGCAGGCGGTGCAGGTGATGGGCTGGGTGGAGAAGGAGTCGTAGGTGGGCACGTAGGGGACGTAGTAGTCGTTTCCGGAGCCGGAAGCAGTTCCGCCGGAGGCGGTGCCGTCGTCAGCGAAGGCCTGCTTTAACCGGGATACCATGCTGTCCCATTCCTCCTGGGACATGGTGTCCTCCGTGGCGAAGGAGAGAGTTCCCCTGGATCCGCAGAAGGAGCAATTTTTCCCGTGGCTTCCAATGGTGATGTCCGTGGAGCAGCCGATCTTAAATCCGGAGGCGAGGCTGAAATTATCGGGATTGAACCCGGACACGGTGCGCACCACCGTGTAATTCCACTGCTCTCCGGGGGCCAGCTTGACCTCCCCCAGGGAGGAGGCGTTCAAGGTGGTCTCGGTGATCTTCTTGTCGTTGGCGTCAAATACATGGAAGATGGCGCTGTTGATCTGGGTGATGTCCTTATCGCTGCTCTGGTTGACAAAACGGCCGGTGACGGTGACCGTCTCCCCCTCCCAGGAGATTTTATCCGGCTGGTAGGTCAGAATGGCAGATTCGGCCGCGGAGGCCTTAGCCTCGGCCAACGCCGGGAAGGCGGACATTCCCGCGAGACACAGGCAGAACAAAATACCGGTCAGTTTTTTGAAAAATTTTTTCATAAGATCCCTCCTCTTTGATAGAAGCACATTCGCCGCCCGAACCGCTCTTTCCGTTCGGGACAACTGTATTGTATCACGGGCAGGTGGGGGAAATTGGAACTTATTTCCGCCCCCTGGAATAACGGAAAACAGAAGTATCTATAACTATAATTTTAATATGGGCGAAAAGGATTTGCAAGAAAAAAGAGCGGGAAAATCGCGCATCAAATCGCAAAACAACCATCCCAAATCTATCAAAAATGTGATATCATCAACGTAGGCCGAGCAGTGCGTCGAAAGGTGGGGCCAGGCCAGCGCTGTGCTTGCACATAAGATGGCCAGGCCCCACCTTTCGACATAGGGCGAAGCCCGAAGAGCGAGATGGAGCGAAGCGGAATCGAGCGCAGCCCGTATTTTGGAGACAGAGGAGAGGTAGAATATATGAAATGTGCAGTCAGCGATTTTGACGGAACCTTGTATGTGGATGAGCGCATCAGCCGGGAAAATCTGGAGGCGGTGGCGAGATGGCAGCAGGCGGGCAACTGGTTTGTGATCGCCACCGGGAGAAATGTGACTTCCATCCGAAGGCAGCTCCGGGCGCTGCCAGAGGAGCAGAGGTTGGTACCGGACGCCCTGATTCTAAACAACGGCGCCATGATCGTGGGCGGGGACGGGGAGGAGATCTACAGCTGTCCCCTGGACCATGAGACGGCCGTGGGGGTGTTGGAGTACCTGGATGGGGAGGACGACGGGGGCAGCGGAGTGTCCCTGAAGACTGGAAAGTGGAATGTGGTGAGAAAGATATGGATGAAGACCAACCAGCCGCCCTGCGACGGGGTGATCACCCTCGCCAAGGCCAAAAATCTGCCGGAGATTCTGCAGATTCATCACCGCAAGGACACGGAGGAGGACATCATTCGGCTGTGCGGGGAGATCAATGCCCGCTTCCCCAAAGCCATCGCCTACCCCAATGTGAAGGACGGGGATGTGGTGGCCAGAGGAGTGGGGAAGGCCAGGGGGATCGAGATTCTGGCGGAAAAAGAGGGGCCGTTCGAGGAGATCTTGGTGATCGGCGACAGCGTCAACGATTTGGAGATGATCCAGGCATACCGGGGAGCCGCCATGGAGAGCGGGAGCCCCGCGGTAAAGG
>DXEU01000193.1 GCA_019114845.1 Candidatus Lachnoclostridium stercoripullorum | reverse complement strand
GAGGTAAACCAACATGGCAAAAGTAGAATTAAAGCAGCCGATCGTGGCAGAAATTTCTGAGCTTTTAAACGGCGCTGCATCTGCCGTAGTTGTGGACTACCGCGGACTGACCGTGGAGCAGGATACACAGCTGCGTAAGAAGCTGAGAGAGTCTGAGGTTTCTTATAAGGTATATAAGAACACCATGATTCGCTTTGCTGTTAAGGGAACGGAGTTTGAAGCGTTAGTGCCCCATCTGGAAGGACCCACCGCTCTGGCCGTATCCAAGACAGATGCGACGGCTCCCGCGAGAGTTCTGGCAGATTTCGCCAAGACCGCTGACAAGCTGGAGTTAAAGGCCGGCGTGGTAGAGGGAACCTACTACGACGAGAAGGGAATTCAGGTGATCGCCACCATCCCGTCCAGAGAAGTTCTTCTTGGCAGATTGCTGGGAAGCATGCAGTCCCCCATCGCCAACTTCGCCCGTGTGCTTAATCAGATCGCAGAGAAGGCTGAGGCTTAATTGGCTGCCGCGTCAGGCGGCGTGAGAATTTAATTTCAAAAATAAGATGAAAAACAGGAGGAAATTAAAATGGCAAAGTTAACAACCGCTGAGTTTATCGAAGCTATCAAGGAATTATCCGTATTAGAGTTAAATGAGTTAGTAAAGGCCTGCGAGGAAGAGTTCGGCGTATCCGCAGCAGCTGGCGTTGTAGTTGCAGCAGCTGGTGCAGCCGGCGGCGCAGCTGAGGAGGAGAAGACCGAGTTTGACGTTGAGCTGACCGAGGTTGGCGCTAACAAGGTTAAGGTTATCAAGGTTGTCCGTGAGGTAACCGGCCTGGGCCTGAAGGAGGCTAAGGAGGTTGTTGACAGCGCACCGAAGGCTGTTAAGACCGGTGTTTCCAAGGAAGAGGCTGAGGACATCAAGGCTAAGCTTGAGGCTGAGGGCGCTAAGGTTACCCTTAAGTAATTTAAGATTTGAAAGAGAGTGCGCGGTCTGTGGCCGCGCACTTTTTTTAATAGGAAACTTCGTTCTCTATTAAATAAAAACGCTCCGCTGTGGATGCGCACTCCGCGCTTAAGGAAATTGGTTGCTGACGCAACCGCGCTCCGGCGCGAGTGTGCGCAGGAGCGCACACTTTTTTGCAGAATTTTGATTGAGAGGAACAGATTTATTGTATGATTCGATTTGAAGAGATGGAACTGAACAGCAAGATTCTCCGGGCCATCGGGGATATGGGGTTTGAGGAGCCGTCCCCCATCCAGGCCCAGGCGATTCCCATCCAGAGGGAAGGGCTGGATATGATCGGCCAGGCCCAGACGGGGACGGGGAAGACGGCGGCCTTCGGCATTCCCCTGCTGGAGAAGATTGATCCCAAGAACAAGAAGCTCCAGGCCATCGCCCTCTGCCCCACCAGGGAGCTGGCGATCCAGGTGGCGGATGAGATCCGGCGCCTGGCCAAGTACATGCACGGGGTGAAGGTGCTGCCGGTGTACGGGGGCCAGGAGATCGTCAAGCAGATCCGCTCCTTAAAGGACGGGGTGCAGATCGTCATCGGCACACCGGGGCGGGTGATGGACCACATGCGGAGAAAGACCATCAAGCCGGCCCACATCCACACGGTGGTGCTGGACGAGGCGGATGAGATGTTGAACATGGGATTTTTGGAGGATATGGAGACCATCTTAAGCCAGCTGCCCCAGGAGAGGCAGACGGTGATGTTCTCCGCCACCATGCCCCAGGAGATCATGGAGATCGCCAGGAGATTCCAGCGGGATCCCAAGATCGTGAAGGTGGTGAAGAAGGAGCTGACGGTGCCCAAGGTGACCCAGTATTACTACGAGGTGAAGCCGAAGAACAAGGTGGAGGTGCTGTGCAGGCTGCTGGATATGTATGCCCCCAAGCGGTCGGTGGTGTTCTGCAACACGAAGAAGCAGGTGGACGAGCTGGTGGAGGCTCTGCAGGGCCGGGGCTATTTTGCCGAGGGGCTGCACGGCGATCTGAAGCAGACCCAGAGGGACAAGGTGATGAACGGTTTCCGCAGCGGCAGGACGGAGATTCTGGTGGCCACGGACGTGGCGGCCAGGGGAATCGATGTGGACGACGTGGAGGCGGTGTTCAACTACGACATTCCCCAGGACGACGAGTACTACGTGCACCGCATCGGCCGCACCGGCCGGGCGGGAAAGGAAGGCCGCGCCTTCAGCCTGGTGGTGGGCAGGGAGGTGTACAAGCTCCGGGAGATCCAGCGCTACTGCCGGACGAAGATCATTCCCCAGGCCATCCCGTCCCTGAATGACATCACGGCCATCCGCATGGAGAAAGTGCTGGACCAGGTGCAGGAGATCATCGAGCGGGAGGACCTGTCGGAGATGATTGACGCCGTGGAGAAGAAGATTCTGGAGGAGGACTACACGGCCATGGATCTGGCCGCCGCCTTCCTGCGCATGGCCATGGGGGACGAGGTGGAGGACACCATCGACGATTTCCGGACCGCCAGGGATCTGGAGCGGCTGGACCGGCCGGCCAAAGAGCGGAGAGGGCGCCGTGGGGACGGCGGCCGCAGGGGCGGCAGGGAGGACATGGTCCGTCTGTTTATCAACATCGGAAAAAATCAGGGCGTGAAGCCGGGGGATGTGCTGGGAGCCATCGCCGGGGAGTCCGGGATGCCGGGCAAGCTGGTGGGGAGCATCGACATGTACGACCGCTACACCTTTGTGGAGGTGCCGGAGGACTGCGCCGACGAGGTGCTGGAGGCCATGAAGAGCGCCAGGATCAAGGGAAAGAGCATTCACATGGAGATCGCCAGGCAGGGGGAGGCCTGATTCCTTTTTCCCCGGCTGTTTAGGAAGAAAAATTATAGGGCGGAGAAGGAAATTGGCTTGTTTCTCCCGCGGGATCCGGCTATACTGATGGGAGAGGAGGTGCGGCGAAATGTTGATACGCAGCAAAAATGTGTGGATTGCCGGGCAATTTTTCCCGGCGGATGTGGAAATTGAGGATGGAAGGATCGCGGGGATAAGGCCCTGGGGGGAGGGAGAAGCTGACGCGGACTACGGCGAGAAGCGGATTGTTCCCGGCTTTATCGATCTGCACACCCACGGAGCTTACGGGTACGACACCAACGACGGGGAGCCGGAAGGGCTGAGAAACTGGATGCGGAGGATTCCCGAGGAGGGAGTGACCGGCATTCTTCCCACCACAGTGACCCAGATGCCGGACGTGCTCACCAAGGCAGTGGCCAACGTGGCCTCCGTCATCGAGGAGGGCTACGAGGGAGCGGAGATCCTGGGCATCCATTTTGAGGGACCCTATCTGGACATGGAGTACAAGGGGGCTCAGCCGCCGGAGGCCATCGCCAAGGCCACGGTGGAGCAGTTTGAGGAGTATCAGAGGGCGGCGAAGGGCTGGATCCGCTACATCACCCTGGCCCCGGAGCACGACGAGAACCATGCGCTCACGAAGTATTGCTCCACCCACGGCGTGGTGGTGAGCATGGGACATTCCGCCGCCACCTACGAGGACGCGGTGATGGGCATCGCCAACGGGGCCATGTCCATGACCCATGTGTACAACGGGATGACCAGATACCACCACCGCAACCCGGGTCTGGTGGGAGCGGCCTTCCGCATCCGGGACGTGTACGGGGAGATCATCTGCGACGGCTGCCATTCCCATTTGGCGGCGTTGAATAATTTCTTCGCCGTCAAGGGGCGGGATTACAGCATCATGATCAGCGACTCCCTGCGGGCCAAGCACTGCCCGCCCGGGGGCAACTACCAGCTGGGCGGCCACGACATCGAGATCGGGGAGGACGGCCTGGCCCGCTTGAAGGGCACGGACACCATCGCCGGGAGCACCCTGCGCATGAACCGGGGGCTGCAGATTCTGGTGGAGAAGGCCATGGTGCCCTTCGACGCGGCCCTGAATTCCTGCACCATCAACCCGGCCCGCTGTCTGGGCGTGGACGGCCGCAAGGGCCGGATCGCCGCGGGCTGCGACGGGGACCTGGTGGTGCTGGAGGACAACTACGACGTGATTCAGACCTACTGCCGCGGCCGGGCCATGCTGTGAGGATGGCTGTGGCCGGCGGGGGATTTACGGGCATCTGAATTGCAGGAAAATGTAATTTTTTGAATAAGAATGGGGCGGAAACCGCCGGCGGACATTGAGCTGCCGGCGGTTTTGTTGTGGGATATGTGCTTTCATCGCAGTCGAATTTTCCCGACATTTACGGCTGGCCGCCGGAGTACTCCTTCACCAGCTGGATGAAGTACTTCTCCGGTTTGGTCAGGTATTCCCCCTTCAGGTAGGCCACCGTCTGCATCCAGGACTGGCGGGGGTTGGTGGAAAAGTAGACCATGGGAGCTTCCGGGTCCACGTAGGACTGGGGGAAGAAGGCGGGGCAGACCTGGTTTTTCACCATGTTCACCACAGTGGCAGTGCTGGAGGACTCAAACAGCACTTTGGGGGAGAAGCCGGCGGCCCGGAAGGAGTCGTCGATCATGCCCCGCAGGCGGGTGGTCTTGGCCACCATGGCGAACACGTCGTCCTTCAGCAGGAGGAGGTCCATGGGGGGGAAGGTCTCCCAGCTGCGCTCCCCGGCCAGATGGGCCAGGGGGTGGGAGGCGGGAAGCCCCAGCACCAGCAGTTCCTTTTTGGTGTCCACATACTCGATGGCGGCGTGCTTGCCGCCGGGAGAGTATGTGATGCAGGCCAGGGTGACCTCCTTCTGCAGCAGCATGGTCTCCATCTTCTTGATGTGGGCCTCGTGGATGGAGAAGGTCACTCTCGGATAGCGGCGGTGAAATGCCGGGTAGATCTGGGAGAACAGGAGAGAACCCCGCTCCGGGGAGTAGGCCACAGAGATCTCCCCGTAGGTCTCCTCGGAGATGTCGTGGAGAATTTTGTACGTTTCTTTTTTCATATCGATCATCTGGTGGGCGGTGGCCAGATAGATTTTCCCCGCGAAGGTGGGGATCATCATGTGGCGGCGGCGCTCGAAGAGGGGCAGCCCCAGCTCTTTCTCCAGCCGCAGAAGCTGCTGGTTTAAGGCGGACTGGGTGAGGAAGAGCTTTTCGGCCGCTTTGGAAATGCTCTGCTCCTGCTCAATGGCGATGATATTTTCAATTTGACGCAGGTCCATCGGTGTACTCCTTTCTTAATCTGTTTAAGAAATAATATAAAAATCAATAAGTTGAAATAAGTTATATGTGAAATTATAATAAAATTATAAGAGAAATTCAAGAGAAAGGGGACAAAAGTTATGGCATTTCGCTGTACAAAACCGACACCGCATCCGGTGAAAACTCTGGCCTATGAGCCCTGGGAGCTGGCGGTGGAGCCGTTTCAGGTGGCTCCTCAGACCTGGTACGTGGCAGGGCAGACCTGGGTTGGATGCTATCTGATTGACACGGGGGACGGACTGATCCTCATCGACACGGCCATCCCGGAGAGCCTGTATCTGCTGGTGGATTCCATCTACCGCCTGGGCTTCAAGCTGACGGACATCAAGAAAATTCTTCTGAGCCACGCCCACTTCGACCACTGCGGAGCCGCAGGGGCTATGAAGAAGCTGACGGGTGCAGAGCTCTACATGTCCAAGGAGGACACGGAATTCTACAAGGCCTGCCCGGAGGAGACTCTGGTGCTGGATCCGGATTCCCATCCCCAGGACTTTGAGGTGGACAAGTATTACTCCGACGACGAGCCCATCACCCTGGGAAATGTCACCATCCGCACGCTGCTGACCCCGGGGCACACCGTGGGCTGCACCAGCTTCCTGTGGGAGGTAAAAAATCCGGCCAATGGGGAGACCTATGTGGTGGGAATGCACGGAGGCGTGGGAGCCAACACAATGAACGACGACTATTATTCCACCAGCAAATATCTCACCCCGGACCTGCGGGACCGCTTCATCAGCGACGCGGACGAGTTAAAGAAGATCCATGTGGATATCGCCCTTCCCAGCCATCCCAACCAGATTGAGATTGTGGACCGGGCGGGAACCTACACGGACGAGAGCCAGCCATATCTGGACACCACCGTCTGGGCGGATTTTATCGATGAGAGAGTGAGACAGGTAAAGGCTCTGATGAAATAACAAGCGAACGAATGACCCTTTGGGATTAGGAGGAATTACATCATAGAAATGTATATTGTATTGGCGGTTACGCTCTTTATGATGATTATGTTCATCTGGCATAAGGTGCCGTTCGGGGTAACCACCATGACCTGCTGCATCATCCTGGCGGCAGCGGGAATATTTGACGTAAAAACCGCTTTCAGCGGTTTCGGCAACCAGATTGTGGTGCTGATTGCCCCTATGCTGGCATTGAGTGCTGTGCTGGGCAAGACCAGCCTGGTGGCCAAAATCAGCGGACTGATGGATATCATGAAGAATAAGAGGGGAATTCTCCTGGTTCTCACTTTCTACATCGTGGGAGCGATTTTTGCCCAGTTTATTCCCTCCACGGCAGTGCTCACCATCATGGTGGTATTCCTGACCACTTTGGGAAATACGGGCGATATCACCACGAAGAGAATTATTCTTCCCCTGTTGGGCGTGCTGTGCGCATGGAAGTTCCGCTTCCCCATCGGAATGGGTGCGGCAACCTTCGCAACTTTAAACGGCCTCTATGAGGGAATTATCCCGGATTCCCAGTACGCGCTGACCATGATGGCTCCCTTCATCTACGCGATTCCTTCCATGATCGTACTGACGCTCTACTGCCTGTTCGCCTGGAAACTGATGCCCAAGGAGGGCGCTGTGGATCAGTCGGCCTTAAAGCAGTCTAAGAAGGTGGAGACCCTGAGTGCAGGCCAGGAGAAGATCGTGTATGCGGTCTTTGTGCTGGTGATGGTGCTGATGATCTTAAATAAATGGACCGGCGTTCTGCTGTATCTGGCTCCTGGAATCGGCGTCCTGCTGCTGATCTACTGCGGTGTGCTGAAAGTGGACGAGGCGGTGAAATCTATGACCTCTGATATGGTGTGGATGATCGCCGGTGTGCTGGTGGTGGCGGACGCACTGGGACAGTCCGGTGCGGGCGATGCCATTGGAAATCTGGTTCTGGATATTCTGGGCAATCATCCCGGTTCCTTCACGGTGATGCTGGTATTCTCCGCCGCAACGGTGATTATGACCACCTTCATCTCCAACATGGCGACTCAGACAGTGCTGATTCCCATCGCCGCTTCTGTGGCGCTGGCCGGCGGCTGGGATCCCAGAGGCCTGGTGCTGATCATCGGAACGGCCAATATGTTTGCTGTAGGTTTCCCCTCCGGTTCTGGAGAGGCGGCTGTGGCTTTCGCGGCCGGCGGCTACAACCCCATCAAGGTGCTGAAATTTACAGTTCCCTATATGATCCTGTCCATCGTCACCTGTGCACTGACGGCGGAGTTCATGTACCCTCTGTATTGACGGCGAGTAAAATCGAATTGATCCTTAAAGGAGGCGGACAGACCGGCTTTTGCAGCCGGCCTGCCCGCCTTCTCTGCGGTGCGCCTGGCGGCGCACGTTTCTAATGGGTGAAAGTCCTGAATCCGCCCGGTAGCGGGAAGGATATAGCCGAAGGCAAGGGTGTCCATCGTGAGGTGGAATCTGAAGGAAGCCGGATGTGGGGAACCTAC
>DXEU01000192.1 GCA_019114845.1 Candidatus Lachnoclostridium stercoripullorum | reverse complement strand
CCACGGGCAAATTCACCTGTATACACATAATACTGATTAAAATGTGCAATCACAGAACTATGGACCGTTCCAGTTTAAGAAGCTCCTCCACTTCCTGCAAAATCTTTCTTAACTTTTCATCCGTGATCTTCTCCATATCCTCAAACCTCCCGGATAAACAAAATTTCCTTTTCTCTGTTTGCTATCAGTATACCACACAATCATCGGCTTAACTATCAGAAATATCCATTCTCTGACTTTCCCTATTCATTCAGCTTTTTTCAGCAGAATCCTGTAGCTCAGATCCATTCCCAGCGCCCCCAGCGGGGCCGTGATGAGAATCGCCAGGACAGCCACCGACAGAACGATCTGGCCGCAGGGCAGCCCCATCGCGAGGGGGACGGATCCGATCGCCGCCTGAACGGTGGCTTTCGGGAGGTAGGCAATCATACAGAAGGCGCGCTCTTTCCCCGTCAAGGGCGTCCCCGCCAGGCAGAGGGAAACGCCCGCCGAGCGGAAGATGAGGGCGAGGAAAATCATCAGTACCGCCGCGATGCCGGCGTTCATCGTATAGCGGATATCAACCGCCGCCCCCACCAGCACAAACAGGAGGACTTCCGCCGCCAGCCACAATTTCCCAAATTTTTCAGACAATCGCTTTGACACAAACACCGTACTCTTGATTTTGAGCACGCACGCCATACTCACCACCGCCAGCAGGCCGGATACAGACACCAGCTCTTCCAGCCAAGTTTCAGCCGCCATGAGCAGGAACGATACACCCAAGACGACAATCACCTTCATGCTGTTTCGGACACAGTGCTTATGGGCATATGCCGTCTCAAAAAATGCGCTGAGCAAATCCCCCGTGACCGCCCCCAGAGCAACGCCGAGAACGATTGAAACCGGGATGTTGATAAAGTCTGTCCAGTTGGCATGGCCGCCTTGGGCCATATTGACAAAGGTGGAGAACAGCACGATCACAAAAATATCGTCGCAGGAAGCTCCCGCCAGGATGAGCTGGGGGATGCTTTTATCTGTGCCGTACTCCGCATCCATCAGCTGAACCATGCGGGGCACAACAACTGCCGGGGAAACTGCCCCTAGAACAGCCCCCATCACCGCCGCCTCTATTCTGGTGATCCCCAAAATTCCCGGTGCAAACAGAAAGAACGCCAGTATCTCGCAGCTCGCCGGGACGCAGGCCATCATGATGGCAGGCCTCCCCACCTTTTTCAAATCGGCTAGATCCAGGGAAAGCCCCGCTTTCAGCAGAATGATAATGAGAGCCATCTCCGCAGATCTGCGGAGATGGACAGAATCGAGGGATCCAGCAGGTCGAGGACGTATGGGCCCAGCACAATGCCCGTAAACAACATGCCGATGATGCGGGGCAGCTTGAGCCTCTGACAGACGGCGGCCATGGACAGCCCCACAAGAAAAATGAACGCAAGTGATGTCAACATAAATTTACCTCCTTTGAGTGCGCAAAAAAGCTGATGCCCTCTGCGAATTAACAATCACAGAAGTCATCAGTTTAAATGTCACGGCAGCACCAGCGCCGGTCTGAAATCCAGGAAATCCCCCGACACCAGCATATACCGGATCCCGTGGAAATCCCCCCGGATGCTGTCCCCGAACCGCCTCTCCCCGTGGCAGTGGGAGTAGACCACAGCTGTGACGCCGTACTCCTCGGCGATCTCCGTAAAGGGAGAGGTCTCCTCCAAGATATTGGTGGGCGGATAGTGGAGAAAGAGGATATATTTGCGGAAACCGGCCTCCCGGGCCTGGCGGAAGGATTCCCGCAGGCGGGTCATCTCCCGCTCCACCAGTTTTTCCGCCTGGATTTCCCTCTCCTCGTCCCATCCCGTAATATTTCCCCAGCGGTCCAGGTAGAAGGGGCCCTCAAAGGTATATCCCTTGGTCCCCACCAGGGCATAATCCCCGTAGGCGGCGAAATTATTCTGCAGGAAAAACAGCCTTCCGGCATACTCCTGGTTGAGACGCTCCGTCTTCTTGGCGTCCCAGAACATGTCGTGATTTCCCCTCAGAAGAATTTTTCTCCCGGGCAGACGCTCAATAAACTCCAAATCCTCCCGGCATTCCGCAAGTTTCCTCCCCCAGGAGTGGTCGCCGGTGAGCACCAGGGTGTCCTCCGGCTTCACGATCCGGTTCACATACTTTTCAATTTTCCGCTCATGGTTCTTCCACACTCTCCCAAAGGGAGTCATGGGCTTGTGAACCTGAAAACTCAAATGCAGATCCCCCAGGGCGTAGAGCGCCATGCGAATCCACCTCCTATTCTGCTAATCTCCCCAGCTCCCAGAAGGCCACGGCGCTGGCCGCCGCCACGTTCAGGGAGTCCACACCGTGGCTCATGGGGATCTTCACCACATAGTCGCAGTCCGCCAGCGTCTCCCCCGCCAGCCCATCCCCCTCGGTCCCCAGGATCACCGCCAGCTTCTCCTCCGCCTTCAGCCTGGGATCCGCGATGGATACCGAGCGGTCAGAGAGGGCCATGGCTGCCGTCTTAAATCCCAGCCGGCGCAGGGTTTCCATCCCCTCCCCCGGCCAGGCGTCCTCCCCCGGCTCCTGACCGCCCAGAAAGGTCCAGGGCACCAGGAACACATTTCCCATGCTCACCCGGATGGCGCGGCGGTACAGGGGGTTGCTGCAGGCCGGCGTCAGCAGCACCGCGTCCATGTTCAGGGCGGCGGCGGAGCGGAAAATCGCCCCCACATTGGTGGGGTTCACCACGTTTTCCAGGACGGCGATCCTTTTGGCGCCGGCGCAGACCTCCTCCACGGAGCGCAGGGGCGGGCGGTACATGGCGCAGAGCATCCCCCGGGTCAGCTGAAAACCGGTGAGCTTTGTGAGCACATCCAGCTCCGCCACATACACTGGAATGTCTCCGCACCGCTCCACCAGTTCCCTCCCCTGGCCGTCCACATGGCGCCTCTCCGAGAGAAAGGAGATGGGCCTGCAGCCTGCATCCAGGGCGCGCTCAATGACCTTGGGGCTCTCCGCGATGAAGATCCCCTTCTCCGGCTCATGGCGGTTTAAAAGCTGATTTTCCGTCAGGCGCGCATAGATGTCCAGCTCCGGGGCGGAAAAATCCGTGATTTCTATGATATTTGGCATGGCAGTTCTCCTCGCAGTATTCGATGTCTACACTTTATCACAAATTTCCCCTCTTTTCCAGGCGAAACCGGCAAGAAAAAAGTCCCGCACAGCTCTCACGAACCGCACGGGACTTTTTTCTTTGTCTCTCAGTTATCCTCTCACTCCGCTTTTTTCCTGCAGGATATCCACAATGGTCTTCTCCGTTCCCACCATGCCCGGGGAGGCGATCTCTCCCATGTGGCGCATGGTCTCCTCCGGCGTCTTTCCGTTGATGCCGTGGATGGAGTCGATGCTGATGCCGTGCATGGCGAAATCCACGGAGCGGAAAGCGGCGTCCACCGCCACAATTCCCTTCATGGTGCAGCCCTGGTTGCCGCCGTCGCAGATCATGCCGGTGATGCTGCTGGCCATGTTGTTGATGGTTCGCGTCATCTCCTCCACGCCGCCGCCGTTTAAGTACACCAGACCGCAGGCCATTCCCGTGCCGGCGGCGATGCCGCAGCCGCAGAAAGCGGAGAGCTTGCCGGAGTACTCCTTGATGTACATGCACACCAGATAGCTGATGGCTGTGGCCCTCCACAGCATCTCGTCCGGCAGGTTCCGGTGGCGGCACACGCCGTAGAGAGGCATGGTGGCGATGATGCCGTGGGCGCCGGACCCGGTGATGCTCATGGCCGGGCTGTCCAGGCCGATAACCCTGGCCTCTATGGCGGCGTTGCACAGCAGGGACGCCGTCTTCTGCTCGTCGTCGGAGATGATCTCCCCGCCGTTTTGCTCCAGCAGATACCGGGCGTAGGTGGTGCGCTCGCTGTGGATTCCCTCCTCAAAGAGCTTTCCGTTCATCTCGTAGGCTTCCTGGATGAAGGCGATCTCCTCCGCCGGCACGCTCACCGCGTAATCGTAGATCTGCTGCAGGGTATAGGAATGGATATCCGCCGGATGGTCCCCGCCATGTTCCCCGGACTCCTCCTCCCCTGAGAAGATGGTCTCGCCGTTGACCTGGATGTTCACGATGTTGGTGTGGGCGTCGCGGATGGTCACCACGGCCTCCCCCTCCTCCGCCTTCACCCTGGCCTCTATAAAAATGCGGCTGGTGATCTCGCTCATATGGACGCGGATGCGGCCGGTCTTCACCATCATCTCCGCCAAGGCATTGTCCATATCCGTCACATTCGCCAGGCACTCCAGACCCTTGTCCGGATCCCCCGCCAGGACTCCCAGGGCGGCCGCAAACTCATTTCCGCAGAAATTGCTGCCGGGAATCCCGCAGGTAAAGGCGTTTTTGTACATCCCGCTGTTCAGCGTCAGATCCACGCTGGCGATCTTTCCCCCCACATAGGATCTCGCCTTGGACACGGCAAAGGCGATCGCCCCCGGCTCCGTAACCCCCAGCGCCGGTTTCATGTCCCCACGGATCAGTTTTGTCAGTTCATTCATAGTAAATATCCTCCTCCTGATTGCAGTTATGCAGATCTCATCATAGCACTATATGAGATGACATGCAACCATGTGCCCGCCGCCGGCATCCTTCAGGATCGGCCGCTCCTCCTTGCACCGCTCCGTGGCGTAGGGGCAGCGGGTGCAGAACTTGCAGCCCTTGGGCGAGTTGATGGGGCTGGGCACGTCCCCCTTCAGCATCTCCACCTTCTTCGTCTTGCTGATGGCCGGATCCAGCTCCGGAACCGCAGACATCAGGGCCTTGGTGTAGGGGTGCAGGGTGTGCTCGTAGAGCTCCTCCGTCTCCGCCACCTCCACCAGGGAGCCCAGGTACATAACGCCCACCTTCCTGGAGATATGGCGCACCATGGACAGATCGTGGGCGATGAAGAGGTAGGTCAGCCCCAGCTCCGCCTGAAGATCCTCCAGCATGTTCACCACCTGGGCCTGGATGGACACATCCAGGGCGGAGATGGGCTCGTCGCAGACCACAAATTCCGGCCGAACCGCCAGCGCCCTGGCGATTCCCACTCTCTGGCGCTGTCCGCCGGAGAACTCGTGGGGATACCGGCTGGCGTGCTCCTTGCCCAGTCCAACCGTGTTCAGCAGCTCATAGATTCTCTCCTGCCTCTCCTTTCCCTCGCAGAGGTTGTAGATATCCAGGGGTTCCCCGATGATATCCGACACCGTCATTCTGGGATTTAAGGAGGCGTAGGGATCCTGGAAAATCATCTGCATCTTTTTGCGGTAGGGCCAGACCTCCTTGGCCGACATGGCAGCGATGTCCGTCCCGTCGTAGATGATTTTTCCGGAGGTGGGCTTGTAGAGCCGCATGATGGAGTAGCCGGTGGTGGATTTTCCGCAGCCGGACTCTCCCACCAGGCCCACCGTCTCCCCCTTCTTTATATCCAGGGACACGCCGTCCACTGCCTTCACATACTCCACCTGTTTTCCGAACCAGCCCTTCCGGTTCTCAAAATACATTTTCAGATCCTGGATCTGAACCAGCGTCTTGTCAGCCATGGCGGATGCCTCCTTTCTGTTTCTCATACTCCTCCTTCACCGGCGCCTCCGGGTGACACATGAAGCAGCTGACCCGATGGGTATCGCTCAGCGTAAACTCCGGCACATCCATGGAGGCGCAGGCCTTCATGGCAAACCGGCACCGCGGGTAGAAGGGACAGCCCGTGGGCGGATGGAGCATATCCGGCGGCGTTCCCAGGATGGGCACCAGCCGCTTCTTGGACTGCTCGCCGCTGACCTTGGGCACAGAGTTTAAGAGGCCCATGGTGTAGGGGTGTCTGGGCTCGTAGAAGATCTCCTCCGTGCTTCCCTCCTCCATGATCTTTCCGCCGTACATCACCAGGATGCGGTCGCAGATGCTGGAGGCGCAGCCCAGGTTGTGGGTGATCAGGATGGTGGCCGTCCCCAGGCGCTCGTTCAGCTCCTTCATCAGAGCCAGCACCTGAGCCTGGATGGTCACGTCCAGGGCCGTGGTGGGCTCGTCGGCGATGAGCAGGTCCGGCTCACTGGACAGGGCCATGGCGATCATGGCGCGCTGGCGCATACCGCCGGAGAACTCGTGGGGGAAGGATTTCACCCGCTTCTCCGGGGAGGGGATTCCCACCAGCTTCAGCATCTCCACCGCCTTCTTGTTGGCCTCCTCCCGGCTCAGCTTCTGGTGGGTCCGGATGGCCTCGGTGATCTGATTGCCGATGGTGAACAGGGGGTTTAAGGACGTCATGGGGTCCTGGAAAATCATGGAAATCTGATTTCCCTGGATCTTTCTCATGTCGTGCTTGCTCTTCTTCAGGAGGTCCTCCCCCTTAAAGAGGATCTCTCCGCCGGTCACCTTTCCCGGATGGGCCAGAAGTCCCATGATGGAGAGGGAGGTGACGCTCTTTCCGCTTCCGGACTCTCCCACGATGCCGATGATCTCGCTCTTGTCCACGTGGAAGCTCACGTCGCGGATGGCCTTAACCTCTCCCAGATGCGTGAAGAAAGAGGTGTGCAGATGTTTTACTTCCAATAATTTTTCACTCATGCTCGTTTCCTCCTCTTACTTTCGCTGTTTGGGGTCAAAGGCGTCCCGCAGGCCGTCACTGAACAGGTTGAAGGTCAAAATCGTCACGGAGATGGCGATGGCCGGGAACACCATCTGGTAGGGGTAGACGTAGATTCCCGCCAGGGCGTCGTTGCACAGGGTGCCCCAGGACGCCATGGGGGCGGAAATGCCCAGTCCCACGAAGCTCAGGAAGGCCTCGTTGAAGATGGCGCTGGGAATCTGCATGGCGATGTTTACCATGATCGGTCCCATCATGTTGGGGATCAGGTGCTTGAGGATGATCCGCTTGGTGTCCGCCCCGGTGACGATGGCCGCCTTGACGAACTCCTGCTGCTTTAAGGTCAGCACCTGGCCGCGGACGATCCGGGCCATCTTCACCCAGAAGGTGAGTCCCAAGGCCAGAATGATGGACACCAGTCCCGGTCCCACCACGACCATGATCAGGATCACGTACAGGGTCATGGGGATGGAATCCAGCACGTCGATGACGCGCATCATAATGTTGTCCACCTCGCCGCCCATGTACCCGGCGATGGCTCCATAGAATACGCCCACCACAAAGTTGATGAAGGCGGCGAAGAAGCCCACCGTCAGGGAGATTCTGGCTCCGTACACAATGCGGATAAACAGATCTCTTCCCAGTCCGTCCGTTCCCAAGAGATAGGTGCGGTTTCTCAGCTTCACCGTGTCGGTCAGCTCATTCTCCCCGGCCGTGACCACCACCCGGTCCATCTTGTTTTCCAGGATGTTGTAGGCCTCCTCCAGGGAAATCTGCTCCGGGGCCGTCTCCCCGATCTTCGCGTAATAATTGACCAGGTAGTCCGCGTCCGCCGTCTCCACCATATCGGTGCCGGCGGCCTCCGCCTTCTTCTCCAGCGTCCGGTACTCGGTGGTGGCCGCAGAGTACCGGCTGTAGTCCACGCACAGGGACAGGTCGTCCACTGTGTAGTAATTTTTCTTGCCGATCATATCCTTGCGGCCGCTCTCCGCCAGGCCTTCCAGGTTGCCCTTCTCATCCATGACGATCAGGGTGTACTGGGGCGTCACGTAGACGTTCTTCCCGTTGCCCAGGGGATAGGTCTCCATCACCGCCGGCACGTTGGCCAGATTCAGGTCCTGCTCCTTGTAGGTGTAGGGCCAGAACCAGGGAATCACAATGGCCCCCACGGTGATGAGCAGGATCACAACCATGGACACCATGGCCACCCAGTTGCTTCTCAGCCGTCTCCAGCCATCCTGAAAGAAGGTCAGGCTGGGGCGTTCTATTTTTTCCGCATCCTTCTCCTCCTGCTCCAGAGGCTCCCAGAATTCTGCTGAAATTTTCATATTCTCGTCATTCATGCTATCTCTCCCAACCACTATTGATATTTAATTCTGGGATCAATCAGTACGTACAGAATGTCAACCACCAGAATACAGATTACCAGGATCACTGCAAAGAATACGGTAATACCCATGATCAGGGTATAGTCTCTGTTCAGGATACTGTTGGTGAACAGGTTGCCGATGCCGGGGATGCCGAACACCTTCTCCACCACGAAGGAACCGGTGATCAGAGCCGCGAACATGGGGCCGATGTAGGTGACCACGGGGAGAATGGCGTTGCGCATCACATGCTTGCCCAGCACCTTCCACTCGGGAAGGCCCTTGGCCCTGGCGGTGCGGATGTAGTCCTGATTCAGGACATCCAGGGTGGAAGTCCGCATCAGGCGCACCACGTAGGACAGGGAGAACAGGGCGCTGACGATCACAGGCCCGATGTAGCCCTTCCAGTTGTCCACCCCGAAGGATGGCACCCACCCCAGGATCTTGCTGAACACGAACAGGAATCCTGTGGCGAAGACAAAGCTGGGAATTGTCGCCCCCAGCGTGGCTAGTATCATCAAGACTCGGTCTACCACCTTATTCTGCCGCAGGGCGGCGATGATGCCGAAGAAGATACCCAGGGCCAGCACCATCACGGAGGCCCAGATACCGATCCGAAGGGAGTAGGGGAAACCGGCGGAGATGATGTCGTTGGTGGTCAGTCCCTTCTTCATGTAGGAGACGCCGAAATCTCCGTGGGCGTAATCGTACAGATACTTTCCGTACTGTTCGATCAGCGGCCGGTCCAGGCCGTACTTGGCCTTGATGTTGGCGATGATCACCGGGTCCGCCATTTTCTCGCTGGAGAACGGATCGCCGGGGATGGATTTCATCAAAATAAATGTCAGGGTCATGATAAACCAGATGGTGATGATGGCCGAAATAACCCTCTTAATTATGTATCGCAGCATAGATTATTGTCCTTTCATAGTCTGACAAAACGCGCCGCCGGCATGCTTTGCCTGGTACTTCGCAACGACCTGATCCTTCGTAATG
>DXEU01000191.1 GCA_019114845.1 Candidatus Lachnoclostridium stercoripullorum | reverse complement strand
AGTCTGTAAACAGATATTATCATGAATTTGATATTGTCTTGATTTGGGAGATGGGGCCGGGCGGCGAACAAGTGGCAGATTTGACGGTTACTTCCTTTCCAAATGAATTCAGCGGTCCATTTGTGAAATTGTAAAACGAGACAGAAAAACCATACTTTTTCTGTCTCGTTCTTTCGTATACAGGATCATTTTTTCAATTATTTTTCATATCCATCCGTTCCTTCTGCTCCAGGATACGCAAAACCGACTGATTCAGCCGTTCCTCGCTGATTTCACCCGTCTCCACCGCCGTCAGAACGCCCTCATAGGCGCTTTCAAAGTCCTCCGGCATCAGAAGCAGGTCCGCTCCCGCCTTCAGGGCGGCCACCGCCGCCTCCCCGGAAGTGTAGTGCTCCGTGACCGCTCCCATGTTCAGGGCGTCGGTGACGATGAGCCCCTGAAAACCCAGGTCATTCCGCAGCACCCCCGTGAGCATCGCCGGAGAGAGGGAGGCGGGTTCGATTCCCGTCACCTCCGTCACGGCGATGTGGGCCGCCATGATGCATTCCACCCTCTCCTGCGCTGCCCGGGCGAAGGGCACCAGCTCCCTCTCCTTCAGCTCCTCCAGGGTTCGGTCCGCCTGGGCGTAGCCCTCGTGGGTGTCCCCCGCCGTGGCCCCGTGCCCTGGAAAATGCTTGAACACCGGCATCACCCCCTGCTCCCGCAGGCCGTCCGCCAGCCGCAGGGCCATCTCCGCCGTCGTCTCCGGGTTGCTGCCGAAGGAGCGGTCGCCGATGGCCGTGTTTTCCGGCTCCGTCAGCACGTCCGCGTCCGGGGCGAAATCCATGTTGAAGCCGTACTCCGCCAGATAGCCGCCGATGGTCTGCCCCGCCTCGTAGGCCCGCTCCGGGTCGCCGGACGCGCCGATCTCCCCCATGGGGCCCACCTGGGGCACCGGGAAGGCGGGGTTATTTCCCAGGCGGGCCACCCGCCCGCCCTCCTCGTCGATGGCCAAAAACAGGGGAACTCCCGTGATCTCCTCCCCATACTCCTGGACGCCCGCCGTCATGGCCTTCACCTGCTCCGGGGACTCCAGATTCCCGGAAAAATAGATCAGTCCCCCCACCGGATAGCGCTCCAGGGCTTCCTCCGTGGCCGCCCCCGCCTGGGTGACCTGGGTGTAGCCCGTGAGGGCTTCCGGGGTGATGATGAAGAGCTGGGCCGCCTTCTCCTCCAGAGTCATGGAGGCCAGCTTCTCCTCCGCCATGGAGAGACCGTCGGCCTTATCTGTCTCCCCGCCCGAATTCTGATCCCCTGAGGAGGTCTCCGCCTCCCCGCCTGCTCCCTGATCTCCTAGGGAGGTCTCCGCCTCCCCGCCTGCTCCCTGATCCCCCGGGAAGGTCTCCGGCTCCACCGCCATTCCCGGCTGGGCTTCCTCCTGGGATCCCAGGAGGCGAATTCCCGCCCAGGCGGCCGAGCCGGCCAGGATCAATATCATAAGCAGAAGCAGGAGCCCTGGCAGGGGCGATCTGCGCCTTCTTCTCCTGCGGCTCCTCCTGCTCCTGCTGCGGCTGATTTCTCTGCGTTCTTCCTCTGTCATGATGGCAACCTCCGATTCTGCTGATATTTCTGTATGTCCCGCGCTGCTTGTCCATGGGCGGCTGATTCCTACATCTCTGGGATTTCTATCACATTTACGCGGCATTTCGAATTGATAGGCGGAATCACCCACATTGGATGTTCCGCCTATCGCCGCTTCTATTCTATCACCTGGCTGTTATCTCGCAGCCTCCCCGTCCCACTGGCCGTTTTCTGCCACCCAGTATCCGTCCGGGGTCAGGCGTCCGGAAAACATAGCGCCCCGGGTTCCATCGGAGTTGGGGTTGAAGTAGTACCACTGGCCGTCGATGAACTGCCAGCCGGTGAGCATCAGCCCGAAGGTTCCGTCGTGGCGGGGATTTAAGTAGTACCACTGGCCGCCGCTCTGCAGCCATCCCGCCTGAAGCGTGCCGTTCCAGTCAAAATAGTACCAACTGTCAAAGCCTTCCTCCTCTGTTGCGCGGATCGCCGCCCACTGACCGCGGAGACTGCTGCCGCCCGTCAGGACAAAGCTCCAGGATCCTGTCGCCTTATCGTAAGCCCACTGACCGTCCGCTCCTGCGGTGAGGGACACCCAAGCCGGCTTCTGGCTGAGGGCCAGGTCGTGGCTGCTGTCGGAACTTCCGCCGGAGGTGTGGGAGGGAGCATCACTGCCTGGGGCTTCCTCCTCGCCGGTTCCAGGTTCATCCGGATCCACAGGCTCCTCACCCTCGCCAGTTCCTGGCTCTTCCGGTTCACCGGTTCCAGGCTCCTCACCCTCGCCAGTTCCGGGTTCATCCGGATCCACAGGTACTTCCGGCTCCAGAGTCTCATCCACGAACTCCGGCGTCCAGTCCGCCCCAAAGAAGGCTTCCGGGGTGGATGCCACCGCCTGGGCTGCCTCCTCCGTGAGGACGGTGTTCGCCACGCGGCCGCTCACATCCACCGCCGCCCCGGCTGCTGTCACGCTGCCGTACTCATGGCAGTACTGCCCATCCGGCTGACGCCCGCTCATCTCGTGCCAGCCCTCCGCCGCGATCACATCGGCCGTCTCCAGGATGGAGTCCACAAAGGTCACATTCAGCACCTCACCCCAGGGCCGTCCAAAGTATCCAGGCTCATGGAGCATGCCGTTCTCCGTATTTCTCACAATGCGGCAGCTGTCAAACAGATATCCGCCGCCGGCACTCTTAGGCTCTCTGGCCGCCGTGATGTATCCGCCGGACGGCTCGTCGGAGTAGCCGCAGAAGCTCAGGGTGCAGGCGTCAAAATAGTAGTCGCCGTAGCCGAAAATGTAGTCGGTATTTCCCTCGATCCGGCAGTTTTTAAAATACCCCTCTGTGCCTTCATGGGTGTAGAGCGTATCCTGGCTGCTCAGGAATTCACAGTCAAAGAATTCTGTCTTGTCCGCGTAGATCAGCATCGCCGCCGCCCGCTCAGTGGCCTCCCGGCTGCGGACATCCGCCCCCAGCGTTCTCTCAAAATCGATGTCGCTCTGGCCGCTGTGGGACAGGCCGACGCCGTCCGCCAGTTCCTCCTCCGTCACATAGTCGTTGAAGGAATTCTCGAACGTGATTTTCTTCGCCTGGAAACCGCCGGCATTCTCGGTGAGGCGCACGGTTCCGCCCCAGCTGGCCGGCTCTGCCTTCTTGTATTTGTCGTAGGCTCTGGCGGGGTCGTAGAATCCATCCTCGCCCACGCTGTAATACTCGTAGCCGATTCCGTAATACCAGGTGATGATCACATCCCCCTGCTCCGGCAGGTCGTTGACAAAGGTGATGTTGGGCACATCCACCGTCACCTGCTCTCGGTACACACCGGGGTAAATGTGCACGGTGATCCGGGTCTCAGGGTCGGTCAGGCGCATCGCCTCGGCTGCCTCCATGGCCTCCCCAATGGTCCCATAGCTGCTTCTGGCCGGGTAGCCCACGTACAGGTCCGCCTCAAAGGGGATGGCTGCCGGTGTCCCGGTGAATGTGACGTAGAGATCCCTCGCGGTCTCCGATCCCACCACCGTCACATGGGTGGAGGTCTCATACAGCCCGTCCGCCGTGGTCATGGACGCCTGGTAGACGCCGTCTCTCAGCGAAACAGCATAGGTCTGCCCGCTTCCATCCGCCTCCGGCTGTACCTGGGCCGAATAGCTCTGCCCCTGATTTCCATCCGCCTTCACCTCTGTGAAAGCGAGGGAGGTCACATTTGCCTCCGCAGGCAGATGGAGCAGACTGCCCCTCACCGGATAGAAGGTCTTCTTCACCACCGTCATCTCATGGGTGAGGGGAGTCTCCCCTGTGGCCGAGATCTTCCCGCCGGCAGTGATCTGGTAGTCGTCCAGGCCGGTGAGCACGGCGGTGTAGGCGGTGTTCACGTCCAGAACGCCGGTAAAATGCAGCTTAGTCCCCGTCTCTCCGGCGGCAAGCTCCATCACCGCCGGGGCCTGGAATTCATTGTCCGGCACAAAGACCAGACCTGCCTGGGTCCAATCCGTCCCCGCCTCGAGGCCGGAGATGGTTCCCGTCACAGCCACAGTGGCTTTTTCCACGATTTCCAGGTCGGCCGTCACCGCATCGCTGTCCACCTTCACCGCGAAGCCGTCCTTAAATCCATACCCCAGCACGTTGGAGAGCACCGGCTGATAGGTTCCCTCCGGCAGGGCCGCCTCGTAGCGGAAGCCATTCTCCTCCGGGAAGATGGACGCCTGGTAGGTGATGCCGCTGCTTCTCGCCTTCACTGGAACGAAATACAGGTCAAAATTGTCATAGGCAAAGCCATCCGGGACGGAAATGGTTCCCGTCACCTGGCATCCCGTATCCTTCACCGCGCGGTAGAGCACCAGCTTGGCGTCCTCCGCCCCATCTGCCTCCACCGTCAGAGTGTAGGAACCGCCCTGAGGCACCAGGAAGGTGTGGGCCGCCGCCTCGCCGGTGAGGGTTCCCCCGGCGACCACAGCCGCCTCCGTCTCCCCGTCGGCAAAACGGAGGATACCTGTCATCCCGTTGGAGGACTTCATATAGAAGGTCACCTGGGCCCCCGCCGTCAGCTGGTCCAGGGTGACGGTGCGCCCGCCGCCGTTGGCGTAGTAGGCGCCGGTGAAGGTTTCTCCGTCCACCTCCGCCTCCAGCCCGTCCTCTTCCAGGGATCCGAAGCTGTAGACCCCGCTGCCGTAATACATCCGGTCATTGTGCCTGGCGTCGATGGTCAGGGCTCCGATGGAGACCTCTCCGTCCTGGAGGACGTATTTTCCCGGGTCGGAAGTGCTCTCCATGAAGTACTCCCCATGGCTGTCCCAGAATCCCCCGCCGATATGGCTGATTCCGCCCTCCACGGAGGCGCCGCCCATATCCCAGACCTCTGTGCCCGCCGTCACGTGCACCGCCTCCGGGCGGAATTCGATCTTCTTGAGATAGGTTCCTCCTCCTCCGAAATAAACGGGTATGTACTCCAGGGTATTGCTGTCGCGGACATAGATATAGTCCGCGTAGCCGCTTCCCTCGGGAGTGAGGGCTGTCCCGTCCGCCTCAATCACAGTATTCCCAGAGGCGTAGGCGCTGATCACCAGTTCGCCCTTTCCCTCCGCGGGCACATAGATCCAGGTGCCCGCGCCGATCTGGGTATCGGCATTATCCGGTCTGGCCGTGCATTTTCCCTCTCCGGCGTCAATGTACAGGTGATTGAAATACTCGCTGCTCCCCTGCAGATCCCCGTCAAAAGATCCCGCAGAGCCGTCGAACAGCCACACCCTCACGCTTCCATCTGGATCCTCCAGCGGGCCAGCGTAGCGGACGGCGATGGAGCGGATGTAGTTCTGGGAAGCGGCCATCCGAATGGCCACCCACCCGTCCTCCTGGGCCGTATCATTCTCCAGCACAGTGACAGTGGGCCAGTCGTTGGTGTCTGTTCCCGTCACAGAGTAGGTCGCTCCGCCCACTTCCAGGGCAGAGCCTTTATAGGCGGTGACCAGGATGGATGCCTCCACCCCGCTCTTCACCGGCACGTAGACCGTCCCTTGACCCATCAAGTCGGTTCCTCTGAGGGATAGGGAACCCTCCGCCGGATCCAGATACAGGCCATTCATCAACACCGCCTCCCCGATATCCTGGACCGGCCACTGCACAGAATCCTGAAAATTAAAGCTTGTGGGGAATTCCTCCGGGGCCTCCGCCGGGCCTATCTGAGGCTCTCGGATCTCCGAGACCGAAATCCCGGTAAAGTAGGCGGAATTGGCGGACTCCGTTCCCGTCACCTCCAGACGGATGTAGGCGTCATCGGCGCCCCCGTAGACGATGGTGTGCGTCTGGCTGTCAGAATCTACAGCGAGGTTCTGGCCTTCCTGTTCTACGTCGAAGACGGACGCGGTGAGAGCCGTCCCGTTTAAGTTGGCCTCCACCGTGATCTCTCTCCCCAGCAGATCCTCCGGCACACCGGCCACCGGCACGTAGAGGACGGTGCCGGCGTTGATCTGGGTGTCACTTTCTCTGGGGGATGCCTTTCCCGCCGTGGCGTCGATAAAGATGCCGCCGCAGTCGCCATATGCCCCCGCGCCCTCCATCGCTGTCTGTACCACTCCCGACGCTCCCGCAAAGGACCACTCTGTCACGTCTGTGGGAATCCTCTCCGTATCCGGGACATTCTCCCCTTCCCTGGTCTCCTTCTCGGGGTTCTCATCCATCCGCTCCGAATTCCCATCCGTCAGCTCCGGTGTCTCCGGGTACTCTGAGGGCGTAGCTCCCCCATCCTCGTCCACGTTCCACTCCGGCGGGGTCATGCCCCACTCTGGCTGCTCTTCTCTCTCCGGCTGCCTCCCATTCGCTGTGGAAACCGCCTTCGGCAAAATCGCGGCCGCCGCCGGGATCTGAGCGGCCATCATGGAGACCGCAAGCAGCACCGCAATCCTTCTTCCTGCTTTCTTTCGCATATCTGCTCCTCCTTGCAATATTCCAGCTCTCCTGGTTCAGGCAAATACTCGCTGTCCCAAAAATCTCGCATCCCGTGCTGTCCGCATACCGGTCTCTTCTTCCGCTCCATGAATGTCCTGTCTTATGTCTATCCTGTAATTATATTCACTTATTTCCCGCTTTACAATCAAATAATGGACATTTTTTGTAAAAAATGTGTACCGTTCCTACCTCGCCGTCCCCTTGAGCACTCTCCGGGCGTTCTCCCGGATCTTTTCCCGCAGGCGGGCGTACTCCTCCCGCTCCTGGGGGGTGAAGCCGGCCATTCTGGCCGCCTCGTAATCCCCGGCTGCCGCCTCAAAATCCCCCTGGAGCAGAAGGGCCGAGGGCAGAAGCTCGATGTCCAGCTGCCGTCTGCGGCCCTTTCCCTCCCCTCTCTCCTTCGCCTCGGTCTTGATCTCCTCCACACGGATCATTCCCCGCAGAGAGAGGCGCTGCAGGGCCGCCCGCAGCCTGGGGCGTGAGATGTGCAGGAGCTCCGCCAGCTCTTCCCTGGTGTACAGTCGGCGGCTCGCCGGCCATTTCTCCCCGCCGGCCCCGCTCATGTAGAACAGCAGGGCTGTCTCCGCCATGGGCAGGCCGCAGCGGATGGCTGTGGGCTGGAGGTAGTATTCAAACAGCTTTCTCTCCCGGTACATTTCCGCAAAAATTCCGTCCTCCCGCACCGCTCCGGCGGACACGGAGGCCCGCTCCTCCCCCAGGCGCCTGGCGCCCCCGGGGATCATGGGGAGCACCGCTCCATCCCCGGCGGCATCCACCAGGAAGCGGTAGACCTGGAGACGGTTCTTCTCGTAATCCTCCTCGTCCAGCACATGCCTGTAAAAATTGTCGTAGTATTCAAACACCATCAGCTTGGTGCGGATCACCTTCGATAGGTTCATCCCCTGGCTCACCAGGGATCCCCTGCGCTTCAGATAGTAGTACACTGGAGTCCGCAGAGCACAGATGGACTCCGCGTGGCGCAGATACTCCAAATTGAACATGAAGTCCTCGCACCAGCTGATCTCCCGGTCCATGCGCAGCTCATACCGCTCCACCAACTCCCGCCGGTACAGCTTGTTCCACAGCACGCCGTAATAGAAATCTGCCGGGTTCTCCATCATGTGGGCGGCGAATTCCTCCTGGGTCATGACGCCGTCCTCCTCGATGTCCCCCTTGTGGGAGACGAACTCCCCGGATACCCGGTAGAAATCGGCGATCACCAGGTCGCAGCCCGTCTCCTCCATCCGGCGGACCATGAGTCTGGTGGCGTCCGGGGCCAGCCAGTCGTCGCTGTCCACGAACTGGAGGTATTTTCCCGCCGCCTGGCTGATGGCCAGGTTGCGGCTGTCGGAGACGCCGGAGTTCTCCTTGGTGAGAAGAATCACCCGGGGATCCTTCGCCTCGTAGGCCTGGCAGATCTCCCCAGAGCGGTCCGTGCTGCCGTCGTTCACCAGGATCAGCTCCAGATCCTCATATTCCTGATTCAGTATACTGTCCACACAGCGGTTCAGATACTCCTCCGCGTTGTAGACCGGCACAATGACTGTCACCTTCGGTTCCATCAGCCTCAGTCCTCCTATTTTTTCGTTCTACTCCTCCCCGATCCGCTCGCGGATGAAGGCCTTCACCTGATCCCGCTCCAGATCCAGGGAGATGGCCAGCTCCCCGTAGAGGTAGTCCTCCGCCAGCTTGACGTACCGGCTGTCGGCGTCGGTGGCCTTCTTCCCCCTGGCCGCCCGGGAGCGTTTCCTGGCGTTGATGGTCTTGATCATCTTCACCAGCTCCTCCGCCCGGCAGCTCTTCAGGGCCGTCTTATAATTTTCCTCCCGTTTCCGCTCATCCTCGATTCCCAGGGCCTCCGCGTCCCGGATGCCGTCGATGAGGCGCAAGGCCTCCTCCCTGGAGATCACCGGCCGGATCACCATCTTCTCGTTGTCCACCGGCGTAAACACCACGCTGCCCCGCTCGTAGAGGGGCTTTAACGTATAGTAGAGCCTGTCCCTGTCCGCCACGGCGGAGGAGAGAGGCCCTACCTTTTCCACGCGGCACACCCCGTGGGTCCCGCACACAATCACATCTCCAGCCTGAAACATTTCTCTCATCTCCTATTTTACATAAAACGATCGTCAGTCTTCCTTCTTATTATAATGCAAAATTGGCTGAAAATGTAAGGGGGAATTTAAAATTCCCTGTTTTACACGATAAACTTCAAAAAAATCTCCTCTTCCCCGGCCACGACCGCCCGATCGCCGAAAAACTCCCGCTGAGACTCATAGCGGGCGGCATTTTCCGCCGTGTTGGTGAGCAGAACCTTCTCGGGGGCCGCCGCCTCCAGGATCCGGTCTGTAAAATAGAGGTGCCCCTTGTCGTTGCGGCCATGGTGGGAGAGCTTTAAGATCTCCACCCCCGGCGCAAGGCCCGCCTGGCGGACAAAGAACTCATACCGGTCCAGAAAAAGCTCCTCAAAGCAGTCGCCGCAGAAAAGGGCCAGCTGGCGGCCGTCCCGGTGCAGAAGCCAGACGGAGCTGTCCCCGTTGATCTGGGAGATCAGCCTCTCCTCCCAGCGCTCTTCCCGGCCCGCCGCCCCCCGCCCCATCTGCCTCTCCATGACCGCGCCGGAAAATGGCAGAAATACATGTCTGGAAGGCCAGATGAGGGTCATGGTCCACCCGCCCGCGGGCAGGGAGGCGAAATCCTCCATCTCACAGGCATAGCGCACATCCGCCCACTGCTCCCTCAGGATTTTCTCCAGGCGGGCCTGTTCCCGGCAATCTGCGGCCGGCTCT
>DXEU01000190.1 GCA_019114845.1 Candidatus Lachnoclostridium stercoripullorum | reverse complement strand
AGTACAGCCAAATTAGATATTACATCTGGAAAAGTACTATTATTGCAAAATGCGTATATTATCGCACCCGCTGCGCAAGCAATGGATAGTCCGAAGTATCGTGCTTACTGTATTCAGCCAAATGTAAGATTATATTTAAATAAAGCCATCAGAAAAAATAAAATTGTTGTGACAGCTAAAGGATACACTTGGAAAATTTAATTGCTATAGTACATGATTTTGAAATTGCAGGTACCTAATAAGGGCCTGCAATTTTAATGCTCATTTTTAGAAAAGAACACAATGAACGGCATTTGCATACTGTTAGAGGCAATATATTCAAGAAAAATCAAAGGCGGGGTGTATTTTATGGTGGTTCTGATCGGCCTGGTGATCATTTTCAAAAAACAGATCAACGACCTGCTGGAGAACGTGTTCAAGGAGATCAACAAACAGTCGAAAGAGGTGTACTGATGAAAAAAAGCGGCCAGATCACCGTATTTTTGAGCATGGTCCTCCTGTGCATCGCGGCCCTGCTGGGGGCGCTGATGGAATCGGCCAGGACCGCCGGGGCAAGGTGCTATCTGCGGATTGCCGCCGACTCCGCCCTGGACTCTGTGATGGCCGGATACCACCGGGGACTCTGGGAGAGATACCGGATTCTCCTGCGGGAATTTGGCGGGGAGGAGGAGCTTTCGGAGGAATTTAGGCGGTACTTCGACGGATATCTGGAGGCGGCGGGCTGGTACCCGGCGCAGATGGAGGAACTCCTGGTGGAGGAGGCGGTCCCCGTCACGGCGGACGGAGGGACGCATCTCCAGCAGGAGGTGATGGATTATATGAAATACGGGGTCTGGGCGCTGGATTTCACCGAGGCGGAGGCGGGGGACGTGCTGGACGGCCTGCGGGAGGCCTCTGCCGTGCAGGAGACCTCCAGGCTCTACGGGACCTGCTCCGGGAAGGCGCTCCAGCTGGAGCGGACGGTGGAGCGGATCAACAGCCTTCAGCAGGAGCAGCAGGAGCTTCGCTCCGCCGGGCTCAGACAGCTGGCGGCTGGGGATGGCTCCGGCTTCCTGCAGACGGGAAGGGCGCTGATCAAGGTGCTGGAGGAGGTGCCGGGCGCGGTGGCCGACTACGGGGAGAAGGCCGATGCACTCCAGGCGGAGCTGGAGTCGGTTTACCGCCAGGTGGAGGTGAAGATGCAGGATATGACGCCCCAGATGGAGGCGGCGGCCAGGGAGGAATACGAGAGGTATCAGTCCTACACGGCCAGGGATGGGGAGCGCCGGGGGGAGATTGAGGCCCTGGCGGACCTGGCCGGGGAAAATCTGGCCCTGACCCAGTCGGTGATGAGGGAGGCGGAGGATGTGATGGACTATATTGACAGCTGGGAGGGAGAGGAGGACGAGGAGCTGGACGAGGACGCTCTCTGGAGGCCGGTGCGCCGGCACATGGAGGGATTTGCGGTCCGGATTCTGGCCTGCGCCCACGGCACGGCGGACAAGGAGAAGCAGTCCTTCCTGGAAAATATCGGGAAAATCGCCGAGGATGGCCTGCTGGCTCTGGTGCTGCCGGAGGGAACGCCCATCTCCGGGGAGGAGATGCTGGGGGGCCAGCTGCCGCCCGCCGGGGGAAGCTCCTCCGGCGCCTCCGGATCCCCGCCCGGCGGGAACTCTGCCCCCGGCGGCACCCCCAGCGGCGCCTCCGGCGGTGGGGGCACCGCTCCCGGGGAATCGCATTCTGCCGGCGCCTCCGGCGGCCTCGCCGAGCGGCTGTTCACCGGGGAGTACTGCGGACAATTTTTCAGGCATTTCCTGGACGAGACCTCGGAGAACGAGATGGGCATGGCCTATCAGATGGAGTATCTGGTCTGCGGGGAGACGGAGGACCGGGAAAACCTGGGGGAGGCGGCGGCCAGGCTCCTGGCCCTGCGGGAGGGGATGAACCTGATCCACATTCTGGGGGACGCGGGCAAGCGGGCCCAGGCCAGGGAGCTGGCGGCGGTGATCGTGGGGGCCTCCGGCCTTCTGCCCCTGGTGGAGGTGGTGGCCGTGCTGGTGATGGGCGTGTGGGCGCTGGGGGAAGCCCTGGCGGATGTGAAGGCGCTCTTTGCCGGCGGGAAAGTGCCCCTGATCAAGAGCGGGGAGGACTGGAAGCTGAGCCTGGATCAGCTCCTCGCCCTGGGGGCGGAGGGGGAGCTTGGGGCGGAGACCCAGGAGAAGGGCCTGGGCTACGAGAGCTACCTGAAGCTGCTTCTGTTCGCGGCGGATCCGGAGACCCTGCTGTACCGCATGATGGATATGATGCAGGATACCATCGGCAGGGAGGAGCCTGGATTTTTGATGGAGAAATGTGCGTACCGGGTGGAACTGTGCGCCGTCACAGGGGCCAGACACTTATTTTCCCTGCGCGGGGCTGAGGGATACCGCATACAGACCCGCATCGGCAGGTCCTATTAGCGGCAGAATATACAGGGAATGGGCGGTGCCCGCTCCGGCGGGCGCCGCCAGCAGAGAGAAAAGAGATAACGTTTACAGGAGGTGGGAAAAGATGCCCTTTTTGCGGTCAGCAAGGAACCATAAAAAAATAAAAAATCAATGTGTGACTCTCCAAGTACGCAATCCCCTATGGAAATTAAAAATTATGGCCGGAAAGAGGGTGTCTTTTGCCATCTCCCGGAGCTGGGCGGGAAGCATGACGGTGGAGGCGGCGCTGGGGCTGACCATGTTTCTGTTTTTCATGGCGCTCATGGCGGCCCCCATGAGCATCATGGACACCCGCCGCAAGCTTCAGGCCAGGCTGGAGGCGGAGGGGGAGAAAATCGCCCAGTACGCTTACCTCACTACAGGCGTTTTCTCCCCGGACACCCTGGAGCCGGGGGAGATGGAGCTTGTCTCCGGCCTGTCCCAGGGAGCTGTCCGCCTCATGGTGGAGCGCTCCCTGGAGGAGGCGGCGGACACGGGCCGGGCCGGGGATTTCTCCGCCTCGGCCAGCCGGATTCTGGAGGACGGGGAGACCATCGATTTGATCGTGAACTACACCATCCGCCTGCCCTTCCCCATTTTCACCCTGGATCGGATGCCCCAGCAGATCCGCTGTATCCGGCGGGCGTGGACGGGGAAGGAGGGGAGAAACGGCGGGGAAGGCGGCGCGGAGGATGAGGAGAATGAGATTGTATATATGGGGAAGGATGGGAGCCGGTATCATCGGAGCCGCACCTGCCACTATCTCTACAACGATCTGTCGGCGGTGGCGTTTTCTGAGGTCGGCAGCCTGCGCAGCCAGTCGGGGGAGCGCTATCGCCCCTGCGCGGTGTGCGGCGGAGGAAGCGGCGGCACAGTGTATGTGATGCCCAGCGGGGAGACGTACCATTCGCGGAAAAATTGCTCCGCCATTGTAGCCTATGTGCGGGCTGTCCCGTTAGAGAGTGTAAGCCATCTGGGAGCCTGCTCCTACTGTTCGCAGTGATATTTACAAGGGGGAATGAAGATGAAAGAGATGCTGTTTTTGATTTTTCTGGCCGTGGCGGCCTGGCAGGATATGAGGGACAAGGAAATCGACGCCTGGCTCTACGTGGTGTTCGGCGGTCTGATCTGGTTTGGAAAGCTGTGCTTTGACGGGCCGGTGGAATTGTGGCGGGAGGCGGTCAACGCGGTGCCGGGGATCGCCCTGGTGCTGCTCTCCCGCCTGTCCGGCGGCGCGGTGGGGGAGGGGGACGGCTGGTTTTTCGTGGTGGCCGGGGTGGCCCTGGGAGTCTGGAATGCGGTGGCCCTGTTTTTCATAAGCCTCTTTCTCTGCTGTCTCTGGTGCGCCGGGATGGCGGTGTGGGGGTGGCGGCGCCGGATCTCCGTGCGCAGGAAGACGGTGCCGTTTCTGCCCTTTGTGCTGCCGGCGGTCCTGTGGGTTTTAAGAGGCTGAGGAGGGGAAGACGGATGGGGAGAAAGCTGAGGGGGAGCTACACGGTGGAGGCGGCGATGGTCATGGGAATCCTCCTGTTTGCCCTTTCACACGGAATTCTGTGGGCATACGGGGTGAAAGACCGGGTGACGGCGTCCATGATGCTGGAGGAGGCCGTGGAATGGGTCCGCTACGACGAGGAGGCGTCCATCGCCGGCGAGGCGTCGGAGGGGATGGAAGTTTTGGGACTCCGGATACAGGTGCGGGAGAATGGAGACCGGGTGGATGGCACTGTGACCGGAAGGAGGAGAACCGGGGAGATATCCATGGGCCGGTTCTGCCCGGAAGAATTTTTGCGGAGAGTGTCGGTGATTGAGGAGGCGGTGGGAGATGGAGATACGCTACCAGAGGGAGATCAGACATAACTATCTGATCATAAAAATCGAGCGGGAAGAGGACGACTACGAGTCGCGGATGGCGGAGGAAAACAGCGTGAACGGCTTTTTGCCCCTGTCTGTGAAGGAACAGGGGAGGGAGAGGGAGCTGTACTACGAGATCACCTCCAGACAGCCCCTAAGCCGCATGGTGGAGCGGAAGGCCATGCGGGGGGAGGAACTGCGCCACCTGATCCTGGGAATCGCCGGGGCGGTGGAGGAGATGGGGAAATATCTGCTGGGGGAGGAGCACATTTTGCTGGAACCGGATTTCATCTACATAGAACCCCAGAATTATACCATCTCCCTCTGCTTTGTGCCCGGGTACAGGGGCAGCTTTCCGGATGCCCTGGGGAAACTGACGGAATATCTCCTGGGGAAGGTCAGCCACGACGACAGGGAGGGAGTGGTGCTGGCCTACGAGCTGTTCCAGGCGACCAAGCAGGAAAATTATGGGATTCGCGATCTCCTGCGGATTCTCTATCAGCCGCCGGACGGGGGAAAAGATCTCTCCGGCATGGAAGCTCTCCTCTGGGAGGAGGAAAATGGGGAGGCGAGTCCGGAGGAGAGAATGGGATCCGCAAGGCCGGAGAGGGAGAGGAGGAGCTTTCTGGACCGATTCCGGAAGAAGCGGAGGGAGAAGGAGGAGAGAGGCTGGCAGATGACCTTTCCCGAGGACGCAGACGAGCGCGTGGCGGAGCCTTATTCCCCCTACGAGGCGGGCTCCGGGGATATGTGCGGCTGGGAGGCGCCGCCGCGCTCCGGTGCGGACACGGCGGTGCTTCGTGGCAGGCAGTCGGGAAAGGGAGAGCGGAGGCTGGTGAGCCTCGACGGGAATGAGACCATAGAAATACGGTATTTCCCCTTTTTGATCGGAAAACAGGAGGGGCTGGTGGACTATGCTCTGGGGAAAGATACGGTCAGCCGCCTCCACGCGAGAATTGACCGGGAAAATGATGGATACACCATCACAGACTTAAATTCAACCAATGGAACCAGGGTGGACGGACGCCTTCTTCAGACAAACGAGACCGCTTCCCTGCCGGTGGGAAGTGAAATTTATCTGGCGGATGCAGGCTTTTTATTTGTATGAGTATTAACAAATATCGGCTAATATGATACAATGTTTCTGTATAAAAAGGAGAAAACGTATGGAGCATCCTCGCAGAAGACCGGCGTATATCAATGGCGTGCTGATCGCCGTAAACATTCTTTATTTTTTCTGGCTGGAGTTTCACGGGTCCACAGAAAATGCGGCGTTTATGGTGGAGCACGGGGCCATGTATGTGCCGCTGGTGGTGAGAGAGGGAGAGTATTACCGGCTGCTGACCGCAGTTTTTATGCACTTCGGGATCTCCCACCTGGTGAATAATATGGTGATCCTGTTTGTCCTGGGAGATAATCTGGAACGGGCGCTGGGAAAAGTAAAATACCTGGTGTTTTATCTGATCTGCGGCGTTGGGGCAAACGTTTTCTCTATGGTTGTCAGTATACGTGAATATGAGCTGGCGGTGTCAGCCGGGGCCTCGGGAGCCATCTTCGGGGTGATCGGCGGTCTGCTGTACGTGGTGATCCGCAACAGAGGACGTCTGGAGGACCTGAGTACCAGACAGCTGGCGCTGTTTGTGGCGTGCTCTCTCTACTTCGGATTCACAAGCACCGGCATTGACAATGCGGCTCATGTTGGCGGTCTGGTTTTAGGATTTCTTCTGGCGGCGATTTTCTACAGAAATCCGGGAAGAAGAGAGGCCAGATGCTGAGGGAGGAGGAACGATGAAGGACAATAATTGTATTTTCTGCAAAATTGCAAACGGGGAGATCCCGTCAGCTACCGTTTATGAGGATGAGGATTTCCGCGTGATTCTGGACCTGGGACCGGCGTCTAAGGGACATGCACTGATTCTTCCCAAGGATCACTACCAGGATGTGTGCGCCCTGGACGAGAAGGTGGCCGCAAAGGCTCTTCCCCTTGCAGCCAAAATCGGCGCTGCGATGAAAAAAGGCTTGGGATGCAGCGGGTTTAACGTGGTTCAGAACAATGGCAAGTCTGCCGGACAGACCGTGTTCCATTTTCACATGCACATCATCCCGCGTTACGACGGAGGCCCGGAGATGGTGACCTGGAAACCGGGGGAAGCTTCGGGAGAAGAATTGGAAGAGACGGCAGGGAAGATCAGAAACGAAATCGAATGATACGGGGGAGTAAGTGAGTATGGGACACGAAAGAGATATGGAGTTTCAGAACGTTTACGTAAAATTTCAGGCGCCGCTCAGGACGATTGCCAGAAATTGCGGTGTCTCACTGAACGACATAGACGATGTGGTACAGGAGGCGTTCGCGTCGTATTATCAGAATTATGTCCTGCAAGATGTGGAGATCTTCAGCGTCAAGGCTGTGCTGACCATGATCGTGAAGAGAAAATGCGTGGACTGGTACAGAAAGAACCGGCATTTTACCTTTATCGGTCTGGAGACAGAGGACGGCGAGATCCCCACGGAGGTCCTGCTCCGGTGTATTTCCAAGGATGTGGCGGAGGTTGTGCTGGATCGTGAGCGCTATCGCGCGATTCGTGCTGCGATTGAATCTCTGAAGCCGGCTTGGAGAGATGTGATCTACTGCTGCTGCGTGCTGGGATATGCTCCCCACGAGGCCAGCGAGATTCTGGGAATCTCGGGAACGGCGTGCCGTTCCCGACTGATGAGAGCGAGGATCTATCTTAGGAAAATTCTGGATCCAGAATATGTTCCTCAGCTTGCTGAGTAAGATTCGATGAGGGATACGATGGTATCCACAGCGTTGGAGAGAGGGCTTTGCTCCATGGCCTGGATAAACTGAGCGCGCCCGCGGTCCGTGGACGTGATCGCCTGGTAGAGAGTCTCGCTGTTGAGATTCTCCTCCTCCAGGACCGTGCTGAAGCCCTGCTTTTCAAAGGATTTTGCGTTGAGGATCTGATCCCCCCGGCTGGCGGCCGCAGACAGCGGGATCAGCACGTTGGGTTTGCGCAGAGCCAGAATCTCGCAGATGGAGTTGGCTCCCGCCCTGGACACAATCAGATCCGCAGCGGCAAACAGATGCTTGAGAGGAGCATCCACATATTCGTACTGTACATATCCGGCGGTTCCGATGAGGCTTTCGTCCAGATTGCCCTTTCCGCAGATATGTACCACCTGGTAGAGGGGCAGCAGCTTCGGCAGCAGCTTCCGCACCGCGTTGTTGACCGTGACGGAGCCCAGACTGCCGCCGATTACCAGGATCACCGGACGGTCAGCGGACAGATGGGCGTATTGCAGACCGGCGGTCCGGTCGCCCTCCAGCAGCTCCTTCCGGATGGGGGAGCCGGTGAGCACAGCCTTCTCCTTGGGCAGATACTTCATAGTCTCAGGGAAATTGCAGCACACCTTGGCGGCGGAGGGGATGCAGATTTTATTTGCCAGGCCGGGCGTCATGTCGGACTCGTGGATGATGGTGGGAATTTTAAAATGCTTCGCCGCCAGAACCACGGGAACGGCCACAAAACCGCCCTTGGAAAAGACAACGTCCGGTTTATATTGTTTCAGAATTTTCAGAGCTTCGCCGTATCCTTTCAGTACACGGAAGGGATCTGTGAAATTTTTCAGGTCAAAGTACCGGCGAAGTTTACCGGAAGAAATGCCGCGGTAGGGAATACCGGCATTTTCAATCAACTTCTTCTCAATACCCTGATAGGAACCGATGTATTGAATGTCGTATCCCCGCTCTCTCAGCGACGGGATCAACGCAAGATTCGGAGTGACGTGCCCGGCTGTACCACCGCCGGTCAAAACGATTTTCTTCATATGGTTACCTCCACAGCAGATTCGGTTTTATCTCTATTAATATACTACCCAGAAGATGTGAAAAGTCAACCCTTTCAAAAAAGGGAAGTAAAGGAACATTGACGGAATGAGGTGTTTTGTGAACGGCAAAAAGAAAGGCGGGAATCGGTCCGATTCCATGGACGAGCAGATCAAGGCGGCTTATGGCTACACCGACCGCCAGCTGGAACAGGAGATGGACTATGCCCTCTCCCACCCGGACGCTTCCCCCGAACTGAACCCGCCGGAAGACGAATTCCAGCGCATTCTGTCAAAGGCAGAGCAGCTTCAAAGGGAAGCGGACCAAAAGGCCGCCGCCTCCCACACCCACCGCCGCATCAATAGAGGAAAGATGGTACGCCTGGCGCTGGCCGCAGCGATCCTGGGCACCCTGAGCGTTGGCGGCGTAGTCAGTGTTGTGGGCAGGAGCGGGTTTAGGTATGAGAGTAATGGAGATGAAGCAATCTTTTGGGGAAATACACCAGTAATGAAGAAGGAGTCGGATGGCCTCCAGGAGGCGTATGATAGAGTTGCAGAGGAGCTAAATATACCGGTTTTGAAGATGAACTATGTGCCGGCAGAAATGAAATTTAGAGAAATCACCTTTGATAAGAAGCA
>DXEU01000189.1 GCA_019114845.1 Candidatus Lachnoclostridium stercoripullorum | reverse complement strand
TTAATAGGAAACTTCGTTCCCTATTAAATAAAAACGCTCCGCTGTGGATGCGCACTCCGCGCTTAAGGAAATTGGTTGCTGACGCAACCGCGCTCCGGCGCGAGTGTGCGCAGAAGCGCACACTTTTTTATTCTGCGGGTGCGTCCTCCCAGAGAGACGCGCCGTTGGTGGCGATCACTTCCTTCATCCAGTCGTAGGATTTTTTCTTCCGGCGCTCCAGGGTGCCGTTCCCCTTGTCATCCATATCCACGTAGATGAAGCCGTAGCGCTTCCTCATCTCGCCGGTGCTCAGGGACACCAGGTCGATGCAGCCCCACATGGTGTAGCCCAGACATTTTACGCCGTCCTGGCAGATGGCTTTCTGCATCTCCCGCAGGTGGTCCCGCAGGTACTCGATGCGGTAGTCGTCGATGATGGAGCCGTCCTCCTCCAGCTGATCCACAGCCCCCAGGCCGTTCTCCACGATGAAGAGGGGCTTCTGGTAGCGGTCGTAGATCTCGTTCATCACGTACCGCAGGCCGATGGGATCGATGGGCCAGCCCCAGGGGGTGATGGGCAGGTAGGGGTTGGGATCCCCGCCGATGACGTTGAATTTGGAATCCGCCGACACCGTGCAGGAGCGGTAGTAGCTGAAGGACACGTAGTCCAGGGGGGAGGCCGCCAGGATCTCGTCGTCCCCCGGCTCCTTCATAAGGCTCACGCCCCGGCGCTCAAAGATATCCCCCGCGTAGGAGGGGTAATAGCCCCTGGCCATGACGTCGATGAAGAACAGGCTCTCTCTCCGGCACTGCATGTGGCGCATCATGTCCTCCGGCTTGCACGTGGCGGGATAGATCTCGCTGAGGGCGTACATGGCGCCGAACTGGGAGCCGGGGATCATCTCGTGGCCCATCTTGGTGGCCAGAGCGCTGGCCAAGAACATGTGGTGGACCGCCTGGTAGTGGGTCTGGTTGTCCACATTTCTGGTGCCGCAGGAGGCGTAGCCCCGGACGGCGTTGATCTCGTTGAAGGTGAGCCAGTAGCGGCAGCGGGAGCCGATGCGCTCAAAGAGCACCCGGCACAGCTTCAAGTAGCAGTCGATGACATGGCGGCTGCTCCAGCCGTCGTACTTGTCCGCCAGGGCCACGGGCATCTCGTCGTGGCAGATGGTGATGAGGGGCTCCATGTGATATTTTTCCAGCTCGTCGATCACATCCAGGTAGAAGCGGATGCCCTCCTCGTTGGGGGTCTCCTCCTCGCCGGTGGGGAAAATGCGGCTCCAGGTGATGCTGAAGCGGAACACGTTGAAGCCCATGCCGGCCATGAGGGCGATGTCCTCCTTGTACCGGTGGTAGAAATCCACCGCCTTGTGGCTGGGATAGTAGCAGTCGTCGTAGAAGCAGGGGACGGCTCCCTCCGGAATGGGATCCGGGTTGAAGAAGCTGCTCTTGGCCTCCCCGTAGCTTCCGTCCGCCAGCTTTAAGGTGTGGTGGCGGGGGTGCTCGGGGCTGCCGTCCGTCTCAAAATCGTGGGTGGAGAGGCCCCGGCCTCCCTCGCCGAAGCCCCCCTCAAACTGGAAAGAGGCCGTAGCCCCTCCCCAGAGAAAATCGTTTGGCAATGGTTTCATGGCGTTGTCTCCTTATTTCAAGCACTGACCGTTGGTCTCGATGACGTTCTTGTACCAGAAGAAGCTCTTCTTTCTGCTGCGGGCCAGGGTTCCCTTGCCCTCGTCGTCCTTGTCCACGTAGATGAAGCCGTAGCGCTTTCTCATCTCGCCGGTGCCGGCGCTCACCAGGTCGATGCAGCCCCAGGGGGTGTAGCCCATCACGGGGACGTTGTCGATCTCGATGGCGTCCATCATGGCCTTGATGTGTTTGGCCAGGTAGTCAATGCGGTAGTCGTCGTTGATGGAGCCGTCCTCCTCCACGGTGTCGATGGCGCCCATGCCGTTCTCCACGATGAAGAGGGGCTTCTGGTAGCGGTCGTAGAGGTTGTTTAAGGAGGTGCGCAGGCCGACGGGGTCGATCTGCCAGCCCCAGGCGGTGGCCTCCAGGTAGGGGTTCTTGCCGCCGGAGACGATGTTGCCCGTCATCTCCTCGGTGTCCTGTCCCTCGATGGAGGAGAAGTAGTAGCTGAAGGAGATGAAGTCCACGGTTCCGGCCTTTAAGATCTCCTCGTCCCCCGGCTGGATGTCAGGCTTCTTGCCCAGCTCCTGCCAGATGGCGGTACAGACGTTGGTGTAGTAGCCGCGGCTGTGCACGTCGCCGTAGTAGTAGGTCATGTTGTTCTTCTTCATGGCCGCAATCTGGTCCTCCGGGCGGCAGGTGGCCGCGTACACCAGGGGATAGAGCAGCATGCAGCCGATCTGGTTGGCCGGGTCGATCTCATGGCCCAGAATCACAGCCTTGGCGGAAGCCACCAGCTGATAGTGGGAGGCGTTCAACATCACCTGATCCTTGTCCTCGCCCTCCTGATAGATGATGCCGGCCTGGTGCCAGGGGCGTCCGGACCGCATCAGGGCGTTGATCTCATTGTGGGTGAGCCAGTATTTCACACGGCCCTTGTAGTGCTTGAACAGAACTTCGCAGTAGCGCAGGAAGAAATCGATGAGCTTGGGATTTCTCCAGGCTCCGTACTCCTTCACCAGATGCAGGGGCATCTCGTAGTGGTTGATGGTCACCAGGGGCTCGATGCCGTATTTCTCCAGCTCGTCCAGGACGGCGTCGTAGAACTTTAAGCCCTCCTCGTTGGGGGTCTCCTCGTCGCCGTTGGGGAAAATGCGGCTCCAGGCGATGCTGAAGCGGTAGCACTTGAAGCCCATCTCGGCAAAGAGGGCGATGTCCTCCTTGTAGTGGTGATAGAAATCGGTGGCCTCATGGCTGGGGTAGTATGCGTCCGGATGAATATAGTCGTGGATCTCTCTCTGCACGCCGTGGCGGGCTCCCATCTCCACGTCGTTGATGGAGAGGCCTCTGCCGCCCTCGAGATATCCGCCCTCATACTGGTTTGCTGCTGTGGCGCCGCCCCACAGGAAATTCTTGCACATTTCCATAAATGCTCGTCCTCCTTTTTCTTGCATGGATAATTATACAATGCACTCTGTATTTTTGAGTATATCAGATATAAGGGCAAATGTCCACAGGAAAGAAATTGGGCAGAGTGCACAAAAAATGGGAGAAAAGGGGGCAGCGGAAACCCAGAAAATAGGTGTGGACAAGAGCCGGGACAGAGGGTATGATAAATCGGAGACGAAGAGCAGAAAGAGGAGGAAATGCCCATGAAGACCCCGTGTCAGAGCATAGAGAGCAGCATAATCAAGAAGTTTCGCAGGGAGATCTGGCGCCCCTTTGTGCAGGCCATGCAGGAGTTCCGTATGGTGGAGGAGGGGGATCAGGTGGCGGTGTGCATTTCCGGGGGGAAGGACTCCATGCTCCTTGCCAAGTGCATGCAGGAGATTCAGCGCCACGGGAACGTGGATTTCGGCCTAAAGTTCCTGGTGATGGACCCGGGCTACAACCCCGCCAACCGGCGGCTCATTGAGGAGAATGCCCGGCTCATGGAAATTCCCATCCAGGTGGTGGACTCCGACATTTTTGACACGGTGGCCGACATCCGGGAAAATCCCTGCTATCTCTGCGCCAGGATGCGGCGGGGCTTTCTCTACGCCCACGCCAGGGAGATGGGATGCAATAAGATCGCCCTGGGGCACCATTTCAACGACGCCATCGAGACCACCCTCATGGGAATCCTCTACGGCGGCCAGTTCAACACCATGATGCCGAAGCTCCACAGCACCAATTTTCCCGGCATGGAGCTGATCCGCCCCCTCTACTACGTGCGGGAGGAGGCCATTCTGGCCTGGAAGGACCACAACGGGCTGCGGTTTCTCCAGTGCGCCTGCCGCTTCACCGAGCAGATCGCCAGGGAGCGGGAGGCCAGGGGGGAGGCGGCGGACGCCGCGGACATCGTCCACACCTCCAAGCGCCAGGAGGTGAAGGAGCTGATCGCCGCGCTGAGGAAGAATAACCCCAGCGTGGAGAACAATATCTTAAAGAGCGCGAAGAATGTCAACCTGGACATCTGCCTGGGGTACGTGTCCCGGGGAGTGCGGCATCATTTCATGGACCGGTATGAGGAGGGAGCCGCCCGGGGGGACGGGGCGGATACATAAACCGGCGGGGCCGGGCATAGACTTTCTTATAAAAAGCATAAGGAAGGTATGTCTGCATGGAACTGGTTAAGAAACAGATCCGCATGAACCGGTGGAAAAATCACGCGGCCACCCAGCTGACGCTGGACGACGATTTTATCGTGCCGGACACCATGGACGATATGGAACAGGTGATTCTGGACACGGGGACGGTCCAGATCGAGACGGCCAGACCCCAGGGGGAGAAGGTGATGGTCCGGGGCAAACTGGATTTTCAGCTTCTCTACCGCCGGGAGGGGGGCGGCCTGCAGGCCATGGGCGGCTCCATCCCCTTTGAGGAGACGGTGAACGTGCCGGGGCTGACGGACCGGGACAGCGTGAATGTGTCCTGGGAGCTGGACGACTTGAAGGCCGGCATGATCAATTCCCGCAAGATCAACGTGAAGGCCCTCCTGACCCTGAATGTGCAGGTGGAGAGCCTTCTGGAGGCGGAGGCGGCGGTGGACGCGGCAGTCTCCGGGGATGGGGAGGATATACGCGCCCTGAAGGAGGAGATGGAGGCCGCCCAGATCGCCGTCCGCAAGAAGGATACATACCGGATCAAGGAGAACCTCGCCCTCTCCGGCAGCAAGCCGGACCTGGAGCGGATTCTCTGGAGCGAGGTGCGTCTGACCGGCGCCTCCAGCCGCCCGGGGGACGGGAAGGTGCACATCGACGGGGAGCTGGCGGTGTTTGTGATCTACGACTCCCAGGGGGACGGGGGCCCGGTCCAGTGGCTGGAGGAGGCCGTGCCCTTTTCCGGGGAGGTGGAGGCCGCCGGCTGCAGGGAGGAGATGATCCCGGTGATCTCCATGCGCCTGGTGCACCGGGAGGTGGAGGCCAGGCCGGACTACGACGGGGAGATGCGGGAGCTGGGGCTGGACGCCGTGGTGGAGCTGGATATGAAGCTCTACGAGGAGGAAAAGCTGCAGCTGCTGACGGACCTCTACTCCACCGGCTGCGAGATCCAGCCGGAGACGGGGGAGGTCTGCTTTGACCGGATCCTGACCAAGAATCTGTGCAAGTGCAGGATCGGTGAGAAGCTGGAGATCGGCCGCCAGAGCCGGATCCTCCAGATCTGCCACAGCGAGGGGGCGGTGAAGGTGGATGAGACGGAGGTCTGCGAGGACACCCTGCAGATCGACGGGGTCCTGGAGGTCCGCCTGCTGTATTTGACGGACGACGACAGCCAGCCCATCCAGTCGTCCAGGGAGGTGATCCCCTTCCGCCAGACCGTGGAGGCCAAGGGAGTGAACCAGGACAGCATTTATCAGCTGACCCCCAGCCTGGACACCCTGTCGGCGGTGATGCTGGGGGGAAATATGGTGGAGGTGAAGGCGGCGGTGGACCTGGATCTTCTGGTCCTGCAGCCGGTGTGCCGGCCGGTGATCACCGGTGTGTCCGTCCGCCCCCTGGACCTGGAAAAGCTCCAGAAGCTGCCCGGCATTGTGGGCTACATCGTGCAGCCGGGGGACAGTCTGTGGAAAATTGCTAAAAAATTTCACACCACGGTGGATAACATCCTGCTGACCAACGGGCTGGCGTCGGAGACGGTCTCCCCCGGGGAGAAACTGATCCTGGTGAAGGAGGTGGCCCGGGGGTGAGGAGACGGCGGGATCCCCGTAACGAAAGGCCGGCCGCCCGCATAAGATAGGGTATACACGGACTGCGGAGGAAATGGCCGCGGGGAACACTGCACCCGGCCGGTGCTTCACATAGATCCGGCGCATCCGGCGGAGCCGGGGAACCGGGCGGCTGCGGCGTATTTGCAAGACGCTGCCGCCGTTTACATAGTCTGTGGGGCGCGGGGGGAGAGAAGGGAAGGAAAGATACCAATGAATTATATGTATCTGGTGAAATGCTCAGATGGGACGCTCTACTGCGGCTGGACAAACTGCCTGGAGAGGCGGATGGAGGCCCACAACAGCGGAAATGGAGCCAAATATACAAAAAGCCGGCGCCCGGTCTCCCTGGTGTACTATGAGGAATTTGCCACCAGGGAGGAGGCCATGCGCCGGGAGGCGGCGGTCAAGAGGCTGAGCCGCCGTCAGAAGGAGGAGCTGATTCGGGGATGGCAGGCTCCTCCGGCTGCTTTAATGGAAAGGCCACCAGAACCTTGAACAGGTCGCCGTCGATGACGATGTCGAAGGTGCCCTTCTGGAGAGTGGTCAGGTTCTTGGCGATGGACAGGCCCAGGCCGCTCCCCTCGGTGGTGCGGGCCACGTCCCCCCGCACGAACCGCTCCGTCAGCTCGCTGGCGTCGATGTTTAAGGGGCTCTCCGACACGTTCTTGATGGTGAAGACCGCCATGTCCTCCGAACTGGTCAGATCCACGTAGATGCGGCTCCCTTCCATGGCGTACTTGTAGGCGTTGTTGTAGAGATTTTCCAGGATCCTCCACAGCCGGCGCCCGTCCGCCTCGATGATCAGCCGCTTCTCCGGGATCTGGGTCACCAGCTCCAGCCGCCTCAGGGCAAACTTTTCTTCAAATTCTCCGTTGGTCTGCTGCACCAGCTCTGTAAAATTCAGGTCGCTGATCTCCAGCTTCAGGTTTCCAGAACTGGCCTTGGACGCCTCCACCAGGTCCTCCGTCAGATTCTTGAGCCGCTGAGATTTCTGCTCCAGCACATCCAGATAGGACTGGATCTTCGGGTCCTGGATGTGTTCCCGCTTGATCAAATCCACATAGTTGATGATGGACGTGAGGGGCGTCTTGATGTCGTGGGACACATTGGTGATCAGGTCCGCCTTCAGCCGCTCGCTCTTCACCTGCTCGGACAGGGCGTCCGCCAGGCCGTGGGAGATGTTGTTCAGGCTGTCCGCCAGATCCCTCTCCTTCCCGGAGAACAGGTCGGTGTCGATCTGGTAGGCGGTGTCCCCCGTGGACAGATGGCGGATGGCATCGGAGATCATATCCCGTTCCCAGGCGTTGTGGAACATGTAGTGGAAGCCCCACAGGTCCAGGACGGCCAGGGCCACGGCCAGAAGGATGGAGACGATGTATTTCAGCGGCCCGTGTCCGTGATACAGGGACAGATAGATGCCGGAGATCACGGCGATGTTGGCCCCCAGGAAGCAGAAGTAGACGAAGGCCACCACCACCGTCAGGGTTTTCTGGGAGAAATACAGATCCAGGAACTTTCGGGCATTTTTAAATATGCTGTTGGTCCACAGGGTCTTCGCCCCGTACCGCCGCATCAGGCTTGCCGCCTCCCACAGGAGGAGGAAATAGATGCAGACGGCGGCCACCAGCTTGTCCGTGTAGGACCAGAAATCCACCTGCACCACCAGGTGCAGCAGCTTGGAAAAGACACGGTAGCTCAAAAATACGGCCAGCAGGCAGCAGGCGATGGTGAGGACGACGCTGCTCTCCGTGCTGAGGGCGTCGTAGTAGTTTAAGGGGGCTTTCCGCTCCCCGGCCAGCAGGCGGCACAGGGTGAGAATCATGCCCACAGCGCCTGTGAGGATGCAGAAAATTCCGCCCACGTACATGACTCGCATGTTCTGGAAGGAATCCATGCCCTGGGAGTAGGCGTCCTCGTGGGGGTAGGAGGTGTCCAGGCCGATGGCCACGTAGTAATTGTTGTTGTCATAGGCGTTGCTGGACTCCGCCACCTGGGAGATGTTGGTGGGCAGGACGGAGATGTTGGTGTCCGGCGCCAGGGTGGTTCCGTCCAGGTAGCAGTATTTTCCCATGGAACAGATGTCTTCCGGCCCCAGGTCCGGGACGTTGGTGTACATGTTCTGATCTGACTCGGAGCGGTTGTAGCACACCTGGAAGGCCAGGTTGGAGGGCTGGGCGATGAGGTTGTTGTAGGTGCTCAGATAGCTGCCCAGGCGGGTCATGATCTCCAGGGACAGGCCCTCCAGGGTGGAGTAGGCGTCCCCCGGCTCCGAATAATTGTCGCTGGGCATGTAGACCCGCCAGTCCACCACAAAGTTCTCCTCCTGGTGGTGGCTCTCCTCCACCTCCGTCCGCACCACCTCGTAGTCGCTGTTCAGGTAGTACCCCAGGGATTTCCCGTAGCGGATCAGCTCGTCCAGGGTGTAGGTGATGGACTGGCTCTCGATGCCGGAGGTGTAGGAGACGCCCACCATCTTTTTGTTGTAGTCCAGCTGTCCGTCAGTCTCGAACACATCTTTGTAGTTCACGTAGTCGAAAATCCGGTTGATGTCCTTCTCCAGCTGCGCCCGAAAGAGGTCAGAGTCCTCGTAGACCGAATCGGAGAACAGGTGGATTCCCCGCCCGTAATTATAGTTCAGATACATCAGGCTGAGCCCCAGCACCGCCACCGCCAGGAAGGCCAGGTGGAGGAGCAGGGCGGTAAATTTCTTCATAGACACTCCTCACTGCTTTTCAATCTTGTAGCCCACGCCCCAGACCACCTTCAAGTACCGGGGCTCCCTGGGATTGATCTCGATCTTTTCCCGAATGTGGCGGATGTGGACGGCCACCGTGTTGTCGGCGCCGATGGCCTCCTCGTTCCAGATCTGCTGGTAGATCTCATCGATGGAGAAGACCTTTCCCGCATTTTTCACCAGGAGCAGCAGGATGTTGTACTCGATGGGGGTCAGGCGGATGGTCTCCCCGTCCACCTGCACCTCCTTGTTGTCGTCGTTGATGGTCAGGCCGCCGCACTTGTAGATCTGCTCCCCCGCCTGCTGCTGGTTCATGTTGCCCAGCTGGGTGTAGCGGCGGATGTGGGACTTGACCCGGGCCACCAGCTCCAGGGGGTTGAAGGGCTTGGTGATGTAGTCGTCGGCGCCGATGTTTAACCCCAGAATCTTGTCGTTGTCCTCGGACTTGGCGGAGAGGATGATGATGGGGATGCTGCTGGTCTCCCGTACCTTTAAGGTGGTGCGGATGCCGTCCAGGCCCGGCATCATCACGTCCACAATCATCAGATCCACCGGGGTGGAGTCCAGGATTTCCAGGGCCTCGTAGCCGTCGTAGGCCTTGATCACATGGTAGCCTTCGCCGGTGAGGTAGATGTCGATCGCTTCCACGATCTGCTTGTCGTCGTCACAGACCAGTATGTTCTGCATAGGGCAGACCTCCTTTATGTAAGAAAAATCAAGTCGTCATAGGTTTATGAGAAACGGAAAATCGCGGCGCCGTAGGGCGGCAGCGGGTAGGCGAAGGAGTAGGGCTGGCCGTCGCACTCCTTCTTCACAGAGCGGAATGCAGGGGCGTGCTCTCCCCGCTTGTAGAGGCCGTGGGCCGTGTCCATCACCAGGGTATAATTGCCCCGCTTGGGCACGCCCACCCGGTAGTCGGAGCGCTCCATGGGGGTGAAATTGCAGATCACCAGCAGGCTCTTTTTGCCCGTCTCGTCCCGGCGGATGTAGCTGAAGATGCTGCGGTCCCCGTCGTTGGCGTTGATCCACTGGAACCCGTGCCAGTCCTTCTCCAGGCGGTGAAGGGCCGGGTATTTGCGGTACACGTGGAGCAGGTCGGAATAATAGCGCTGCAGGTCGGCGTGGAGCGGTTCCCCGGTGAGGTGCCAGTCCAGGGACACCTTCTCATCCCACTCGTGGAACTGGCCGAAATCCTGGCCCATGAACAGGAGCTTCTTGCCGGGGTGAGTCATCATGAACGTGTAGCCCACCTTCAGGTTGGCAAATTTGTCCTCGTAGATGCCGGGCATCTTGTTGATCATGGAGCATTTTAAGTGCACCACCTCGTCGTGGGAGAGCACCAGGATGAAGTTCTCGCTGGAGGAGTAGGTCAGGCCGAAGGTCATCTTGTTGTGGTTGTATTTGCGGAAGTAGGGGTCCAGCTTCATGTACTCCAGGAAGTCGTGCATCCAGCCCATGTTCCACTTGAAGGAGAAGCCCAGGCCTCCGTCTGCCGGGTCGTGGGTGACGCCGGGCCAGGCGGTGGACTCCTCGGCGATGACCATGGCGTTCTTCACCCGCTTTTTCACGATGCTGTTCAAGTGGCGGAAGAACTCGATGGCTTCCAGGTTCTGGTTGCCGCCGTACTTGTTGGGGACCCAGTTGCCGCCGCCACGGCCGTAATCCAGGTAGAGCATGGAGGCCACGGCGTCCACCCGCAGGCCGTCCACGTGGTATTTTTCCAGCCAGTAGAGGGCGTTGGCGATGAGAAAATTTTTCACCTCATTCTTGCCGTAGTCGAAGACCTTGGTGCCCCAGTCCGGGTGTTCCCCCTTCCTGGGGTCGGCGTACTCGTAGAGGGCCTGGCCGTCGAAATCCGCCAGCCCGTGGGCGTCCTTGGGGAAATGGGCCGGCACCCAGTCCAGAATGACCCCGATGCCCCTGCGGTGCATATAGTTGACGAAATACATGAAATCCTTGGGCGTCCCGTAGCGGGAGGTGGGGGCGTAGTACCCGGTCACCTGGTAGCCCCAGGAGGCGTCCAGGGGGTGTTCGGCGATGCCCATCAGCTCCACGTGGGTGTAGCCCATGGAGGAGACGTAGTCCGCCAGCTCCTTCGCCGCCTCCCGGTAGGTGTAGAATCCGTCCTTCTCCGGCCGGTCCTTCTTCTTCCAGGAGCCGATGTGCACCTCGTAGATGCTGATGGGCTCCTTCAGGAGATCCGCCTGCTCCCTGGCCTTCAGCCACTGGGAATCGGACCACTTAAAGCCCTCGATGTCGGCGGTGACGGAGGCGGTGCCGGGGCGGAATTCCGCCTGGAAGGCGTATGGATCCGCCTTTAAGAAGGTGCGCCCCCTCTGGGGCGTTATGGCGTATTTGTAGAGCTGGCCTGTCCGCATGCCGGGGACAAACAGCTCGTAGATGCCGGAGTCGGCCAGGGGCTTCATGGGATGACTGGTCTCATTCCATCCGTTGAAATCCCCGGTCAGATGCACCGCCTTGGCGTGGGGCGCCCAGACGGCGAAATACATTCCCTTCTTGCCGTTCAGCGTGTGGGGGTGTGCCCCCAGCTTATTGTAGATCTCATAGTGCGTGCCGTTGCCGAAGAGGTAACGGTCCATTTCCGTGATAAACCCCGTGTTCTTCATACATTATTCCCCCATTGTATATTTGATAGGTTCTGCGCCCGCGGCGGCCTCGTCCGCATCTGCGCCGTCCGCTGGTCTTCCGGCCGTCGAGGCGCCGCTTTCCGGCGCAGTGTCCCCTGCGCCCGCCTCGTCCGGCCCGTCCCACACCCGAAAGATCTCCCCGGAGTTTGCCTCCAGGGTGAAGGTGAGCACCCCGTCTGCCAGGTCAGCCTTCGTCCCCGCGAGCAGGCTGACGGCGCGGCTGCCGCCGGCGGGCAGGGCCAGGGAGAAGCTGCACGGCGCGTCGTCGCAGTTGACCGCGGTGACCGCCATGGATTCTTCTCCCAGGCGGGCGAAGGCAAACTGGCGGTTGGTGAGGGAGAGCTCCTGGTAGCGGCCGAAGTGAAACTCTGGGTTCTCCCTGTGGATGCGGATCAGCCGGCGGATCAGGGCGGTGAGCTCGTTGGCCTTCTCCCTGGCCTCCCCGGCGGTCACCGCCGGCCGCAGCACGTGGTCGCTGTAGGGCGTCCGCTTTCCCTGGATCCCCCACTCGCTGCCGTAGTAGATGGACGGAATGCCGGGCAGGGAAAAGAGCAGGGTGTAGAGCGGAGCCAGATGGGCTGGGTTGGT
>DXEU01000188.1 GCA_019114845.1 Candidatus Lachnoclostridium stercoripullorum | reverse complement strand
ATTACTGGTTATTTCCGAATACTGTATCTGGTCTCCACCTATAAAGAAAAACGCAATTGCAACAGCAATATACGCAAAAATGAATATAGAAAATTGTTTTAGTCGCTTTTTTAACATAGCTCAATACCTCTGCTTTTTTAGTTTCTTCTCTGCAGCTCTCTGCGCGTACTTTCGCGGTAGAGCTTTCTCTTCTCCCGGAACTCCTTATTTCTCAGCCCCTTCAGCCTGTACAGCCCCGTCCGGTACCAGTACAGCGGCAGGATCTGCCACTTTTTCATCCCCAGATATCGCCGGCAGTAATAGATCTCACTGCACACGTTGCAGGTATAGGCGAACGCCTGCACCTGTTCGGTGGAGGTTCCGTGGAGATGATGGATCACGCTCTTGGGGCAGTAGACGGTTTTCCAGCCGGCCCGCTCCATGTGAATTCCCAGGATCAGCTCCTCCTCATAGAGGAAGGGCCGCTCATCCAGCGGCGTGACGTCCAGGGCGCAGTCCCGGCTCATCATGAAGCAGCAGCCCATCACCGCATATACGGGGAAGGTCTCGCTCTCGTAGTCATGCTCTCTTCCCCAATAGCGGCGGTTGTAGCCGGGGAAGAAGATATGGAACCGGGTCCGAAGAAGGTATTTTTCCAGGATGCCGGTTTTGAACATCATGCACTCTCTCTGGAGCTGTCCATTTCCCAAAATGATTTTTGGTCCGACAATCCCCACATCCGGATGACTGTTCAGGTATTCTTCCATAACAGAAATGCTGTTCTCCTCATAGCGCACATCTGGGTTGCTGATCAGCACAGCGCTGCAGCCGTCGTCCAGAGCCCTTCTGATGCCCAGATTGTTGCCGGCGGAATATCCCCGGTTCTCCTCGCTTCTGATCTGCACAGCGCCGGCTTCCCGCAGGAATTTCTTCTGTTCTTCCGACGGCTGCGCCGGCGACGCGTTGTCCACAAGATATATCTGATAGTCCGTGCGCAGCTCCTTCTCCAGAATGCTGCGGACGCATTCCTCTGTATCTTTCCAGTTGTTGTAATTTAAGATTACTATCCCTACCATAAACTGTCCGTATTACTCTTTTCGCGTTTTGAGCGCCAGCAGCAGCCTCTTGGGGATCAGCCCCACCAACAGCGGGCGAATCGCCCAGACCGCCCCCCAGGGCATCAATCCCAGCCTGCAGTATCCCTGCCAGCGCACTTTGGCCTCATCGATCCGAAAGCGGTATTTGTCCTTTTCTGTGCTGATTGTATAGCGCATAAGGGATTTCTGTATATTATAGCCTTTATAGCCGGAAGCGTAGAGCCGCATGAAAAGGTCGTAGTCCTCCATCCGCCTCGTGCTCTTTCCGGTCCGGTATCCCCCCATCTCTTCCAGGCACTCCCGGCGGAACATTACTGCCGGGTGGACAAATTGTGAACCTGACAGAAAATCCTTCTTCTCCGGCTTTTCTTTCCTGTGCCAATAATCCGGTATCAGGCGCTTCCCGTCGAACCCGTCAATCTGGCCCGATACAAAGCCGTATTCCGGGTGTCTGTCGAGAAAATCTGCCTCCAGCCAAAGCCGCTCCGGATAACTGATGTCGTCGTCATCCATGCGGGCGATATATTTTCCCTCTGCGGCTTCGATGCAGCGATTCAGGGAGGCCGCCAGGCGCATGTTGGAGGCATTTTCCAGGCAGCGGATCCGCGGCTCTCTTCCCATCCACTCTCTCAGCAGCTCGCCTGTCCGGTCCGTGGAACAGTCGTTGCAGATAATCAATTCCCAGTCGGTCATGGTCTGATCTACAATCGATTGGATCGCCTCATTCAGGGTCTTCTCTCCATTGTACACCCCCATGATCACCGACACTCTCACTTGTCTTTCCATGTCTGTCCTTCCAGAGAGCAATAAATCTTCTTCATTTCCTTTGCGACCTGTTCCCGTCCGAAAGGAAGGATTGCCGTCTGTCCGCCTGCTCCCATTTCCCGGCGAAGATTTTCATCTTCCGCAAGCCATTTTATGGCCTGCGCCATCTGACCGGCGTCGTCCACGCCCACCAGATACCCGGTCTTTCCCGGCTGGATCAGATCTCGATTCCCCCGGATATCGGTTCCGATCACCGGAAGGCCGGCGCTCATAGCCTCCATCACCACCGTGGGAAGTCCTTCCCGGTAGGACGGCATCAGAAATATGTCGGCCGTTTTCAGGATTTCTCTGAAATCTTCTCTGTAGCCCAAAAAGCGAACGTTCGCCTCAATCCCCAATTCCCGGGCCCGCTTTTCCAGGGATTCCAGACAATCCCCCTTGCCGCAGGCAGCGTAAACCAGCTTTGCCTCCGTCATTCCCTTCAGCTTTCCCATGGCCTCCAGAACCATCCTCTGGTTCTTGTTTCGGTTCAGCTCGCCGGCTGTGAGGAGCAGGATTTCATCCGGCTGGATGCCAAGCTCCCAGCGCTTTTCCTCCCGGCTCTTTCCGGAAGGGGCAAGATCGATTCCCACCCCATGGATCCGCACTGTGCGGCGGGCCTTGAACTGATTTTTAGCCCGCATATAGTCCTCATGGTTGATGGTGACCTGCACATCTGTGAAGCGGGAAAGCCATCTCTCCACCGGGTAGTATACCAGCCAGTTGATAAGCGGTGCCCCTTTAAAAAAATGGAACCCGTGAGCTGTATATATCACCGGTCCTGTTTTTGTTTTGCGGGCCGCCAGGCGAGCCAGGGCGCCTCCCATAGGGGTATGGCAGTGCACCAGGTCAAACCTCTCCTCCTCCATCAGCTTCTTCAGCTGCCGGTAGGCCGTCAGATTTTTCAAGCTGTAGGGGCTTCTCTCAAAGTCCACCTGATGGCGGATGATTCCAGTCCCGTCCAGGCGGTGGTTGTCATCCCCGTAGGATGGATTGTGATAGTTGGAGGCGTAATGGACTTCATAGCCCATTTCCTGGAGAATTTTCACATTTCCCATCTCAAACTGGGGGACAAACCCGCTGACATGAGTCACAAGAAGCGCTTTTTTCATTGTTTTACGCCCTCCGTGCTCTCCTTCATAAACATGATCTTCGGCGTCATGATGATGAGCTTCAGATCCAGCAATATGGAATAGTTCCGAATATACGTCAGATCCAGCTTCAGCTTGTCGTAGGAGGTGGTGTTGTACTTGCCGTAGACCTGGGCATAGCCCGTCAGCCCGGCTTTCACCTTCAGGCGATATCTGAATTCCGGAATCTCTGCTTCAATCTCAGCCGCCAGCTCCGGCCGCTCCGGCCTGGGCCCCACGATGGACATATCCCCCTTGAGAATGTTGTAGATCTGGGGAAGCTCATCTAAGCGGGTGGCCCGCAGGAAGCGCCCTACCGGCAGGATCCTCGGATCTTTCTCCGAGGCCAGTCTGGCCCCGCTCTCCGCCTCGGCGTTCTGGATCATGGTGCGGAATTTGTAGATTTCAAATTCTTTCCGATCTTTTGTGAGGCGCACCTGCTTGTAGAAGACGGGACCGCCGTCCGTCAGCTTGATGGCCGCGCCGATCACCGCGAAAAAGGGCAGGGTGATCATCGCCGCCGCAAAGGACAGCACCACATCCATCGTCCGCTTCATAAATTCCTGCTCGATGGACAGCCCGCCATTTCTGGACAGCAGAAGGGGCGAGTCGAACAGCGTCAGCTCGTCGGAGCTGCGCAGGAGTATGTCGGAGACTTTCGGCACCGCGTAGGTGCGAATTCCGTGCTCGAAACAATATTTCAAAATCAGGTTCCGATCGTGGGAGGGCATGTCCCCCACAATCACCCCGTCAAATCCCTTTACCCTGTCCTTGAACTGCTCAAATCCCTGGCGGTAGGACATCATATCCTTGATCTCGTACTTGTCCTCCCTGGCGTTCATCTTCTCCATGAGATGGTAGTCGGAGCGGTCGCCGTAGACCATGAGCATCCGCCGGGGCGGGTACATCCAGATGTAGATCTGCTCGTAGATCATCGTCCAGATCACGATGGCCGCCGCGTCGGCCAGGGTCATCAGGACCAGCACCGTCGGGGAGTAAAACCGCTTGTCCAGCACGGCGATCTGGAAGTAGGTGAAGGTGTTCAGAAATACCACCGACAGGATCTGGGAGTAGATCAGATTTCCTTTCTTCAGATAGCCCACCTTGTAGCCGCCGTAGGTCTTCATAAAGAACACCAGCAGCACGCCGTACAGGCAGATCATCATCCAGTTGCCCCTTCGGAAGAAGGGCGCCTGAAGCATTTTCTCATTAAAATAATATGTCCAGACGAAAGCATAAATTGCCGTAAGCAGCCCCGTCAGAACCAGGGAAAACAACAGCTTAACCAGCCGCTTATACCTTTCCTGAGTCTTCATTCTCGTTCATTCCT
>DXEU01000187.1 GCA_019114845.1 Candidatus Lachnoclostridium stercoripullorum | reverse complement strand
GGAGCCGTCGTCCACGATGAGGATCTCCACCTCCTCCCCCCCCGGCAGCAGGCTCTCTATACAATGACGCATATAGTTTTCCGAATTATAGCAGGGAATTGCCACCGACAACAGTTTCATCTCCGTAACCTCCTATGATCGAATTCTTTTTCCATCGTTTGCCGCCTGGCGCAGGCTGAAAAGCAGGACCGCACCGGCAAGGGCAGCCGCAGCCGCGCGCCTCGCAACGCCTGCGGCGAGTATGTCCCCCGTCCCCGCCCAGGTGAGCAGGACGGAGAGCAGGTTGGCCGCCATGTGGGCCAGCACCGGGGCCAGGGCTGCTTGATAGCTCTCCATGAGAAACGCCAGGACCGCTCCCACAAGCAGGGCGTAAATGCCCTGGGGGAGATTGCCGTGGTACAGGGCAAACAGCAGGGAGGAGACGGCCGCAGCCATCCCTAATCCCGCCTCCCTGCGGAGTCTCCGGTAAATCACCACCCGGAAGACCATCTCCTCCGCCAGGGGCGCAGCCACGCAGGTGGAGAGGAGAACCACAAGGGGAGTCCCCTGCTCCAGAAGGGGGGCCGCCGAGTTCCCCCCCAAGTCCGTGAGTCCCAGGAGGGACAGAAGGCAGTTGCCCGCCACGCTGACCCCCAGGGCGGCGCCCACGCAGGGGAGAATGGCCCTCCGCGGCAGGCGCCGCCGGATCTCCCCGTACCAGATGCCCTCCCTCCCGTCAATTTTCCATAAAATCCAGGCAGCCCACAGGGCGGCTGTCCCGGAAAGCGCCAGAATCACATCCTCCCTGTGGTCCAGCACAAAGTCCATGCGGCTGCCCAGGATCATCCACAGGATGGCGAAGGCGCACTCCACCGCCACGGATGCCCCGAGAAAGATAAACAGCGGGCTTAGGACCTGCCAGAGGATTCTGACATAGTTCAGTATTCTCTTCATAACATGGTTATCATACCATATGGCACCCGTCTTTCCAACTTCTTTCTTGCTTTTTTTCTCCGCCGCCACTATAATTGGTGTTATTGAATCCTTTCAGAAAAACCAGGAAAAGAGGTATATGTATATGGCAAAAAAACGACTTGTGATCGCTCTGGGCCACGACGCCCTGGGAACCAACCTTCCCGAGCAGAAGGAGGCTGTGGCCAGAACCGCCAAAATCATCGGCGACTTCATCCAGGACAGCTGGCAGGTGGCCGTTGTGCACAGCAACGCCCCCCAGCTCTCCATGATCCACACGGCGATGAACGAATTTGGCCGGCACCACGAGGGCTACACCCCCGCCCCCATGTCCGTCTGCTCCGCCATGAGCCAGGGCTACATCGGCTACGACCTGCAGAACGGAATCCGCACCGAGCTGGTGAAACGGGGCATCTACAAGCCGGTGGCCACACTCCTCACCCAGGTGACTGTGAACCCCTACGACGAGTCCTCCTACACCCCGGTCAAAAAGGTGGGCCGCATCATGAGCGCCGTGGAGGCGGCAGCCGAGGAGGCCAAGGGGAATTACGTGGCGGAGATCCCCGGAAAGGGATTCCAGCGCATGGTCGCCGCGCCGAAGCCGGTGGCCATCGTGGAGATCGACTCCATCCGGGCCCTTCTGGACGCTGACCAGCTGGTGATCGCCTGCGGAGGCGGCGGCATCCCGGTGATGGAGCAGGGACAGCTCTTAAAGGGGGCCAGCGCCATCATTGAGAAGGACCTGGTGAGCGGCCTTCTGGCCAAGGAGGTGGACGCCGACCTGCTGATGATCCTCACGGACGTGGACTGCGTCTCCTTAAATTACGGAAAGCCGGACCAGAAGCCCATCCGGGAGATGACTGCCGACGAGGCCTGCGCCTACCTGGAGGAGGGGCAGTTCGGAGCCTCCAACATGGCTCCCAAGATCCAGGCCGCTGTGGATTTCATCCGGGCCGGAAAGGGCCGCGCGGCGGTGATCACCACCCAGGCTCTGGCAAAGGATGCCCTGGCAGGCAAGGCTGGAACCATCATTCGATAATTTTTTACGGCGGGCCGGATGACCCGCCGTTTTTGCGATACGTGTCTGCCAAACAGATAGGGGCCGCAATATGCGGCCCCTATCTGTTTCTGTAAAGGAGTTTTTATGTTTTATGACAATAAGTCTGCCATCCTTTAGAATGCGGTCCAGCCGGACTCCGTGAGGATGAACATGATCACAAAGCCCATGAGGATGAAGGTGAAAACCTTCGGCACAACCCACTTGAACCACTTGGGGAAGGGAACGCCGGCCATGGTGCAGGAGCCGATGGTCCATCCCAGGAACGGGGAGAGCAGGTTGGTGAATCCGTCGCCGTACTGGAACGCCTGCACAGCCAGGTTCAGATCCATGTCCAGGGTCTGAGCGATGGGCTGCAGAATGGGCACCAGGATGGCCGCCTTGGAGGTGGCGGACGGAATCAGCAGGTTGATGACGGAGATAACGGCCGTCATGCCGATGCTGGCCACGGATCTGGGGAGATCCATGAGCGGTCTGGTCAGGAAGTACACGATGGTGTGGATGATGTGTCCGTCGGTCATCACCAGGGACATCACTCTCGCCAGTCCGATTACGAAGCCTACAAATACCATGCTCTGCAGACCCTTCACATACTCGTTGCCCACGCGGTCAAAGGAGAATCCTCCGATGAAGCCGCAGACGATGGCTACAACCAGGGAGATAGCTACCATCAGGTGCTGAATCAGGTTGGAGTCACCGCCCAAGAACGGGTACGCCACGATCACTCCGTACTGTCCAAGGAAGAGGAGCAGGATCAGGATGGTTTTGCCGGAGAGCTTCACCTCTCCCACCAGCTTGGCCTCATCCTCCGCGCTCACAGTCATGTTGGCCGGATTCCAGCCCTCAGACCACATCAGGGACTTGGTCGGGTCCTTGCGGATTTTCTTCACGTATCTCAGCAGGAAGAACAGACCTACCAGCATGAACACATTCATGCTGATGAACATGGTGAAGAACGCGCCGTACACGGGAACGCCCATCATCAGCTGAGTGATGTACTGTTTGGTGGGGCCGGTTCCGAATCCGATCAGGGTCGCGTAGGTGGAGACACCGATGGCACAGATGGGATCCAGCTTCAGCTTCTTACAGAAGATCACGCCCACCGGCACCACGGCGATCAGGGCGTCTGATCCGCCGAAGGATCCCAGGTACACCATCAGAACGAACATGATGGAGATCAGGATGTTCTCATTTTTGTCTTTCAGTTTGTAGATGGCCCAGTTCAGGAACTCGTCGATGGCGCCTGTGGCCATCACCACCGCGGTCATGGCGCCGGCGCAGAGCACGGTCCAGATTACGCTGGCGGATCCGATGCAGCCGTCCAGAACCATCATCAGCATCTGCCAGGGATTCACCGGCGTCTGATGGCCCAGATAGTTGAACTGGTCGCCCAGAATGTTGCCCGCCTCGTCGGTGGCGAATTCGCCAGCCGGGATCACGTAGGTCAGAAGACTGGCTACCACCAGCAGTCCCAGCATGATCCAGAACAGATGCGGCATTTTGAAGCTTTTCTTCTTCGCTCCTGTCTCAGTTTTACCCATTTATATACCCTCCTTTGTAATGGCGCCCGCCGCCTTCAGGCGGCAGGTCATTTTATTTACTTCAGATAATCCGCAATGTAGCGGCCCATGAACTCCGCCCCCTTGCGGAATTCAGACTCCTGAACGTCAAATTTCGCGTGGTGCTGGGGATAGCTGTCGGGCGCGCCCGCTCCCAGCACTCCGTAGAAGCCCGGATATTTTGCAAGAATGTAGCAGAAATCATCTCCGGCGCAGATGGGATCCGTCTGAGGAGATACCTTTAAGCCCTCCACCTGGTCCACCAGCTCCCTGGCATGGGGAATCAGCTCCGGCGCGTTGTAAACCGGAAGAACGCCTCCGTTGTGCTCCACGTCGATCTTCACCCCGTAGGTCATTCCCACGCCGTCGGCGATCTGCTGCATCTTCTCCTTGATGGCGTCAATTCCCCCCGCCTTGTAGTAGCGGGTGGTTCCCTTCACCTCCGCGTAGGAGGGGAAGATATTGCCCATGGTTCCCGACTGGATCTGGCCCACGGACACCACGGAGTGATCCAGCACATCGTAGAAGTTGGTAGGGATGGCCGCCAGCTTCAGCACCAGGTCGCAGGCCGCCTTGATGGGATCCTTCACCAGGTCCGGTCTCGCCCCGTGGCCGCCCTGCCCGTTGATTCTGCAGGTAAACCCTGTTCCTCCGGCGAACACGGACTCCGGAATCAGCAGGATCTCCCCGGCCGGCAGTGTGCTCCAGATGTGAAGGCCGATCACCCGGTCCACGCCTCCGATGGATTCAAAGTAGTCCAGGATCTCCTCGTAGCCCATTCCGTTCTCCTCAGATACCTGGAACACCAGCTTCACGGTGCCGTTCAGCTCATCCTTCACCTCGTTCAGCACCTTCGCAACTCCCAGGAGCATGGCCGCGTGGGCGTCATGGCCGCAGGCGTGCATCACGCCGGGATTGCAGGAGGCGAAGGGAAGGCCCGTGTCCTCCGTCACGGGGAGGGCGTCGATATCCGCCCTGGCGGCGATCACCTTGCCGGAATCCTTTCCCTGGATGGTGGCCACCACGCCGTAGTTGGGCTTTAAATCCTCGTGGGGGATGCCCATCTTGTCCAGCTCCTCCTTGATCTTCTCGGAGGTCTCCTTCTCCTTCAGGGAGAGCTCCGGATGCTGATGGAACCAGCGGCGCATCTCGATGATATACCCTTCCGCTTCCTTAAACTTTTTTCCCAGATCTTCCATACTGGTCTCCTTTCTCTCACGCTGTAGCATAATGTTCTTAATCATTAAGTACCTTATGTATTCAGTGTCTTAATTATACAATCGCTTATCTGTTTTGTCAATACGTAATCTATTTTTTCTGGGCAGTTTACATGATAAACTATTTTTTTAAAATTTGTTTTTAGTCTAATTATTCTAAATATCTCTATTTTCCCCTGTCCGCCTCTTTGTTACTTTTTTGTTACAGCGCCTTTTGTCCGCGCAGCGCGGACACATCAAAAGAACTCTTTTCCCCGTCCGCAGCCCGAAAAATGCCCGTCCCTGCGGGGGCGGCGGACGTTTCTCTGGCATGATACGTTTCCTATTAAACAAAAAAGAGGCCCTTCGCCCATCTGCAGGCAAAAGACCTCTGTGTCTTTCGTGTGCGGCCTCACCGCCGCTTGGTTCCCAGATTGCGGCTCTCCTCCACGTCCATGTGGAAGGTAGCATTCAGATGCCTCTGAATCGCAATGTAGGTATTTAAATCTTCGTCGGAGAACCGATCCAGGCTGTGGAAGGTTCTCTGATAGCACCGCTCCTCAAACTGGCGGTGGTTTTCGTAAATCTCGCTCCCGGACTCTGTCAGATAGAGGTTGTAGAGGCGGTTGTTCTCCTGGTTCCGCTCCTGCCTCACCCATCCCTTTTCCTTCAGCTTGCGGATCAGCTGGGAGGAGGCACTGCCCGTCTTTCCAAAAGATTTGGATATTTCCGACGCGGTGATTCCCGGGTGATTTCCAATCATCTTGATCATCTGGGACTCTGCCTGGAACAGGATCGTTCCATTGTAGTTGTGCAGAAGAGCATCGTACTCTTCCGTCAGATCGCAGCCCTGATCAAATTCATCAATGAGCTTCATAAACAAATCATAACGGTGTTCATTTTCCATGTCTTTTTCATTTTCCTCCCAAAATTCGCATAGCGCTTCTAACTAGTATATCATATTATCCCGCTATTTTCACCCGGTTTTTCCATGGAAAATGTGTATTTTTGCAGGTTTAATCAGGCATTTCCCACATTTAAGCGATACACGCCCAGCAGAATCAGCGCCGATCCCACCAGCTGGACCAGCCCAAAGGGCTCCCCGGAGAGGATCACCCCCGCGGCGATGGACACCACGGTGGAGACGCTGGCGAAGGAGGCCGCCCGCCTGGCCTCGATCTTGGCCGCGCTGTAGTTGATCAGCAGGAAGGCCAGCACGGAGGACACCAGGGAGAGGTAGATGACCGCCAGCACAAAGGAGGGCGTCATGCACCGGGACAGCTTCTCCCCGATGACCGCCGGGGAAAAGCCGCTCTCCACCGCCGCCGCGGCGATGAAGGTGACGCTCCCCATGAGGAACATAATGTAGGTTCTCTCAAAGGTGGAAAATTCTTCCGAGAGTTTCCGGCTGAGAACCATGAACAGGCCGCTGGAGAGCACCGCTCCCATCAGGAGCAGGACGCCCTTCGCGGACACCACCCCCGACTCGCTGCCGGAGAGGGAGATGACCGCCACGCCCGCGAAGGAGCACACGGCCCAGCCAATCTGAGCCGGCCCGCACTTCTCTCCCAGGAGAAGGATTCCCAAAAACAGGGTGGCCAGGGGGATGATGGCGATCATCGTCCCCGCAAAGGAGGAGTTGGTGTACATGATTCCGTAGTTCTCGCACACAAAGTAGAGTACCGGCTGGAGAAGCCCCAGGGGAATCAGGCGCCAGGGGCGCTTTCCCTTCAGATGGACATGCACCACCCCCAAGAGAACCAGCAGGGTCATGAACACCACCGAGAGGAGGAAGCGGATGGCCAGCAGGAAAATGGGATCCGCCGCCTCCATGGCAATCTGGGAGGCCAGAAAGCTGAAACCAAAGATCGCGTTGCCGCCGCAGGCGGCGGCACACGCCTTCTGCCGCTCGCTCATTATGCCTCTTCCTCCCCGCAGAACGCCGCTGCGTAGGCGGCCGTGGCCAGCACGCCTAAGGAGAGCACGCCCTCATCCACGTCGAAATAGGTGTTGTGGTGCTCCGCCCCGCTGCCGTAGGCCTCGTTCCGGATTCCCAGATGGCAGAGAATGCCGGGGTAGGTGGCCAGATACACGCCGTAGGACTCCGACGCGTACCACTTGGGCGCCTCGGAGAGGGTTCCCTCCGGCGTCACCGCCCCGATGGCCGCCTTGGCGATCCGGCTGCACTCCTTGTCGTTGATGCAGGGTCCCACCAGGATTCTCGTCTTCTCGTGGTGCTCCACCCGGCAGCCCATCATTTTCGCCGTGTCCGCGCAGACCTCCTTGTACAGGTCCACGGCCTTCTGCCCCTCCTCTACGTTGAAGAAGCGGAAGGAGCCGCGGATCTCCGCCTTCTCCGGGATGATGTTGGCGGAGCCGCCTCCCCCCTCGATGGAGGTGATGCCCTGGGTCACCGTCTCCTCCACGTTCAGCCGGTTGGCAAAGACTGTGGTCAGGTTGGGCAGAATGGCAGCCGCGCAGAACACCGGATTGACGGCCAGGTCCGGCCGGGAGCCGTGGCCGCTCTTTCCGTAGATGGTGGTCTCCACGCCGGCGGCTCCCGCCATCCTGGGCTCCGGCTCCACGCAGAGCTTGCCGCTCTCCAGGTTATTGTAGACGTGGATGGCCCACACCGTGTCCACGCCCCCCTGCTCTTTCAGAAAGCCCAGAACGCCGTTGGCGCCGATTCTGCGTCCGGTCTCCTCCCCCTGCTCAAAGCAGAAGAAGATCGTGCCATTCAAGTGCTCCTTCTCCTCCGTGAGAATCTTGGCCGCTGTCAGGAGCATGGCGCTGTGGGCGTCATGGCCGCAGGCATGGCAGGTCTTGTCCGGCGTCTCCGACATGCAGACGCGGGGGCCCGCCAGGTTGTTGGGGTTCTCCGGCACCGCCAGGGCGTCCAGATCCGCCCGCAGGGCGATCTTCTTGCCGGGCCTTCCCGTGTCCAGCACGCCGATCACCGTGTAGGGGGCCGGGCGGTGGGTGGGAAGTCCCATGCCCTTCAGCTCCTCCTCCACAAAGGCGGAGGTGCGCACCTCCTCGTTGCTCACCTCCGCGATGCCGTGGATCTTCCGGCGGCAGGCGATGGTGTACGCCTCGTAGGCGGCCGCTTTCTCCTGAAGCCGTTTCTGTAAATCAGTCATGATCATTCTCCTCCTTTTATTTAACGCACTTAATGGTTAATCTGCTTAATTATATAATACAGGAGGAGAGAATGTTTGTCAATATCCTATAAGGACAGCCCCCACCATAAACAAACATCCGCATAATGTCCAGATCCAAAACAGCGGGAGCATAAATTTGAGCCATTTTGTATAAGGGATCTTGGACACCACCAGATAGCCCATCAAGGCCGATGAGGTGGGTAGAATGGAGTTTGAAAACCCGTCTCCCAGCTGAAACGCCAGTACAGCCGTCTGTCTTGAGATTCCAATCAGGTCCGCTATGGGAACCATAATGGGCATCATCACCACCGCCTGTCCGCTCCCGGATGTGATCAGGCAATTCACCAGAGACTGAGCGATAAACATACTCATCGCCTGAAGGGCATGGGGCATAAAGCCGACGATCTCCGATATGTAAAATACGATGGTGTCGATCACCGCGGCGTCTTCCAGAATGATATTGATGCTGCGGGCCATTCCCACAATCAGGGCACCCACCACGATATTCTTCGCGCCGTCGCCAAACACAGATGCAATTTTGTTGGGTCCATATCCGTTGGCAAAGCCGCAAGCGATTCCCATAGCGAGGAACAGAGCGGACATTTCTTCGAAATACCATCCCCACACGCTCAGCCCATAGATCAAAACAGTAAATCCAGCCGCCATGATGAGCAGAATAATCAGCTTGCGGTTCGTCAGATTTGCATCCTCCTCATTAAACTGGTACTCTGTTTCCTCCGCCTCCCCGTAGATCACGCTCTTTTCCGGATGAAGCTGAACCATCTTAGCGTAGCGGACGATATACACCGTGTCCACCGCAAGCAGTACCGCCAGGATGAATGCGCGATACCCGATCCCGGAGAACATGGGGAGTTCCGCTATTCCCTGGGCAATTCCCACGTTAAAAGGATTTAACAGGCCGGCTGTAAACCCGGTGGCGGCACCCATGGCGATCATCGCCACTCCAGTCACCTTGTCAAGTCCCAGGGACAAGGCCAGCGCAATGCCGAAGGGCACAAAAATCATCACCTCCGCTGACATTCCCATGGTGAATCCAAAGATGGAAAAAAGAATCAGGAATACCGGGATCACCAGATACTTCCTGTTCACAAACATTCGCGAAAGCTTATGGCAAAGAGCGGCAATCGCTCCTGTGGATGTGATAATCTCAAACGCGCCCCCGATCATCAAGATAAATGTCACCGTTGACGCGGCGTCTGTAATCCCTCGATAGACCGTTCCCGGCAGCGCCAAAAAGCTTTCCGGATGGGCCTCCACCTGATGATAACTTCCCGCCAGCACCAAGGTCTCCCCCGCTGCATTCTGGTACCGTTCAAATTCTCCTGCCGGTACAAAGTAAGTGGCGATGGTGGCCAGGATCATAATACAGGCCAAAATCACAAAAGTGTGCGGTGTCTTCCACTGCTTCTTTGTCTTCATAATGCTCCCCCTATCTCAGATGTTTTTTAACAGTTCTTGTTTTATCAGCTGTATCAGTTCATAAAAATAGTCCGTTTCCAGTCTTCCCTTTTTATAAACGATATTCAGTTCGGAGTATGTGTCCAAATCTCCAACCATATAAAAATTAACCGGCTTC
>DXEU01000186.1 GCA_019114845.1 Candidatus Lachnoclostridium stercoripullorum | reverse complement strand
ATAAATATTTTACATTGAAAAAAAGGGCGGTTTAGTATAAAATAGAGTTAGATTGGGTCAATTTGCGCATTCATTCGGAATAACGATTTTAGGAGAATCAAGATGTTAAAGAAACTGCAGGAAAAATGGGATGATATACTAAATTATCTGAAAAAAGAGCACGAGATATCCGATGTGTCCTTCAATACATGGCTGCTGCCGCTGAAACTCTATTCCTATGAGAATGACACTCTGTACCTCCTGGTACCGGAGAAGGAATTCCTCACCTATGTAAAAAAGAAATATTCCCGGCTGCTGCAGATCACCATCGAGGAGATCACCGGCATTTCCTGTGAAGTCGCCTTTATCGCCGAAGATGACATGACCAGAAAGGAGCCGGAACCGGAGCAGAGCTCCCTCATCGGCCAGACCTCCCAGGAGGTCAGCCTGGCTGCCATCCAGAACGCCAACTTAAACCCCCGCTACACCTTCGACACCTTCGTGGTGGGAGCCAACAACAATCTGGCCCACGCCGCATCCCTGGCGGTGGCCGAATCCCCAGGCGAGATCTACAACCCGCTGTTCATCTACGGCGGCGTGGGTCTGGGAAAGACGCACCTGATGCACTCCATCGCCCACTTTATACTGAAGAACAATCCAAAAGCCAAGATTTTGTACGTGACCAGCGAGAAGTTCACCAACGAGCTGATCGACGCCATCCGGAACAAGAACAACATTTCCACCACGGAATTCCGGGAAAAATACCGCAACAACGATGTTCTTCTGATCGATGACATCCAATTCATCATCGGCAAGGAAAGTACACAGGAGGAATTTTTCCACACCTTCAACGCCCTCTACGAGGCGAAGAAGCAGATCATCATCTCCTCGGATAAACCTCCCAAGGAGATCGAGACCTTGGAGGAGCGGCTTCGCTCCCGCTTCGAGTGGGGCCTCACGGTGGACATCCAGTCCCCGGATTACGAGACGCGGATGGCCATTCTCCGGAAAAAAGAGGAGCTGGAAGGCTACAACATCGACAACGAGGTGATCAAATACATCGCCACCAACATCAAATCCAACATCCGGGAGCTGGAGGGAGCCCTCACAAAGATTGTGGCCCTCTCCAAGCTGAACAAGAAGGAAATCACCATCGAGCTGGCGGAGGAAGCGCTGAAGGATCTGATCTCCCCCGGCGAGGTCAAGAACATCACCCCGGAATACATCGTCAGCATGGTGGCGGAACAGTACGAGGTCTCCCCGGAGGAGATCATCTCCCAGAAGCGGAGCCGCAACATCGCCCGCCCGCGGCAGGTGGTCATGTACCTGTGCCGCAATATGCTGAACATTCCGCTCCAGGAGGTGGGCCGCGCCCTGGGCGGCAGGGACCACACCACCATCATGCACGGGGTGGAAAAGATCACCGACGAGCTGAAGACCGACCCCTCTCTCCAGAACACCATCGAGATTCTGAAGAAGAAGATTTCTCCACAATAGGACTGTGAATCCATTGTGTACAATTTGTGTATAATACCGGCGAAATTTCCCCTTGTGGATAAACCTGAAGTTATTCAGATTTATTTTCAACCTTTTTCACAGGGTTATTCACAGGGGATTTTCCCTTGTTTTTTGGCCTTTTCCCGGTTATACACATATTCACGCCCCCTACGACGATTGCGACGAAAATTAACTATATATCACACACAGCAACACCATTTTCCAAGCAAAGGAGTTATCAACAATCATGAAACTGACCTTCGAAAAAGACGCCATCTTAAATGGCCTGAACATTGTATCCAAGGCAATCCCATCCAAAACCACCATGTCCATCTTAGAGTGCATCCTTGTGGACGCATCCGCCGGTGAGATCAAGTTCACCGCCAACGACACCGAGATGGGAATTGAGACCAAAGTCACCGGAATGATCTTAGAAAAAGGAAAAATTGCTCTGGAAGCAAAACTTTTCTATGAGATTGTCCGCAAGCTCTCCACGGAGGACGCGGCCATCACCATCGAATCCGATGAGCGCTTCAACACCACCATCTCCTGCGGGAGCTCCGTGTTCAACATTCCGGGGCGGGACGGGGAAGAATTTTCCTATCTCCCCTATATTGAGAGGGATCACTCCATCTCCCTCTCCCAGTTTACCTTGAAGGAGGCAATACGTCAGACGATTTTCTCCATCTCCGTCAACGACAGCAATAAGATGATGTCGGGAGAGCTTTTTGAGGTGAATGGAAATGAGCTCCGGGTGGTCTCCCTGGACGGACACCGGATCTCCATCCGCAAGATGATCTTAAAGGAGAGCTATGATCCCATCAAGGTCATCGTTCCCGGAAAGACCCTCAGCGAGATCAGCAAGATCTTAAACGGCGACAACGAAAAGGAAGTCCAGATCTACTTCAGCAGAAACCACATCCTCTTCGAGTTCGACGATACCATCGTGGTCTCCCGGCTGATCGAGGGGGAATATTTCAAGATTGATAATATGTTATCAAGCGATTACGAAACGAAAGTGACTGTAAACAAAAAGGAATTTCTGGACAACATCGACCGGGCCATGATCCTGATCCGGGAGAGCGACCGCAAGCCCATCATCCTCAATGTGACGGACATGGAGATCGGCCTGCGGGTGAAATCCGCCTTCGGGTCCATGAATTCTCAGATTTCCGCTCGGAAGACAGGGCGGGACATTATGATCGCCTTCAATCCCAAGTTCCTGGTGGACGCGCTGCGGGCCATCGACGATGAGGAAGTGGATCTCTACATGATGAATCCCAAATCCCCGTGCTTTATCCGGGATGAGGAGGGACAGTACATTTATCTTATTCTTCCCGTAAACTTTATTGCGGAGAATTAAAGGGGCAGATTATGGAAACGATTAAATTGAGAGACGAGTACATCAAACTGGGCCAGGCGCTGAAAGCGGCTGGCCTGGCGGAATCCGGCGTGGATGCCAAGCACGCCGTCGAGGAGGGCCTGGTGAAGGTCAACGGACAGACGGAATATCAGAGAGGGAAAAAGCTCCGGGACGGCGACGTGGTGGAGTTTAACGGGGAAACCATCCGGATCGAGGCTTAGGATGATTGTTCATGTACATTGAATCCATCGAACTGAAAGATTACAGAAACTACACAGATTTACATATGAATTTCAGCCAGGGCACCAACATTCTCTACGGGGACAATGCCCAGGGGAAGACCAACATCCTGGAAGCCGTGTATGTGTGCGCCACCACCAAATCCCACCGGGCCAGCAAGGATAAAGAGCTCATCCGGTTCGGGCAGGAGGAATCCCACATCAAGCTCTGCGTGAAAAAGGACGGGGTTCCCTACCGCATCGACATGCATCTGAAGAAGAACAAGCCCAAGGGGGTGGCAGTCAACGGCATTCCCATCCGGAGAGCCAGCGAGCTGTTTGGGATTGTGAATGTGGTGTTCTTTTCCCCGGAGGACTTGAACATCATCAAGAATGGACCGGCGGAGCGGCGCCGCTTCATCGACTTGGAGCTGTGCCAGTTAAATAAGCTCTACGTCCACTCCCTGGTGCAGTACAACCGGGTGGTGACTCAGAGAAATAAGCTCTTAAAGGAGCTCTCCTTCCGCCCGGAGTACGAGGACACCCTGGATGTGTGGGATATGCAGATGGTTCAGTATGGGTCGGAGGTGATGCAGTACCGCCGGGAATTTGTGGAGGAGTTAAACCACATTATCTTGTCCATACACAGCCAGCTCTCCGGCGGGAAGGAGGAGATCAGGATCTCCTATGAGCCCAATACGGCGCCCGAGATCTTCGCGGATGAGTTAAAACGGGGACGGGCCCAGGACATCCGTCAGAAGACCAGCCTGTCCGGCCCCCACAGAGACGATATCAGTTTCCACGTAAATGGAATTGACATAAGAAAATTCGGTTCCCAGGGCCAGCAGCGGACGGCAGCGCTGTCCTTGAAGCTGGCGGAGATCGAGATTGTGAGGAAAATTGTGAAGGATTACCCCATCCTGCTTTTGGACGACGTGCTCTCGGAGCTGGACGGAAACAGGCAGAATCAGCTCTTGGGGGGCATCGGCCATATCCAGACCGTCATCACCTGCACGGGGCTGGACGAGTTCGTCAATCACAGATTTCCCATAGACAAAGTATTCCGGGTGGCATCCGGAACCGTGACCAGTGAAAATTAGAACATCAGACAGGAGGATATACCATGAGTGCTGAATACGGAGCAGATCAGATTCAAATTTTGGAGGGCCTGGAGGCGGTTAGAAAGCGGCCGGGAATGTACATCGGCAGCACCTCCGCCAGAGGTCTGCACCACCTGGTGTATGAGATCGTGGACAATTCGGTGGATGAAGCACTCGCGGGCTTCTGTGACACCATAAATGTGCAGATCAACCACGACGGATCCGTCACCGTCCGGGACAACGGGCGGGGCATCCCTGTGGGGATCCAGAAAAAGGCGGGAATCCCGGCGGTGGAGGTGGTGTTCACCATTCTACACGCCGGCGGAAAGTTCGGAAACGGGGGATACAAGGTCTCCGGCGGCCTCCACGGCGTGGGAGCTTCCGTGGTGAACGCCCTCTCTGAGTGGCTGGAGGTGAAGATCTTCCAGGAGGGGAAGATCTACCAACAGCGCTACGAGAGGGGAAAGGTCATGTATCCCCTGAAGGTTGTGGGGGAGTGCGCTCCGTCCCTCCACGGGACGGAGGTCACCTTCTTCCCGGACAAGGAGATCTTTGAGACCATCGAGTTTGACTATGACACCTTAAAGATCCGCCTGCGGGAGACGGCCTTCCTCACCAAGAATTTAAAGATTATTCTCAAGGACGACCGGGAGGAGAAGCATGAGAGGACCTTCCACTACGAGGGAGGCATCCGGGAGTTTGTGACCTACTTGAACCGGGGCAAGGTGCCGCTCTACGACCAGGTGATCTACTGTGAGGGGATACGGGACGGGGTCTACGTGGAGGTCTCCATGCAGCACAACGACTCCTACACGGAGAATATCTACAGTTTCGTGAACAACATCAACACCCCTGAGGGCGGAACCCACCTCACCGGCTTTAAAAACGCCCTGACCAAGACGTTCAACGACTATGCCAGAAAGAATAAGCTCTTAAAGGACAGCGAGGACAGCCTGTCCGGAGAGGATATAAGAGAGGGTTTGACGGCCATCATCAGCGTCAAGATCGGCGAGCCCCAGTTTGAGGGCCAGACCAAGCAGAAGCTGGGAAACAGCGAGGCCAGGGGCGCGGTGGACAGCGTGGTCAGCGAGCAGCTCACCTATTTCCTGGAGCAGAATCCGGCGGTGGCAAAGTCCATGCTGGAGAAGTCCATCCTCGCCCAGAGAGCCCGGGCGGCGGCCAGAAAGGCCAGGGACCTGACCAGGAGAAAGACAGCTCTGGAGGGGATGGCCCTGCCCGGCAAGCTGGCGGACTGCTCCGACAAGAACCCGGAGAACTGCGAGATCTTCCTGGTGGAGGGGGACTCCGCCGGCGGCTCCGCCAAGGACGCCAGAAATAAGAGCACCCAGGCCATTCTTCCCCTGAGAGGAAAGATCCTCAACGTGGAGAAGGCGCGCCTGGATCGGATTTACGGCAACGCGGAGATCAAATCCATGATCACCGCCTTCGGGACGGGCATCCACGACGATTTTGACATCTCCAAGCTGCGCTACCACAAGATCATCATCATGACCGATGCGGACGTGGACGGAGCCCACATCAGCACCCTGCTGCTCACCTTCATCTACCGGTTCATGCCGGAGCTGATCAAGCAGGGCTACGTGTACCTGGCTCAGCCCCCCCTGTACAAGGTGGAGAAGAACAAGAGAATCTGGTACGCCTACAGCGACGCGGAGCTCAACAACATCTTAAAAGACATCGGCCGTGACAGCAGCAACAAGATCCAGCGGTACAAGGGACTGGGGGAGATGGACGCCGAGCAGCTGTGGGAGACCACCATGGATCCGGAGAGGAGAATCCTGCTGCGGGTGACCATGGACGAGGAGACCACCTCGGAGATCGATCTCACCTTCACCACCCTGATGGGTGACCAGGTGGAGCCCAGAAGGGAGTTCATCGAGGCAAACGCAAAGTACGGAACGCTGGATATTTAAGGAGGATGAAAAATGGAACCAAATGTATTTGACAAGGTTCACGACATAGATTTGAAAAAGACCATGGAAAAGTCCTACATCGACTATGCCATGAGCGTAATCGCAGCCAGGGCTCTCCCGGACGTGAGGGACGGCTTAAAGCCGGTGCAGAGGCGTGTGCTCTATTCCATGATCGAGCTGAACAACGGTCCGGACAAGCCTCACAGAAAATGTGCCCGTATCGTCGGCGATACCATGGGTAAATACCATCCCCACGGGGACAGCTCCATCTACGGGGCACTTGTAAATATGGCCCAGAAATGGTCCACCCGCTACATGCTGGTGGACGGCCACGGAAACTTCGGCTCCGTGGACGGGGACGGGGCCGCCGCCATGCGTTATACGGAGGCGCGCCTGTCCAAAATCTCAATGGAGATGCTGGCGGACATCGGCAAGGACACCGTGGACTTTGTGCCGAACTTTGACGAGACGGAGAAGGAGCCGGTGGTTCTGCCGTCCCGGTTCCCCAACCTCTTAGCCAACGGCACCTCCGGAATCGCCGTGGGCATGGCCACCAACATCCCGCCCCACAACCTGCGGGAGCTGATCGCCGCGGTGGTGAAGATCATTGACAACCGGGTGCAGGAGGACAGAGATACAGATTTGGAGGAGATTCTGGACATCATCAAGGGTCCGGATTTCCCCACGGGAGCCACCATTCTGGGGCGGCGGGGCATTGAGGAATCCTACCGCACCGGCCGGGGAAAGATCAAGGTGCGGGCGGTGACCAACATCGAGACGCTCCCCAACGGCAAGAGCCAGATCATTGTCACCGAGCTCCCCTACATGGTCAACAAGGCCAGGCTCATCGAGAAGATCGTGGAGCTGGTGAAGGAGAAGCGGGTGGACGGCATCACCGACATCCGGGACGAGTCCAACCGGGAGGGAATCCGGGTAGTCATCGAGCTGCGCCGGGACGTGAACGCCAGCGTGCTGCTGAATCAGCTGCTGAAGCACACCCAGCTGCAGGACACCTTCGGCGTGATCATGCTGGCCCTGGTGAACAATGAGCCCAAAGTGTTAAATCTTCTTCAGATGCTGGGCTACTATCTGGACCACCAGAAGGACGTGGTCACCAGAAGAACCAGATACGATTTAAATAAGGCGGAGGAGCGCGCCCACATTTTGGAGGGACTGCTCATCGCCCTGGACAACATTGACGAGGTCATCCGCATTGTCCGCGGCAGCCAGACGGCCCAGATTGCCAAAAGTCAGCTGATGGAGCGCTTCGGACTCTCCGATCCCCAGGCCCAGGCCATCATCGATATGCGCCTGAGAACCCTCACCGGCTTGGAGCGGGAGAAGATCGAGGCGGAGTACGCGGAGCTGGAGAAAAAGATTGAGGAGCTGAAAGCCATTCTCGCAGATGAAAAGCTGCTTCTGGGAGTGATCCGGGAGGAGATTCTGGTGATCTCAGAAAAATACGGGGACGACCGCCGGACGGCCATCGGCTACGACGACGAGATGTGCGACGAGGATCTGATCCCCAACGAGGACACCCTGGTTGCCATGACCAATTTGGGATACATCAAGCGGATGCCGGTGGACAATTTCAAGAGCCAGAACCGGGGCGGCAAGGGAATCCGGGGAATGCAGACTATCGAGGAGGACTACATAGAGGACCTCTTTATGACCACCACCCACCACTACATCATGTTCTTCACCAACACGGGACGGGTGTACCGCTTAAAAGCCTACAACATTCCGGAGGCCGGCAGAACGGCCCGGGGCACGGCCATCGTAAACCTGATCCAGCTGCTCCCCGGTGAGAAGATCACGGCCATCATTCCCATGAAGGAGTTCGACGAAGATGGGTATCTGCTCATGGCCACCAAGAACGGCATGATCAAGAAGACGCCCATGAGAGAGTACGAGAACGTGAGAAAGAACGGCCTTCAGGCCATCGTTTTAAAGGATGGGGACGAGCTGATGGAGGTGAAGGCCACCGACAACAGGCGGGACGTGTTCCTGGTGACGAAGAAGGGCATGTGCATCCGCTTCCACGAGACGGATGTGCGGTCCACCGGCCGCGTGTCCATGGGCGTCATCGGCATGAGCTTAAACGACGGCGACCAGGTGGTGGGCATGCAGGTGGACACCCAGGGAGAATGCCTCTTGGCCGTATCGGAGAAGGGCATGGGCAAGAGAACGGAGATCGATGAGTTCAAGCCCCAGAAGAGAGGCGGCAAGGGCGTGCTCTGCTATAAGATCACCGAGAAGACCGGGGATCTCATCGGAGCCAAGCTGGTGTTTGACGACCATGACGTGATGCTGATCACCACCGAGGGCATCATCATCCGTCTGGCAGTGAACGACATCTCCATCTACGGGAGAAATACATCTGGCGTCAAGCTGATGAACATAGAACATGATTCCGATATCCGGGTGGCCAGCATCGCCAAGGTGCGGGACAATAAGGATGCGTCTGAGGAGGATGCTGAGGATATGGAGGAAGGCACAGAGGAGGGGGACGGCGAGTGAAAGCCGTCTCCCACGAGAGAGGGATAGCATGAGAGAGATTCAGGCGTCAGCCATTACAGAGGCCGTGCGGGAAATGTGCATGGAGGCCAACTACACCTTGTCCCAGGACATGAGGGAGCGGTTTGAGGAGTCCGCCAGACAGGAAAAATCACCCATCGGGAGACAGATTTTCCGCCAGCTGGAGGAGAATCTGAAAATTGCCGGGGAGGATCTGATTCCCATCTGTCAGGACACCGGGATGGCGGTGGTATTTCTGAAAATCGGACAGGAGGTCCACGTGACGGGAAATATCACGGAGGCAATCAACGAGGGAGTCCGTCAGGGATACGCGGACGGATATCTGCGCAAATCGGTGGTGAAAGACCCCATCCAGAGGGAGAATACCAGGGATAATACCCCGGCAGTGATCCACTATGAGGTGGTGGACGGAGACCGGATTGAGATAACCGTGGCGCCCAAGGGATTTGGCAGCGAGAATATGAGCCGTGTCTTCATGCTGAAGCCGGCAGACGGCCTGGAGGGCGTGAAGGAGGCCATCCTCACCGCCGTCCGGGACGCCGGACCCAACGCCTGCCCGCCCATGGTGGTGGGAGTCGGAATCGGGGGGACATTTGAAAAGTGTGCCCTCATGGCCAAGCACGCTCTCACCAGGGATTTGAACGAGACATCCCCCGTCCCCTATGTGCGGGAGCTGGAGGAGGAGATGCTCTGCCGGATCAACAAGCTGGGAATCGGTCCCGGCGGTCTTGGGGGAGTGATCACCGCCATGGCTGTCAACATCGAGACCTATCCCACCCACATCGCGGGGCTGCCGGTGGCGGTGAACATTTGCTGTCACGTGAACCGTCATGTGAAGCGGACGATTTGACGGGAGGAGGCGATTGTATGGAATATCACATTCAGGCGCCCATATCCAGGGAGGATGCTTCCAGGCTGAGGGCTGGAGATTACGTCTACATCACGGGAACGATCTACACGGCCAGGGACGCCGCCCACAAGAGGATGGATGAAGCTTTGGACAGGGGGGAATCCCTGCCCTTTGATCTGAAGGGAAATATGATCTACTATATGGGGCCGTCCCCCGCCAGAGAGGGCCGTCCCATCGGCTCCGCCGGCCCCACCACCGCCAGCCGGATGGACAAATATACCCCCAGACTGTTGGATCTGGGCCTGGGAGCCATGATCGGCAAGGGCAAGAGGAGCCAGGCGGTGCTGGACGGCATCGTCCGCAACGGCGCGGTCTATTTCGCCGCCGTGGGCGGAGCCGGAGCCATTTTATCCAAATGCATCCGCGCATCCCAGGTGATCGCCTACGAGGATCTGGGCACGGAGGCCATCCGCAGGCTGGAGGTGGAAAATTTTCCAGTCATCGTGGTGGCAGACAGCCAGGGAGCCAACCTATACGAGACAGAACTTCTGAAATACAGACAGGATTGAGTGTATGGACAGAATTATATTCATGGTGCTGAGAAATATATACCGCGCTCCGTTCTGGTTTTACCGTGTTGTGAAAATGGGGCGGGAGGATGCAGCCTGCACAGAACAGGAGCGCTATGGATATATCCGCCGGATGGTGGAGGAGATCAACCGCACAGGCAGGGTGACCATCCGTGTGCAGGGCAGGGAGAATCTGCCGGAACAGGACGGGTTCATCCTGTTTCCCAACCATCAGGGACTTTTTGACGCGCTGGCACTCATTGAGGCCAGCCCCCATCCCTTTGGAGTCGTGATCAAGAAGGAGGCGGCTGGGATTATTCTGGTAAAACAGGTGGTGCGTGCCCTCAGGGGAATTGCCATCGACAGGGAGGATATGAAGGATTCCGTGAAGATGATCCGCCAGGTGGCGGAGGAGGTGAAGGCCGGGAGAAACTACGTGATCTTTGCGGAGGGAACCAGAAGCCGCAGGGGAAATGAGCTTCTTCCCTTCAAGGGGGGAACCTTCAAGAGCGCGGTGAAGGCCAGATGTCCCATCGTGCCCGTCGCTCTGATCGACAGCTACCGCCCCTTTGACGAGAGGGGAATTGCCCGCCGGGAGGTGCAGGTACACTTCCTTCCTCCCCTGTATCCAGATCAATATATAGATATGAAAACAAACCAGATAGCAGATCTTGTGCATGACCAAATTCAGGAAAAAATAAATCAAAATATACCTTGACAAGCCATTTTCCTTCGTTTATAATAATCCATGCAC
>DXEU01000185.1 GCA_019114845.1 Candidatus Lachnoclostridium stercoripullorum | reverse complement strand
ATGGACAGCGTGAAGAGAGACCACATCTTCACACAGCAGGAAAAGGAAGCGGAAATGACGAGGCTGAAGGCCGAGCTGGAGAAGGCCAAAGCCGTGGAAGATAAAAACAAAGGCGAGGTTTCCAAGCTGATCGCCGATGCAGAGAATTACCTGAAGGGCAACTTCGATCAGTACTACCAGGCAGTGGTGGCAAGCTGCAAGGAAGAGAGGGTTGCCGCCCAGGAGAAGTACAAAGCGAGAGTGGCCGAGCTGGAGAAGGAGCACCAGGCTACTGTTTCCAAGCTGACCAACCAGCAGGAGATCAAGGACGAGAAGTACGTGCACAAGAACCGTCTCTTCGACGCCAAGATGCAGCTGGAGAAGGACTACCAGGATGTGAAGGACAGACAGCACAATGCCTTCCAGTACAAGTACCATCTCATCGATATGCTGCGCATGTCCAAGTTCACCTTCGCTGAGAACATGGCTCAGAGACGGGAGAACTACCAGTACACCTTCAACCGCAGGGACTTCCTGCTGAAGAATGGACTGTACATCGCCATCGTGTTCATCTTCATCATCCTGTGCGCCATCACCCCGGTGATCAAGGGCGTGCCGCTGCTTACATACAACAACGTGCTGAACATCCTTCAGCAGGCATCCCCGAGAATGTTCCTGGCTCTGGGCGTTGCCGGCCTGATCCTCTTAGCCGGTACGGACCTGTCCATCGGACGTATGGTTGGTATGGGTATGACCACCGCCACCATCATCATGCACCAGGGCATCAACACCGGCTCTGTGTTCGGACACATTTTTGACTTTACCGGCCTGCCCACCCCGGCCAAGACGGTTCTGGCACTGGTAATGTGTATCGTATTCTGTACCTGCTTTACCACCATCGCAGGCTGCTTTACGGCCAGATTCAAGATGCATCCCTTCATCTCCACCATGGCCAACATGCTGATTATCTTTGGTCTCACCACCTACGCCACCAAGGGCGTGTCCTTCGGTGCCATTGAGTCCACGATTCCCAGCACCGTGATTCCCAGAATCAACGGCTTCCCCACCATCATCCTGTGGGCAGTTGCAGCTGTGATTGTAGTATGGTTTATCTGGAACAAGACCACCTTCGGCAAGAACCTGTACGCAGTGGGCGGAAACTCCGAGGCAGCTTCCGTTTCCGGTATCTCCGTATTCAAGGTGACCGTGGGCGCCTTCATGCTGGCCGGTATCCTCTACGGATTCGGTTCCTGGCTGGAGTGCCTGAGAATGATGGGTTCCGGTTCTGCCGCTTATGGACAGGGCTGGGAGACTGACGCCATCGCGGCCTGCGTAGTGGGCGGCGTATCCTTCACCGGCGGTATCGGTAAGATCTCCGGCGTGGTGGTAGGTGTGCTGATCTTCACCGCACTGACCTACTCCCTGACCATCCTGGGCATCGACACCAACCTGCAGTTCATCTTCTCCGGTATCATCATTCTGGTAGCCGTAACTCTGGACTGCCTGAAGTACGTGCAGAAGAAGTAATAGCTGAGAAAAAGATAAGATAGAAAAATGAGAAGCCAGTCACCGCTGCGGTGGCTGGCTTCTTTGCGATTAGGAATCCTCCAATTTTTTATTCTACTTTCTCCATCAAATCCTCCACTTCACAGCACAGCACCCTCGCCAGCGCGACAAGGTATTCCGCCTGAGCCTTGTTGATGTTTTTCTGACGCTGCTCGTATTGCTGGATGGTGCGCAGCGGGATGCCGGACAAATCTGCAAGCCTGCGTTGGCTCAAACCGGCTTTCTGCCGCAGGAGTTTAAGATTTGTTTCCGGTTTCGCCGCTTTGTACATGGCATTCACCTGGTCGACGAATTGACGAATATCCATTTCGTGATAGGGCATGTAGAGAGCGATCATATCTTTAATGGGAACATACTGCACGATCTCCGCAAAACGCAGGGAAGTCTCCCACTGGTAATATGCCAATGCCCAGCCCAGCCAAAATTCCTCACTTCGTGAAGCGGTGTAGTTGGGGTTGACGCGCTCCCTCTCTACGCCGAACTGCTCAAGCACTTTGTAGGCGAGTTCCACACCGGACATGCCGACAATGACGGAGAAATCGCCGGTTTCAAAGCGCTCTGCAACGCCAGAGCTGATGAACAGATCGAAAAATTCAGAAATATCGTATTTGAGGTCGTACACTGCGAAGTCCAGCATGCGGCCGAGGGCAGTGCGGGCTTTGTCGAGATAAACTTTATCGTAGGCGTGGATCATCCGGCATCATCTCCTCATCCATAATCGTTGTAAGGTTTACCGTATCCAAATAAAGGCTTCTCTATGATGTTAGAGGAACCGTGATAGAGCTTTTTGATCATAAATATATCATCTCCATTTCATATTAATTATACTCCTAAAGGAGTATTTGGCCAATGCGGTTTCACAACTCCATCCATGATCTTCCCAGTTTCAGGATTCTATGGTATGATGAGGTATCTGCTGCAGAGAGGTGATTGTATGCTTTTAATTGTGGGAGGCAGTTTTCAAGGGAAAAAACAGATAGCCAGAGAGCTGGCGGAGGAACGAAATAGAACAGGCGGGGAGGGCGGCCGCTGGACGGTCATACCGGATTTCCATCAGAGGATCCGCGAGTATTTGCAAACCCATCCGGGGGAGGGCAGGGAAGCCCTCCGCGCCTTCGCCCGCCGGACCGTTCAGGAGAACCCAGACGCCGTCATCACCCTGGACGAGGTGGGCTGCGGCGTGGTGCCGGTGGACCGGGAGGAGCGGGAGTACCGGGAGGCGGTGGGCGCGGCCGGCCAGGAGCTGGCAGCCCTGGCCGGGGAGGTCTACCGGGTGACGGCGGGGATCCCCGTGCGGATCAAGTAGACGGGCGGGCGGAGAGAACCTGGAGAGCAGGAGAATCTGGGGGAAGACGGCCGCGGGAGGACGAGAACACAGAGAGGACGGAAGCGGAATGACAGAATATGGACACGGCGGTGACATCTACAGCCAGGAGGTCTGGCTGGATTTTTCGGCCAACATCAACCCCTTAGGGATGCCCGAGGGGGTGAAGGAGGCGATTCGGAGAGGCGTGGAGCAGGCGGCTCCCTACCCGGACGCCGCCTGCCGGCGGCTGCGGGCAGCCCTGGGGGAATTTTACAGGGTGGAGAGGGATGAGATTATCTGCGGAAACGGGGCGGCGGACCTGATTTTCCAGCTTGCGCTGGCGAGGAGGCCTGGGCGCGCCCTGGTGACAGCCCCCTCCTTCTCCGAGTACGAGCAGGCTCTGGCGGTCTGCGGGACCCAGGTGCGGCGGTGCGCGCTGCGGGAGGAGCGCGGGTTTGCCTTCGACCTGGAGGAATGGATGGGGGAGGCGGAGGCGTGGAAGCCGGACCTGGCATTCTTTTGCAACCCCAACAATCCCACCGGGCTGGCGGAGAGGCGGGAGACGGTGGAGGAGATGGCGCGCTTCTGCGGGGAGCGGGGCATTTTCCTGGTGGTGGATGAGTGCTTCGGGGAGTTTTTGGACGAGCCGGAGTCCTGCTCCATCCTGGGGGAGCTGGGGCATTTTCCCGGCGTGTTTGTGCTGAAGGCGTTTACCAAGCTCTACGCCATGGCCGGGGTGCGGCTGGGGTACGGGTTCTGCAGCGACTCCTCCGTGCTGGAGGCCATGGAGGCGGTGCGCCAGCCCTGGAGCGTGTCCACCCTGGCCCAAGAGGCGGGGATTGCGGCCTTAAAGGAGACGGAGTATGTGGAAGAGACCCGGCATATGATCCGCAGGCAGCGGGATTTCCTGAAGGACGGCCTGAGGGGGCTGGGATTTGAGGTCTGGGACTCCCAGGCCAACTACCTCTTTTTCCGGGGGCGGGAGGGGTGGAAGGAGGATCTTCTGAGGCGGAAGATTCTCATCCGCTCCTGCGCCAATTACCCGGGGCTGGACGGGCGGTATTACCGGATCTGCGTGAGGACCGGGGAGGACAATGAGAAGCTGCTGAGAGAATTGCGGAATATAGCGGAGAAAGGAAGGACAGTATGACGGAACTTCATGTACATCTGGATGGATCCCTGCGGCCGGAGACGGTGTGGGAGCTGGCGAGGGAGCAGGGCATCGCCCTGCCGGTGAGGTCGGTGGAGGAGCTGCGGACGCAGATGCAGGCCCCGGTTCCCTGCGGCAGCCTGGGAGAATATCTCTCCCGTTTCGCCGTGTCCATGACCTGCCTGCAGACGGAGGAGGGCCTGGAGCGGGGGGCCTTCGAGCTGGGGGAGGACATGGCGGCGGAGGGCATGGACTTGGCGGAGATCCGCTTTGCCCCCCAGTATTCCACCAGGCAGGGGCTCAGCCAGGAGCAGGTGACGGAGGCGGTGATCCGGGGCGTCAGGAGGAGCATGGACACCTACCCGGGCCTGCGCCTGGGGCTGATTCTCTGCTGTATGCGAGGGGATGACCGGGAGACGGAGCGCTTCAACCAGGAGACCCTGGAGCTGGCGGCGGCCTTTCAGAAGGGCGGAGTGGTCTGCGGGGTGGACCTGGCGGGGGCCGAGGAAGTCTATGACACAGGGCGGTTTCGGGAGCTGTTCTCCCGGGCGGAGCGCCTGGGACTCAAGCGGACGATCCACGCCGGGGAGGCGGCGGGGCCGGAGAGCGTGTGGAAGGCCCTGGAGCTGGGGGCCATGCGCATCGGCCACGGGGTGGCCTCTATCCGGGACGAGCGGCTGGTGCGGGAGCTGGCGGAGCGCAAAATTCCCCTGGAAGTGTGCATCGTCAGCAACGTCCAGACCAAGGCGGTGCCGTCCTTGGCGGAGCACCCCATCCGCCGGCTCTTTGACGCCGGGGTGCGGGTGACGCTGAACACGGACAACCGCACCGTGTCGGACACCACCCTGTCCAGGGAGATCCAGGTGGCCAGGGAGGCATTTGGCTTCATAGACCAGGAGATCCAGCGGATGGAGGAGTACGCCAGGGAGGCGTCCTTCCTGAGGCAGGCGCGGGACGGGAACTGACGCGAAATGCGGACCGGCGCGGGATGAGAGCAGGCGCGGGACGGGAACTGATGCGAAATGCGGACCGGCGCGGGACGGGAACTGACGCGGAGCGAGAACCGGTGTGAAATGGAGACCGGCGCGGGACAGAGACAGACAGGGAGGAAGGACAGAGAAATGAAGGAATTATATATAGAAAGAATATATGCAGGATGGCTGGCCAAGATCATCGGCATCCGCTACGGGGCGCCCATCGAGGGGTGGACCTACGAGAAGATCCGGGATCTCTTCGGGGAGCGTATGCCGGATTACCCGGCGGATTACCGGCTGTTTGCGGCGGACGACGACAGCAACGGCCCCTGGTTTTTCCTGCGGGCCCTGGAGGACGGAGGCGTGTGCGCCCCGGACGGACAGAAGCGGGAGCTGGAGCCGGAGGATGTGGCCAGGGCCCTGCTCAACTACGCCCCCTTCGAGCACGGGTTCTTCTGGTGGGGAGGCTACGGGGTTTCCACGGAGCACACCGCCTACTTGAACCTGCGAAACGGGATTCCGGCCCCGGAGAGCGGCAGCATCCGCCAGAACGGCTCCACCATGGCGGAGCAGATCGGGGGACAGATTTTCTCCGACACCTGGGGCCTGGTGAATCCGGGAAAGCCGGAGCGGGCCGCCAGGATGGCCCGGGCGGCGGCCTCCGTCACCCACGACGGGGACGGCTTAAACGGGGCGGCCTTTGTGGCCTCCTGCGTCAGCGCCGCCTTCTGCGAGAGGGATATCCGCCGGGTGATGGAGACGGGCCTCTCCTTCGTGGAGGCGGGCAGCACCTATGAGCAGGCGGTGCGGGCGGTGATGGATTACTACGACAGCCACGAGAAGGAGGGGGAGGCCTGGCGGGACGGCTTCGACTTTATCAGGGAGCACTACGGATACGACCGCTATCCCGGAGTCTGCCACATCATCCCCAACGCGGCGGTGATGGCCCTGGCCATGCTCTACGGGGCGGGGGATTTTGACCGGACCCTGGAGATCTGCAATCTCTGCGGCTGGGACACGGACTGCAACGTGGGAAATGTGGCCTGCATCCTGGGAACAGCCTTGGGCCTTTCCGCCATCGGGGAGAAATGGAGGCGGCCGGTGAACGATCTCCTCATCAGTTCCGGGGTGCTGGGGTGCTATAACATCCAGGATGTCCCCGGCTCCGCCGCCTACATCGCCCGGCTGGCCTACTGGCTGGACGGGGAGGAGATCCCGGAGAGCTGGCGGGAGATATTGAACGGGAAGAGAAGGTACCATTTTGAATTTCCTGGTTCCACCCACGCCATGCGGCTGCGGGTGGAGTCGGCGGAGGGGGAGGTTCTGGACGGGCGGATGCCCCGCATGGAGAACACGGCGGAGGACAGCTTTGCCGGGCAGCGCAGCCTGAAGGTGTCGGCGGCGGGCCTGGAGGCGGGGGACCGGCTGTACCTGTACCAGACCACCTATTACCGGCCGGAGGAATTCACCGACAGCCGCTATGACCCGGCATTTTCCCCCATCCTCTACCCGGGGCAGACCCTGCGGGGGGCGGTGTGCCTGCCGGCTTATAGCCGCCCGGCCCAGGTATCTCTCTACGTGAAGGACCTTCACACCGGGGCCATCCTGGAGGGGGAGCGGATGCGGCTGGAGACGGGGGAGTGGCGGGAACTCTCCTTCACCCTTCCCGGCGGCAGCCAGGTGCTGGCGGGGGAGGCGGGCTTCTGTTTCCGCATGGAAGGACGGGCCCTGGAGCGGTTTTCCTTCGCGGCCCTGGCGGACGAGTTCGGCTGGGACGGGCCGGCGGATTACTGCCTGGACATGGGCGGGGAGCAGGAGGAGGTGTGGCCGGGAGGCGGCCACCGGGAGATCCGGCCCTTCACCCGCCTAAAGGGAAATGCCTGGCTGGAGGGCGGGCAGCTGCACCTTGCCTGTTCCGACTTCGGGGAGATGTACACGGGGGACTGCGGCTGGACGGATTACAGGGCGGAGTTCTCCCTGATCCCCGTGAAGGGGAGCTTTCTCGGGGCTCTGATCCGGGTGCAGGGCGCTGTTCGGTCCTGCGGGGCGGCCCTTCTCCCCGGAAAGCTGGCCATTTTGAAGAGCCGGCCGGACGGGGACGGCTATGAGATTCTGGGGGAGACGGCCTTTGACTGGAAGCCGGGGGAGA
>DXEU01000184.1 GCA_019114845.1 Candidatus Lachnoclostridium stercoripullorum | reverse complement strand
ATTTGTCCAATGTCGAGTATGTTTCAATTCCATACAAACAAAATACACAGGGAGGTACCGATATGGCAGTACATGTACTTGATGAAGCGAACCGTTGTCTTCAATGTAAGAAACCGATGTGCAGAGAGGGTTGTCCCATCCACACGCCGATCCCCGATATGATCCGTTCCCTCCGGGAAGGTCATCTGGAGGAGGCCGCGTATATGTTGTTTGACAACAACCCCATGTCTCTGGTGTGTTCCCTGGTGTGCAATCACGAAAATCAGTGCGAGGGACATTGCGTTCTGGGGAGGAAGGGGCAGCCGGTCCACATCAGCAGCATTGAAAATTACATTTCCGACACATATTTTGAGAGAATTAAGATTGAGTGCCAGCCGAGAAACGGCCGCAAGGTGGCTGTGATCGGCGCAGGACCGGCGGGAATTACCATCGCCATCCTGCTGACCAAGAAGGGCTACAGCGTGACCATTTTTGACTCCAGGGAGAAGATCGGCGGCGTTCTCCAGTACGGAATCCCGGATTTCCGCCTGCCCAAGACGGTGCTGGAGCGGTACAAGAAGAAGCTGGAATCCATCGGCATTCGGATCCGCCCCAACACCACCATCGGCGGCGCCCTGGAGATCAAGGATCTGTTCCGGGACGGGTATGAGAGCATCTTCATCGGCACGGGCGTGTGGCGCCCCAAGACCCTGGGGGTCAAGGGAGAATCCCTGGGCAACGTCCACTTCGCCATCGACTATCTGGTGAATCCGGATGTGTATGAGCTGGGAGACAAGGTGGCGATCATCGGCGTGGGCAACTCCGCCATGGATGTGGCCCGGACAGCTCTCCGCCACGGGGCGAAGGAAGTGATCCTCTATGCCAGAGGCACCCACATCAGCGCCAGCAAGCACGAGACGGATTACGCCAAGCTGGAGGGAGCTCAGTTCTGCTACAATATGAGCATCCAGGAGATCAACGACGACGGCCCCGTCTTCCGGGAGGTTTACCACGACGAGGAGGGCAACGTCACCGGATACTCGGAGGAGACCATACAGGTTCACGCCGATTCTGTGATCATCGCGGTGAGCCAGGGCCCCAAGGACAAGCTGGTGAACACCACCAAGGGTCTGAAGGCCACGGGCAGCGGACTGCTGGAGACGGACGATAAGGGAGAGACCACCGTGGACGGCATTTTCGCCTCCGGGGACGTGGTGCTGGGCGCCAAGACCGTGGTGCAGGCGGTGGAGTACTCCAAGAAGGTGGCCGAGGCCATGGATGCCTACATGAAGGCAAAGAAGCCCCAGGAGTAAGGAACGCACAGATAAAAGGCTGTCGGAGACGGAGAAAATCCGGTTTTCCGGCAGCTTTTTTTCCGCATTCCGGGGAAAAACAGGATAAATCGGGGAGAATCGGCCACAATATTTCCGGAAAACGCAAAAATCACAGCTTTTTACTTGTAATATTCACAATATATTGACTTTGGATTTGCCGAGTGATATAGTAAATGCATCGGTTTACAGGGATAAAGTCAAAGGGGACGCAGCGGGAAAAGTGCGTCCCCTTGCTGCATATTTTCACAGGAAAATTCGTTTTCCGCTCCCGGGACCGAAAAAGAGAAGAGGAGGACAAAATTATGAAAAAATGGATGGCGGTTATGATGGCGGCGGTAATGGCAGTGTCAGCGGCTGGCTGCGGCGGCACGTCCGCGGAGACGGACACCACAGCGGCTTCCGGAACAGAGGCGGCGGACACCGCGGCGGACGCTTCGGCGGCCGGGGATGATGGAGCCGACAACAGCGATGGGGCCGAAAACAGCGATGCAGCTGGAAACGGTGGAGCCGAGGACGGCGCGGATGCTGGCTCCGACAAGGTGTACCAGATTGCCACGGACATTACCTTCAAGCCTTTTGAATTTGAAAATGACAACGGGGAGATGGTGGGGATCGATCTGGATCTTCTGAAAGCCATCGCCGAGGATCAGGGGTTCACCTACGAGCTGCAGGTGGTTGGCTTCAACGCCGCCGTGATGGCCATGGAGACGGGAGCCGCGGATGCGGTGATCGCCGGCATGTCCATCACACCGGAACGGCAGGAGCTCTACGATTTCTCCGACCCCTACTTTGAGTCCGGCGTGGGCTGCGCCGTTCTCTCCACTTCCGACGCCACGGACTACAGCGATTTCGCAGGAAAGCAGGTGGCGGCCAAGACCGCCACGGAGGGCTGCAGGTTCGCGGAATCCATCGCCGACGAGTACGGTTTCACCGTGGTGCAGTTTGACACCTCAGCCATGATGTACCAGGATGTGCTGGCGGGCAACTCTGTGGCCTGCTTTGAGGACTATCCCGTCATGGGCTACGAGATCAGCCAGGGCATGGATCTGAAGCTCCTGGACAAACTGGAGGCGTCCAACAATTACGGCATCGCAGTGATGAAGGGTGAAAATGGAGAGCTGCTGGATATGATCAATGCGGGTCTGGCGAATCTGAAGGCCAGCGGAGAGTACGACGCGATTATCGGTACCTACATTCAGGACTAAACATACATTCAGAACGAAATATCTGGCGGCCCGCAGGGCATGGATGAGTTCGGGGGAGCCCGGGAGAGCGGTCCCCCGGACTTTCCTGCGGGGTAAGCCCTGAGGAGACTGCCGGGCCTGCGCAGGGCAGGCAGCCGCGTGTACACGGCCGCGGAGCAGACAGCTGCGCGGGCAGATATTTGCAGCGGACAGACATTTGCAGGGCAGCGGGCCGCAGAAAGCAGGTACAAAAAATGATGCAGATTGTGGATATTATCACGGGAAACTTTCCCTCTCTGATGGAGGCACTGGCTGAGACGCTGAAGCTGACGGTGGTGAGCCTCTTTTTCGCCACCATCATCGGGGTGATTTTCGGCCTCATGAAGGTGTCCGGAAAGAAGCCGCTGAAGGTGGCGGCGGACATCTATATTGACATCATCAGGGGTACGCCCCTGATGGTCCAGACCATGATCATCTACTACGGCGTGGGCCAGGTGCTCCGCCCCACCGGCTTTATGTGGGCCAACTTCGGCGGCTCCTTTGCAGCGGCGGCCATGACCCTCAGCTTAAACGCCGGGGCGTACATGGCGGAGATCATCCGGGGCGGCATCGAGGCGGTGGATCGGGGGCAGATGGAGGCGGCCAGGAGCCTGGGCATGTCCTACGGGCTCTCCATGCGCAAGATCATCCTTCCCCAGGCCTTTCGGACCATGCTCCCCTCCATCATCAACCAGTTTATCATCTCCCTGAAGGACACCTCCCTGGTATCCGTCATCGGCGTGTCGGAGCTGACCAAGAGGGGAAATGTGCTGACGGCCAACGCGGCGGCCCGCTCCATGGCCATCTGGGTGACCATCGCCCTGTTCTACCTGGTGATCTGCACGGCCCTGTCCAAAGTCGCCAGAATTATGGAGAGGAGAGTGTCCTATGGCAAGTAAGATTACAGTGAAAAACCTGAAGAAAAATTTCGGCCCCCTGGAGGTCTTAAAAGATATCAATCTGGAGATCGAGGAGGGTGAGGTGGTCTGCCTCATCGGCCCGTCCGGCTCCGGAAAGAGCACATTCCTGCGGTGCTTAAATCGCCTGGAGGACATCACCGACGGGCTGGTGATGGTGGACGGACACCTCATGTCCGACAAGAAGATCGATTTAAACAAGATCCGGGAGAACATCGGCATGGTGTTCCAGCACTTCAACCTCTTCCCCCACCTGACGGTGCTGGAAAATATCACCATCGCCCCGGTGGAGCTGAAAAAGATGACCAAGGCCCAGGCCCGGGAGAAGGCCATGGAACTTCTGGACAAGGTGGGACTGGCGGAGAAGGCGGAGGTCTATCCGGCCCAGCTCTCCGGCGGCCAGAAGCAGCGGGTGGCCATCGCCAGGGCGCTGGCCATGGGGCCGGACATCATGCTCTTTGACGAGCCCACCTCCGCTCTGGACCCCGAGATGGTGGGGGAGGTGCTGGAGGTGATGAAGCAGCTGGCCGCAGACGGCATGACCATGGTGGTGGTGACCCACGAGATGGGATTTGCCAGGGAGGTGGCCGACCGGGTGGTGTTCATGGATGGGGGCTACATCGTGGAGGAGGGCACCCCGGAGGAGGTGTTCGGCCATCCGAAGGAGGAGAGAACCATCAGCTTTTTAAACAAAGTGCTGTAGAATGAAAAAATCTGCTTGCCAAATCAGAAATTTGTGGTATAATACATATTGTTCTGATTTCAGGCAGATGTAGTTCATCGGTAGAACATCAGCTTCCCAAGCTGAGGAGGCGGGTTCGATTCCCGTCATCTGCTCTATAATATTGAGGTATCAGGAAAGCCGCAGAGGAGAGATCCGATGCGGCTTTCCTGTTCTTCAGGCTTGCAAAAGCCGCGGCTTTATGTCATAATCAGAGAACGTGCAAATGGAAGAATACAGGATATGGAGGCATTACCATGGCGAAAACACAATATAATGCAGACAGCATCACTGTGCTGGAGGGGCTGGAGGCGGTCCGCAAGCGCCCGGGCATGTACATCGGCGGCGTGGGAACCAAGGGACTGAACCACCTGATCTATGAGATCGTGGACAACTCCGTGGACGAGCACCTGGCCGGTTTCTGTGATGAGATCTGGGTCACCCTGGAGGCGGACGGCTCCTGCACGGTGCGGGACAGCGGCCGGGGAATCCCGGTGGAGATGCATAAAAAAGGGGTTTCCGCAGAGCGGGTGGTGCTGGCAACCCTTCACGCCGGCGGAAAATTTGACAATGAGGCCTACAAGACCAGCGGCGGCCTCCACGGCGTGGGTTCCTCCGTGGTCAACGCCCTGTCGGAGCGGATGGACGTGAAAATCTGCCGGGGCGGATACATCTACCACGACGCCTATCGGAGAGGCGTGCCGGTGGTGGAGCTGGAGAACGGCCTCCTGCCGGTGGTGGGGAAGACAAAGGAGACGGGGACGCAGATCAATTTTCTGCCGGACGGGGAGATCTTTGAGAAGACAAAGTTCAAGGCGGAGTGGCTGAAGAGCCGCCTTCACGAGACGGCGTACTTAAACCCCAGGCTGCGGATCCACTACGCCAACCGCAGGCCCGGCGAGGAGGAGGAGATGGATTACCACGAGCCCGACGGCATCGTGGCCTACGTGCGGGAGCTGAACGCGGGGAAGGAAGCGGTGCACGAGCCCATCTACTACAAGGGCGTCTCCGAGCGGATCGAGGTGGAGGCGGCCATCCAGTTTGTGGATACCTTCGAGGAGAACACCCTGGGCTTCTGCAACAACATTTTCACCCAGGAGGGGGGCACCCACCTCATGGGATTCAAGACCCGTTTCACCCAGCTGATCAATAGCTACGCCAGAGAGCTGGGGATCCTGAAGGAGAAGGACGCCAATTTCACCGGCGCCGACACCAGAAACGGCATGACCGCCATCATCGCGGTGAAGCACCCGGACCCCATCTTTGAGGGGCAGACCAAGACGAAACTGGCCAGCGCCGACGCCACCAAGGCGGTGTTCTCCGTCACCGGGGACGAGCTGACCAGGTATTTTGACCGCAACCTGGAGGTGCTCAAGGGGATCATCGGCTGCGCGGAGAAATCCGCCAAGATCCGCAAGGCGGAGGAGAAGGCCAGGACCAACATGCTGTCCAAGTCCAGATTCTCCTTCGACAGCAACGGCAAGCTGGCCAACTGCGAGAGCAGAGATCCGTCCATGTGCGAGATCTTCATCGTGGAGGGAGATTCCGCCGGCGGCTCCGCCAAGACGGCCAGGAACCGGAAATATCAGGCCATTCTCCCCATCCGGGGCAAGATCCTCAACGTGGAGAAGGCGTCCATGGACAAGGTGCTGGCCAACGCGGAGATCAAGACCATGATCAACGCCTTCGGCTGCGGCTTCTCCGAGGGTTATGGCAACGATTTCGATATTTCCAAGCTGCGGTACAACAAGATCATCCTCATGACGGATGCGGACGTGGACGGGAGCCACATCGACACCCTGCTCCTCACCTTCCTCTACCGCTTCATGCCGGAGCTGATCTACAACGGCCATGTGTACATCGCCATGCCGCCCCTCTACAAGGTGGTGCCCAAGAAGGGGGAGGGAGTCTACCTCTACGACGACAAGGAGCTGGAGCGCTACCGGAAGACCCACAAGGGGGAATTCACCCTGCAGCGGTACAAAGGCCTGGGAGAAATGGACCCGGACCAGCTGTGGGAGACCACCCTGGACCCGGAGCGCCGGGTGCTCAAGCAGGTGGAGATCGAGGACGCCCGCATGGCCTCCGAGATCACGGAGATGCTCATGGGAAATGACGTGCCCCCCAGAAGGAAATTTATCTACGACCACGCCGACGAGGCGGAGATCGACGCATAAAAGAGGAGAGGTCATATGGCTGAAAAGATAATCAAGACAGAATACTCGGAAGAGATGCAGAAGAGCTACATGAATTATTCCATGAGCGTCATCACCGCCCGGGCCATCCCGGACGCCCGGGACGGACTGAAGCCGGTGCAGCGGCGGGTGCTCTACGACATGAGCGAGCTGAAGCTGAACCACGACAAGCCCCACAGAAAGTCGGCCCGTATCGTGGGCGACACCATGGGTAAATATCACCCCCACGGGGACAGCTCCATCTACGACACCCTGGTGGTCATGTCCCAGGTGTTCAAGAAGGGGATGCCCCTGGTGGACGGCCACGGAAATTTCGGCTCCATCGAGGGGGACGGGGCCGCCGCCATGCGCTACACGGAGGCGCGCCTGGAGAAGTTCGCCGAGGAGGTCTACTTAAAGGACCTGGACAAGACGGTGAATTTCGTCCCCAACTACGACGAGACGGACAAGGAGCCGGAGGTGCTCCCCGTGCGGGTGCCCAACCTCCTGGTAAACGGCGCGGAGGGAATCGCCGTGGGCATGAGCACCAGCATCCCCTCCCACAACCTGGGGGAGGTGATCGACGGGGTTCTGGCCTACATCGACAACCGGGACATCACCACGGCGGAGCTGATGGAGAAGATTCCGGGGCCGGACTTCCCCACCGGGGGCATTATCGCCAACAAGAGTGAGCTTCCCGCCATCTATGAGACCGGCTCCGGCAAGCTGAAGATGCGGGGCCGCATGGAGGTGGAGCTGGGCAAGCGGAGGGCGGACCGGGACAAGCTGGTGATCACCGAGATCCCCTACACCATGGTGGGGGCCGGCATCAACAAGTTCCTGACGGACGTGGCGGACCTGGTGGAGAGCAAGAAGCTGACGGACGTGGTGGACATCTCCAACCAGTCCAGCAAAGAGGGAATCCGCATCGTGCTGGAGTTAAAAAAGGACGCCGATGTGGAGAAGATCAAGGCCATCCTCTACAAGAAGACCAAGCTGGAGGACACCTACGGGGTCAACATGCTGGCCATCGTGGACGGCAGGCCGGAGACCCTGAACCTGAAGGGGATTTTGAAAAATTATCTGGATTTCCAGTACGAGAACGCCACCAGAAAGTACCAGGCTCTCCTGGAGAAAGAGGTGGAGAAAAAGGAGATCCAGGAGGGACTGATCCGGGCCTGCGACATCATCGACCTGATCATCGCCGTGCTGCGGGGATCCAAGAACTTAAAGGACGCCAAGGCCTGCCTGGTGAACGGGGACATCTCCAACATCCACTTTAGAACCCCGGGCTTTGAGGAGGACGCCAGGAGGCTGTGCTTCTCCGAGCGCCAGGCCACGGCCATCCTGGAGATGCGCATGTACAAGCTCATCGGCCTGGAGATCCTGGCCCTGGAGAAGGAGCACAGGGAGACCTTGAAGAAGATTGACCGCTACCAGAAGATCTTAAAGAGCCGAAAGGTCATGGACCAGGTGATCAAGGAGGATCTCCTGGCCATCAAGGAAGAATTTGCCGCCCCCAGGCGCACGGCCATCGAGGACGGCAAGGACGTGGCCTACACGGAGGCGCCGGCGGCGGACGTGCCCGCCGTCTTCGTCATGGACCGCTTCGGCTACTGCAAGACCCTGGACCGGGGAACCTACGAGAGAAACCGGGAGACGGTGGACAGTGAAAATGTCCACGTGGTGGAGTGCATGAGCTCCGACCGCATCTGCCTGTTCACCGACGGGGGAAATATGCACCAGGTGAAGCTGTCCGACGTCCCGGCGGGGAAACTGCGGGACAAGGGCGTGCCCATCGACAACCTGAGCAAATACGACGGCACCAAGGAGGAGATCCTCTATCTCACCAACGCGGGGCGGCTCTACGGCCAGACCCTCCTCTTTGCCACCAGGGACGCCATGGTGAAGCTGGTGAGCGGGGAGGAGTTTGCCACCAACAACCGCACTGTGGCCTCCACCAAGCTCCAGGAGGGAGACCGCCTGGCGGCGGTGAAGCCTCTCTCCGGCGAGGGGGATGTGGTGCTGCAGACCGACGGAGGCATTTTCCTGCGCTTCCCGGCGGAGGAGATCCCCGCTATGAAGAAGGCGTCCCGGGGCGTCAGGGGCATCCGCTTAGCCGACGGAGAAAAATTAGAAAAAGTCTATTTCACAGGAGACAATCCTGTAGTAGAATATAAAGGTAAAGACGTCCACTTAAACCGGCTGAAGATCGGAAAGAGAGACGGAAAAGGAACGCGGGTGCGGCTGTAGGCCGGCCCGGAGCAAAGGAGAAGGAGGAACAATTTATGCCAACACTGACAATTCCCACACCCCACATGGAGGCAAAAGTAGGAGACATCGCGGAGACCGTGCTGTTGCCGGGCGATCCTTTGAGAGCCAAATTCATCGCCGAGAACTTCCTGGAGAATCCGGTGCAGTTCAACGCCGTGAGAAACATCTTCGGCTACACCGGAACCTATCAGGGCAAGAGAGTGTCCGTCATGGGAACCGGCATGGGCTGCCCGTCCATCGGCATCTACTCCTATGAGCTGATCCACGGGTACGGCTGCAAGAACCTGATCCGCATCGGTTCCGCGGGAGCCTTAAACCCCAACGTAAAGGTCAAGGACCTGGTATTCGGCATGGGGTCCTGCACCACATCCAACTATGTGAGACAGTTCCGCCTGCCGGGGGACTATTCCTGCATCTGCAGCTTTGAGCTGCTGGAGAAGGCCGTGGCGGCCGCCAGGGAGAAGAACCTGCGCTTCCACGTGGGCAACCTGCTCTGCTCCGACATGTTCTATACCCCGGATATGCCCCAGATCGGCACCTCCTGGAGCGACATGGGCGTGCTGGCGGTGGAGATGGAGTCCGCTGCCCTCTACAGCAACGCGGCGGCAGCCGGCGTCAACGCCCTGTGCATCGTGACCATCTCCGACTCCGACATCACCGGGGAGGCCATGACCGCCAAGGAGAGACAGGAGAGCTTCACCGACATGATGGAGGTGGCCCTGTCCCTGGCCTAATATCCGCTTCATTCAGGCGCACGTCCCTCCGGGGGCGTGCGCCTTGTGCATACATTTGTGCGCAGATGAGAAAAAAGACTTGAATTTTTCCCATCTGTGGTATAGGATAGGAGAAAAATGTCCACGGGACGAAAAAGAGGAGAATGACTATGGAGAGAAAGCTGAGAGTTGGCGTGCTGGGTGCCACCGGCATGGTGGGCCAGCGTTTTATATCCCTGTTGGAGAATCACCCCTGGTATGAGGTGGTGACGGTGGCGGCCAGCCCCCGCTCCGCCGGCAAGACCTACGAGGAGGCCGTGGCGGGCCGCTGGAAGATGACCACCCCCATGCCGGAGGCGGTGAAGAAGCTGACGGTGATGGATGTAAACCAGGTGGAGCAGGTGGCTGCCACCGTGGACTTTGTCTTCAGCGCCGTGGACATGACCAAGGACGAGATCCGGGCCATCGAGGAGGCCTACGCGAAGACGGAGACCCCCGTGGTGTCCAACAACAGCGCGCACCGCTGGACGCCGGACGTGCCCATGGTGATTCCGGAGGTGAACCCGGAGCACTTTGCGGTCATCACCGACCAGAGAAAGCGTCTGGGGACGGAGAGGGGCTTCATCGCCGTGAAGCCCAACTGCTCCATCCAGAGCTACGCCCCGGCCCTGGCCGCCTGGCGGGAGTTTGAGCCCTACGAGGTGGTGGCCACCACCTACCAGGCCATCTCCGGCGCCGGCAAGACCTTCAAGGACTGGCCGGAGATGGTGGAGAACATCATCCCCTACATCGGCGGCGAGGAGGAGAAGAGCGAGCAGGAGCCTCTGAGAATTCTGGGAAAGGTGGAGAACGGCCAGATCACAAAGGCCGCAGAGCCGGTGATCACCTGCCAGTGCATCCGCGTGCCCGTGCTGGACGGCCACACGGCAGCTGTGTTTGTCAAGTTCCGCAAGAAAGTGACCAAGGAGCAGCTGGTGGAGAAGCTGGTGAGCTTTAAAGGACTTCCCCAGGAGCTTCATCTCCCCAGCGCCCCCGCCCAGTTCATCCAGTACATGGAGGAGGACAACCGCCCCCAGGTGAAGCTGGACGTGGACTTTGAGAGGGGCATGGGCATCTCCATCGGCCGCCTGAGGGAGGACACGGTGTACGACTGGAAGTTCGTGGGCCTGTCCCACAACACGGTGCGGGGAGCCGCCGGCGGAGCCATTCTCTGCGCAGAACTCCTCACAGCCCAGGAGTACATCACGGCAAAATAGACAGCAAAATAAGCGGAGGACGCGAAGAATATGGCTTACAGCAAGACTCTTTTTGGAACCATGCCGGACGGCAGCCCGGTGTACGCCTACACCCTGGTGAACAGCCGGGGGACGGAGTGCACCCTGCTGGATCTGGGAGCCATCTGGAACCGGATGGCGGTGAGAGACAGATATGGGAACAAGCGGGACGTGATTCTGGGCTATGATCAGCCGGAATCCTATCTCACGGACGCCGCATTTTTCGGCGCGGTGGTGGGGCGCAACGCCAACCGCATCGCCGGTGGGCATTTCACCCTGGAGGGGAAGGAATACCAGCTGGCGGTGAACAACGGCCCCAACAACCTCCACAGCGGCCCGGACGTGTACCGGAACCGGATCTGGGAGGCGTCGGCCGGGGCCGACGAGTCCGGCAGCTACGCCCAGTTCTCCCTGTGGAGCGAGGACGGGGATCAGGGGTTCCCGGGGAAGGCCAGGATCGAGGTCCGCTATACCCTGGACGAGGACGACGGGGTCACCATCTCCTACGCCATGGTGGCCACGAAGACCACGGTGGCCAATTTCACCAACCATGTGTATTTCAACCTGGCGGGTCAGGAGACAGGGAAGATCATGGACCAGAAGGTGCGCATCCTGGCGGACGCCTTCACCCCCACGGACGCGGTGTCCATCCCCACGGGGGAGATCCGCCCGGTGGCGGGCACGCCCATGGACTTCAGGGAGTGGAAGGAGATCGGGCGGGAGATCGGCGCCGACTATGAGCAGCTGACCCAGGCCGCCGGCTACGACCACAATTATGTGATCCGGGACTGGGACGGCACGGTCCGCCTGGCGGCGGAGGCCGCCTGCGAGGAGAGCGGCATCGGGGTGGAGGTGTACACCGACCGCCCGGGCGTCCAGTTCTACACCGGCAACTACATCGACGGGGAGAAGCCGGGCAAGGGCGGGGCCGCCTACGACAAGCGGGCTGGGTACTGCTTTGAGACCCAGGCCTACCCCGACACTTTGAACCACCCCAACTTCCCCACCACGGTGCTCCCGGAGGGAAAGGAATTTCGCTCCGTGACCACCTACCGGTTTGTCTGCCGCTGACGGACAGACCCGGGGAAGCGTGTTCATCCGGGGGAAGCATTTCCGCCCGGGGAGAGCGGATTCAGCGAAACTGCATAGAGAAACGGTATGCGCCGCAGGCGCCTGTGTGACAGGCAGCCCTGCGGCGTTTTGTCTTTGCAGCGCAAATGTGTAACATATTTTACAATTCCCGCTGGTCCCTTTACAGGATCTTTCTCAAAGGTTTACCAAAAGCAGGTGGTTTTCCGGGGGCGGCTTGGGGTAATGTATCAGTGTAAGCTGTCAGACAGCTTGGAGGGCAATATGAAGAAAAAGAGATACGAGGAACTGGCGGAATGCCTGGAAGAAAAAATCGACAGAGGAGAGTGGGAGGTGGGGGACAAGCTGCCGGGAGAGATCGAATTGGCCCGCATGTACGGGGTGGGGCGTTCCACGGTGCGTGAGACGCTGAATCTGCTCCAGGAGAAGGGCATGATAGTGAAGAAAAATGGCTCCGGCAGCTATGTGAAGGCCAGGTCAATGGCCCTTGACAATCCCCTGCTCCGATTAAACTCCATCGGCGAGATGATTCGGACGGCAGGCTATGTTCCCAGCAGTATCTGGTATCGCCTGAGACATCTGCCCGCCGACGAGGAGATGGCGGCCCGGCTGGACCTGGAACCCGGAGAGCGGGTGGTGGTGATGATGCGCGGAAGAGAGGCAGACCGGATTCCGGTGGCGTTTTCCTGCAATGTTTTTCCGGAAAAATATGTGGGAGACCATTTTGACGCCGGTGTGGAGGGACGACTGTTCTCTGCTCTCTCGGAGAAGTGCGGAATCGAAATCCACCGCGCCGAGACCAGGATCCTGGGCGTCAACTTAAAAAACAGGTGGGACAGGCTGGCAGAGCGATTTCTTCAGAGCTCCATGGTGGTCTTGAATCAGCTTCACTGCGATGCAGAGGGAAGGAAAATCTTCTACTCCATCGACTATCTGAACACGGACATTATTGATCTGAGCCTTACGAGAGAAGTAAGCGAATGAGGAGGAAAACATGAAAAGGAAATTGGCAGTTCTGACGGCAGCTATGACAGCGCTGGCGATGGCCGGCTGCGGCGCATCCCAGGAGACCACGACCACCGCAGCGGAGACCAAAGACACCCAGGCAGCGGGGGACACCTCGGCGGAGGAGAGCTCTTCCGGGGCGGAGGACGGCAGCGAGGTCAGCGGATCCGTCATGCTGTACACATCGTCCAGCGACGACTATATGACGGACATCGCGGCCATGTTCCAGGAAAAATACCCCAATATTTCTTTTGAATACTACCGCAGCGGAACGGAGGAGGTCGTGAGCAAGATCATGACCGAGGAGAAATCCAGCGGAGTGCAGTGCGACGTGATCATGCTGGCGGACACCCCCACCTTCGAGATGCTGAAGGAGAACGGCCTGCTGATGCAGTACGACTACCCGGAGATTGACCAGATGTATGAGGACTTTGTGGATCCGGATCACATGTACTACGGGACGGCTGTGGGATCCACCGGCATCATCTACAACACCGACATGGTGACGGAGGCTCCCACTTCCCTCACCGTCTTCACCGATCCCGCCAACAAGGGCAACTGCGTGATGCCCAGCCCCCTGTATTCCGGCACGGCGGCCTACAATCTGGGCGTGTACACCAGAATGGAGGATCTGGGATGGGATTTCTACCAGGATATGAAGGACAATGAGATGCAGGTGGTGAATGGAAACGGCGGAGTGATCGACGCGGTGGCAAACGGGGAGAAGGCCTACGGCATGGTGCTGGACACCGACTCCTATGTGGCCATCAACAACGGCTCCCCCATCGCCTTCGTGTACCCGGAGGAGGGCTGCTCCTCCATCTGCGATCCCATCGCCCTGGTAAACGGCACGGAGAACGAGGAGGCGGCCAAGATTTTCATGGACTTCATGCTCTCCAAGGAAGTGAGGGAGTTTGCCGCGGAGAACTATTTTAAGACCGCTCCCAGAAAGGACGTGGAGCCGGTGGCCGGCATGCCCAGCATCGCGGAGCGCAAGATTCTCTCCAGCGATCCCAAGGAGCTGTACGCCACCAAGGAAGACGACAAGGCCAAATTTGACCAGATGTACAATCAGTGAGGAGCGTACCTATGAATGCCATAGCTTTGAAAGCGGAAAAACGCCTGCGGATCCCCTTCTGGGGACTCGCAGGGGCTGCGGCGGCCTTCATGATCTTTCTGTGGCCGCTTCTCTACCTGTTCCGGGAAGCCTTTATGAATCCGGACGGGGGATTTACCCTGGCAAATTTCACCCAGGTTCTCACAGATCCGGGTTTTGGGAAGGTGATCCTCAATTCTGTGTTCATCAACAGCTGTGCCACCCTGCTGACCACGGCCTTCGGTGTGTGCTTCGCCTACATCATGGCATACACGGATCTGCCCTTTAAGAAAATCATTCACACGCTGCTGCTTCTGCCCCTGGTGATCCCGTCCTATATTGTGACCCTGGCCTGGATGCAGATGTTTTTAAAGAGCAGCATTTTCTATAAACTGACGCATTTTGAGCTGTATTCCTACGGGGGAATCATCCTCATGTTCGCAGTGTGCCAGTACCCCATGGTTTACCTGCTGTGCCTGAGCCATTTCCGCAAGATTCCCAGGGAGCTGGAGCAGGCGGCGGATATCTCCGGCTGCGGCTGGTGGAAGAGGTTCTGGAAGGTTTCCCTCCCCATCACCAAGGGGACTCTGGCCAACGCCATGCTGCTGGTCTTCCTCTCCTGCCTGGACAACTTCGGAATCGTGGCCTTCATCGGCATTCCGGCCAACATCCAGGTGCTGAGCACGGATATCTACAAGACCATCATCTCCGTGACGGACAGCAGCTTTGCGGTGTCAGCCGTGAAGGCCATCATCCTCTCCATCGTGGCGGTGGCCATCATCCTGCTCTCCAGGAAAATGGCGGAGAACGCCCAGGTGGCCGGCTGTGAGAAGGAGGATATGTCCCCCAGGCTGTTTTTGGGCAATTGGAAATACCTGCTGCTGGCGGCGGTGGGACTCTTCATCCTGATCGTCAATATCATCCCCTTCCTCACCCTGGCGGGGTCGGCGATGACCAAGGCCAAGGGGGTGGCATTCTCCCCGGCCACAGCCAGCTTCGCCAATTTTGACAAGGTGCTGCACAATTCCAAGTGCTTAAACGGCCTGAAAAACAGCGTGCTTCTGGCTGGGGGCACGGCACTGATCTGCGGGGGGATCGGCGTGTCGGTGTCCTATTTCGCGGAGAGAAGGCATTCTGCCATCGCGAGGAAGGTTCAGAGCATGGTGACCTTTCCCTACTCCATTCCGGGAATTATCCTGGGACTGTCCCTGATCCTCACCTATGCCCGGTCGTTTCACGGCGTCACCATCTACGGCACCATCTGGATTCTCCTGCTGGCCTATGTGATCCGCTTTACATCGGTGATCCTGCGCTCGTCCAACACGGCGTTCGCCCAGCTGGACGGCTCCATGGAGGAGGCGGCCTCCGCCTGCGGTGCGGGCAATCGGGCCAAATGGCAGAGGGTGATCCTGCCCCTGACCTCCGGGCCCATCGCCTCCGGGCTGGGGATGGTGATCATCAGCAGCCTGATGGAGCTGACCACCTCCAGCCTTCTCTGGTCCGGCGGGTCGGAGACCGTGGGAGTGGTGATCTTTAACTTTACGTCTGCGGGGATGTCCAATCTGGCGTCCGCGTACTCCAGCCTCATATTGCTCTGCCTTCTGGTCGCCGCCGGGGGCATCAAGCTTCTCTCCATGGGGGTGAGAAGGGGAAAGAGCAGGGCTGCGGCAGGATAAGGAGGATATAATGTCAACAGTAATCGAACATTTAAATATGACCTTTCAGGACTATCAGGCTCTGCGGGATGTGAACCTGGAGATTCGCCAGGGAGAATTCATCGCCATCCTGGGACCGTCCGGGTGCGGGAAGACCACCCTGCTGCGCCTGCTGGCCGGCTTTCTGAAGCCCACCGGCGGGACCATCACCATGGATGGGGTGAAGATCGCCGATTCCCAGGAGATTCTGGAGCCGAACAAGAGAAATATCGGCATGGTGTTCCAGTCCTACGCCCTTTGGCCCCACATGACGGTGCTGCAGCAGGTGATGTTCCCCATGCAGTACAGCCGGTTCTCCAAATTTAAGACGGACGCCCAGAGACAGGAGCGGGCCAGAGCCATGCTCAGGCTGGTGGGCATGGAAAAACTGGAGAACCGCTATCCGTCGGAGCTCTCCGGAGGCCAGAAGCAGAGGGTGGCCATCGCCAGGGCGCTGGCCAACGAGCCGGCCCTTCTCCTGATGGATGAGCCGCTGTCCAACCTGGATGCCGCCCTGAAAATCGAGATGCGCCGGGAGATCAGCCGCCTGCACAGGGAGGTGGGAGGCACCGTCCTCTACGTGACCCACGACCAGGCGGAGGCCCTGGGAATGGCGGATCGGATTGTGGTCATGAGCCAGGGGGAGATCCAGCAGATCGGCTCTCCCAAGGAGATCTTCGCCCATCCGGCCAACGCGTTCGTGGCCCAGTTTGTGGGGCAGAGCAATCTGATCCGGGGAAAATGGGAGGGAGACCAGTTTATCTGCGGCTCCGGCCAGACGGTGAACGGGGCTGGTATCCCCGACAGCTTCCACGAGGATCAGCTCTATCCGGTGAAGGCGGACGCGGTCCGCCTGGTGGCAAAGGATCAGTCCCGCTTTACGGGAAAGGTGAAGGAAGTGGAGTATCAGGGCTTCAACACCAAGGTGATCATGAATATGGACGATGGAAATGTGGTTCAGGTGCTGGCCGGAGGCATGGCGGACTGCAGGGAAGGAATGGAGTATGGCATTCAATTTGCTTGACGCGGACCGCGTGTGGAAGTACGACCTCCACGTGCACACGAGGGAGGTGAGCCCATGCGGCCGCATGACCATAGAGGAGATGGGGGAGGCCTATGAGAGGGCGGGGTACGACGGAATATGGCTGACCAACCACCTCCACAGGGACTTTTTGGAGGCCACGGCGGGGATGAGCTGGCAGGAGAGGGCGGAGACCTTTCTCGCCCCCTACCGGAAGGCAAAGCGCTGGGAGCGCAGGCTCTCGGTGGGACTGGGGGTGGAACTGCGGTTTCTCTCAGACGCCAACGACTACCTGCTCTACGGAGTGACGGAGGAGATGATTTTCGGCGAGGCAGAGCGCTGGGTCTCCATGAATTTGCGGGAATTTTACGGAGAATACAGGGATCGGCTGCTGATCATACAGGCTCACCCCAACCGGGCGGGGGAATCCTCGCCGGCGGACTTCCATCTCCTCCACGGCTATGAAGCCGTCAACTCCAGCCCCAGGCACCACAATCAGAACGGGCTGACCCAGAGGAGTCTCTGCCTTCATCCCTGGCTGATCCCCACCGCCGGGAGCGACAGCCACCGGCCGGAGGATGTGGGGAGAACGGGGATTCTCACCGACCGCCCCCTGGCGGAAAATGATGACTTGACCGCGCTCCTAAAGAGCAGGGAGTATGAGCTGATTCCCTATGGGGAGGAGGGGGAGGGACGATGAGCGGAATTTACGCCTTTCCCTTCGGCCAGGCGGACTGTTTTCTGACAGAGCTCGAGGAGGGGGGACAGACCACATATATACTCATTGACGGGGGGAGCAGGCTTTGGCCGGGAGCTCCTCTCTCCTATTATCTGGAGGAAAGGGGAGTGGATCAGCTGGATCTGATGATCCAGACCCACCTGCACCAGGATCACCTGGGCTGGCTGGCGGACGGGGCCCAGGGGACCCGTGTGCGCCGGGCGGTGCTGCCGGCCCGGTCAGCCAAGCTTTGGCCGGTTCTGGAGACCTTTGAAAACAGAGAGCCGGCCGCAGATTGCCGGGAACAGGCCCGCCTGGAGAAAATCCTGAGGGAGCAGTGGGCGGACGTGCGCTATGCCTGTGAGATGGAGGATTTTGCCTCCCTGCCTGCGGGCGGGTGGACCATGACCCTCATCTGGCCTTCCAGACATGTATTTCTGCCATTTTCCAGCGCGGTCATGGAGAGGCAGATGGGGCGGGGGACGGCGGGCCGGGAAGAACGCTGGGAGGAGAGACTGATCTCCCAGATCAACGGGGACAGCTCCGTCTGGCTTCTGCACCGGGATGGCCGCCAGCTGGCCCTTTTCTGCGGCGACTGCTTTGAGGAGCTTTTTCTGGACCGGTATGAGCTCTTTGTCCGCCAGGCGG